>JAKSLL010000170.1 GCA_024401215.1 Bacteroidaceae bacterium
GGCATCAGCACATTGTTGCTTATATAGTCGAAGATGTCGAGAATCTGAGCTACAGCACCGTTTGGAAGCGTGTACTCAAAATAGAAAATGTTATAGCCAAGACATACGATAACCGACCATACGAAGCCTGTTGCCGACATCGTGATAACAGCCTTGCGTCTGCTCCAATGGAACTTATCCATAAAGCTTGCCACCGTTGCCTCAAGGATTGACACAGCACTTGTGAGAGCCGCAAATGTCACGGTGAGGAAGAAGACAAGTCCGAAAATCGGGCCAAATGAGCCAAGAGAATCGAATACCTTTGGAAGAGCTACGAACATAAGTCCAGGGCCTGCTCCCATGCCTTCTGTACCCATGAAAACATATACGGCAGGAATAATCATCATACCAGCAAGGATAGCGATAGAAGTGTCGAAAATCTCGATTCTATCGACCGCCTTACCCAGATTCACACTACGTTTCATATACGAACCATAGGTCACCATGATACCCATTGCGATAGAGAGTGAGTAGAAGAGCTGACCAGTGGCATCAAGCGCTATCATCATGAATTTCTTCACGGTGATTCCGTCAAAGTTAGGTATGAAATACACAGCCGCACCTTGAAGTCCGGTACGAGTCACTCCATTAGCATCAGTATGAGATATTGTGAGCGAGTACAGGCAGATAGCCACCACCATAAGCAGTAAGATAGGCATGATGATGCGTGAGTAGCGCTCAATACCTTTCTCTACACCACGATACACCACGTAGAAGCAGAGAACGGCAAAGACAGCCATATAGATAAGTGGTGACCATTGATCGGAGATGAAGTTGCTGAAATAGCCGTCAGCCACAGGTTCGGTGGCATTGAATGTTGCGTATGTAGTGAGATATTTCAGCACCCAACCACCTATCACGCAATAGTAAGGATAGATGATGTAAGGTACTATGAACGAGAGAATTCCGATGAATGCCCATTTCTTATGGAAGAACTTATAGGCGGTCAGTGGTCCCTGGCGTGAACGTCTGCCTATAGCCACCTCAGTAATGAGGAGTGTGAAGCCGAAAGTAACGGCAAGAAGTATGTAGAGGAGGAGGAAAAGTCCGCCACCGTCTCTTGCTGCAAGATAAGGGAAACGCCAGATGTTGCCCAAGCCTACGGCACTGCCAGCTGAAGCAAGTACAAAACCCAGCGAACCGCTGAACGAATTACGTGATTCTTTCATTTTTTGTTGTAACGATATGCAATTTGAGTTGCAAAATTAATTATTTTTCCACAAAAAACCAACAAATCATGCAATTCATTCTTTAATATGATGTGAATAAGTGATTGGATTTAATCTTTTTTAAGTAGTATGCTTTCGTTTTCCTCATCAATTATCCTTACCTTTGCACCAGAAACAATATTATAACGACGATGAAGAAACTACCTATAACCCTTTTCCTTTTCGTAATGCTTTCAGCATTGTTCTCAGGTTTTACCAGTTACAAGACAGCAAGTTCGCGTATCGATGAAGACGTGAACAAGGCTCTTGCACTTACCAGATACCAGATGAACTGTGATGTTGTTTCGGCTGATACTATCCGCTGCTATCGCAATAACATCACCATTGCAGAATTGAAAGATACAGCATGCCTCGCAATGCGTACCGTTCGCAAGGGAAATCGTCATGAGACAGAAATCATCGCTGAGGCAAACTGCGATTTCATCACTATCCTTATGCTTTCCGATCAGCGAGCATCCATGTCGCTTATGGCTGTAGGCATCTTGTGGCTTCTTGGCAGTACTCTATACATCCGCCATCGTAAACCAGAACTCGCTGTTCAGGGCATCACCTATGGAGGTCTTGTGTTTAATAATGATAGATTCCACACCGTTTCTGGTGAGCGAATCCACCTCACACCTATGCAGCACACGCTTATGGAGATGTTCCTCAAGGCAGAAGAACACACACTCACCAGACAGGAAATCTGCGATCGTCTCTGGCCCAAGAAACCAGATGCAAATGATACTCTCTATACCCTTATCCGTCGTATCAAACCTATCATCGAGAGCAATACCAACCTTAAAATCGAGGCAGATAGAGGCAAGAGCTATTCATTGGAAATGAAGTAGATATCTACCTCCTTTCGTATGCCTTAGCAACAAGATACATCACGGCCACACCGATGGTGTAGGCAAGCAAATCCCACCATACGAAGCCTTGTCCGAGCAACATGTGACCGATGAATGTTGAGCGGAAAGCAGTCAGCCATTCCCATCTTATGAGTTGTGAGAACTCCACGGCAAAAGAGATGGCAAGGGTAATGATGGCAATATTCTCCAACTTATTCTTTATGAAGATAAAGCGTAAGAAGCAGAGTAGAGCCATTGCCCAAAGTCCGTCACCTGTCTCGGCTGGTATGAAAGATATTTTTCGTGAGGAGAGACCAATAACAATGAGCACGATGATAGCTATGAGATAGAAAAGCCTTTGTTTCATTTCTTTCTCTTCTTTGGATAAGGAATCAAAGGCAGCAACACCCTGATGACGCTGATAGCCTCGTTTCTATGCTCAATATCAAGAATATAATGCTCTTTTGCACCATCGTAAGGAAAGCCTGTGCAGGCATCTTTCATCAAGTCAGCTATCTCAGGAAGCATCTTCACATAGCAAATATTATCACACGCAAGGATGACTGGTTTCTCGTCGATGTAGATACACCAGTCTCCAAACATCTTTCTTGTACGTATCACGCCCACACCCTCAATTTGTGAGCAGACAAAGTCTATGTAGTCTGTTGTGCAAGCCATATCTAAAGTTATTATTTGAGAACAAAGTTACTGATTTTTTTTGTATTACAGACTTTTTTCACATATTTTGTGACTATCAGTTTTTGGTTGACAACATATTAATCACTTTTAGGTATAAGTACCTACTTGTGGGTATTGCAGGGAAAAGAAAAATAATGTACCTTTGCACTTGCAATTCGATGGCAGAATGTCGCTTTGCATGATAAATAGAAGAAATAGTGTACAAGACAGCAAGAATGATGCTTTTGCTTGCTTTCCTTTGCGTAAAGCTCGATATAAGGGCTCAGGAAGGCGATGCAGAAACAAGGAAGATAGAGTGGGGTGGGGAACTTACCACCGAAATGCAGTTTGCAAATTCAGGAAAAGTCAATTTCGCTAATGTTCTACGCTTGCATACATGCATACCTATAAATGGGGATATCTCGCTCGATATCTCCACATTAAGCACGTATATGACAAGCGAGGAGAGTATTGGTGAGGATTTGCAGACATTCTCGAATTTGGATGCTGACAACACCCTATTGACTCTCTCTGTCTGCGGAATACACTGGGAGATAGACCAAAGGAATACTCTCTTTCTGGGCGTACGCAACATGAATGAGGATTACTTTGCAAGTGATCTGACTTCACTTTTCACCAATAGTTCATGCGGCATCTTCCCAACCTTGAGTGCCAATTATCCTATAGCCAATTATCCATTGGCTTCGGTAGGTGTTCATTATAGATATGAGCAGCCATTGAGCGCAGGAGAGAGTTGTATCATCGTCCAGGGATCATTATATAATGGTCTTGGACACAACCGTTTCGCAGGTCGTGAGAATGTCTTTCGTTTCTGTCCGAAGAATGACGGATTATTTGGTCTTGCGCAGATAGAGTATCAGCATAAGGGCAGCAGCTATTTCCTCGGTGCGTGTGGGCGTAATGGATACGGTGATGAGGCTACAGGTCGCCAGTTTGGCTCGGCGCTATGGACATACGCAGAGCAGCGTCTTTCCGATAATCTATCTCTTATTGCCGATTACTCTCATGCATTCGGTTCCTCATCTTTCTGTACAGATTTCTTTGGTCTTGGCGGCAGATATTCATGGAAGGGTTGTGAGTTAGGGCTTTTTTCTGACTATGCCCGTTTTGCTGATAGTGATGAGTTTGCAACGGAGCTTACCATGAAGATTGGCATTTCCAATCATGTTCATATTCAGCCAGCTGTTCATCTTATCTCAACAGATAGCCATTTTCATTCCGCAGCATTGCTACGTTTGGGTGTAGAGTTTTAGTTTTTGTCATTACAAAAGCGCGTAATCAGCACCATTATGTAAAAAGAACTCCCCACCTTGACCAGTTTCCTGGCAGGTGAGGAGTGGGAGATATATTGAATAGTTGCAATGTTATTTTCTGTGAGGAGTATTCTTGCATGCCTTGCAAGTGCCGCGAGAGTGCTTGTGGTTGCAGGTATGCTTATGATTCTTAGGCTGAGGCTTAACTACCTTTGTACCCGTTGTCACGGTCTTTGTTGTTGTGGTGGTCACCACCTTAGTGCCGTTAGGCTTGATAGTCTGGGTGGTGGTAGTCACGATAGTTGTAGTAGGAGCTGCCATGTGAGCGTTACGGTCAACTATTACGTTAGTCTTTGCCATTGCTGTGCTTGTGCCAATAACTGCGATTGCGATCAAGCTGAAAATATTCTTTGTCATAACTGTATTCTTTTATAATGTTGTCATCAGAACTATCTCTGAATCCTTTGAAACTTGAGATTTTATCTCTGATTTCTGAGTG
>JAKSLL010000171.1 GCA_024401215.1 Bacteroidaceae bacterium
TAATTCCTATGTAATTCCCATTTCCCTCCAATTCCGAATAGGAGTTCGATTGGAGCTGAATTGGAACTGGATTGGAGTTGGATTGGAGCTGCAACGGAACCAAAGCCTCGTTTAATCGAACTTCCACTTAGCGAACCAGCGCTCGTTGAATGTGAAGCCTACATTAATACGGAATGTGTTTTCAGTAATGAAGTTCTTGGCATCACTACGAACCCATTGTGCACTTACGTTAAGAACAGAACGGTTGTTGATGGAATTTACGATTGGAATTCCGACACCTGCACTAACAGAAATCTCATTTGGACCGTCCTGACCATTTATCTTAAGATGAGGAGTAGCATAGCTTGCACCTACACGATAACGAATACGCGAACCGAAGCTACGACCTTCTGTATTCTGACAGTACTCAAGTCCGGCATTGATCTTATGACGATCCTGGTACAAATCGCTTGTAGGTACATACATCATCTGGCCGTTTACGTTCTTTTCCATTGGGAATTTAGCCTTTGACCACTGCTGAAGACTATAGTCAATGCCAGCTGTCCACTTCGTTCCATGTGAGTATGACAAACCTACACCAATCTGTGTTGGAAGGTCTATACCATCGTATGCAACGTACTTAGTGGTATCTGCAATAGATGTCTGAGAGTTAGAATTAACGACAAGCATTGTTGGATCAGCCTTAAGACTATGACCAAGGCCATAGGTTGCACCAATAGCAAGACGATCCTTGTCATTCAGCATATACTCATACTGAAGACCGAAATCCAACTTGTAATTAGCTATTGAGCAATAACGACTCTTAGTAAGACTTCCTATAGACTTGTCAGTATATGAATTAGTGATAGAACGATCAAGTTCACCCCAAAGGTATCCACCATTCACACCAATAGAGAGGCCTTTGATTGGAGAGAAGCCAACGCCAAGGAACACCTGATGAAGGCCGCCAGTACCATAATATGTATTTGAATAGGCTGTTGTTACGTCTTCATACTCACGGGAAACCTTACCAACAGAAGAGTAATTATATCCAATATTAGTAACAGGAAGTACACCAAAGGCTACACCGAAGTTGCGAGCGACACGAAATCCGCCAACAACATATTCAAAGTTTGCATTATTCGCATTCTTACTCACACCACCCTCTTTGAAGTTGGTCATCTGAAGTGAAAGACCAGCATCAAAAACAAAGCTGAGAGAATCGATTGCAGAATAAGAAGCAGGGTTGAGATAATTCAACTGATTATGTGGACGAAGGGCAAGACCGACACCGTTCATGCCTCTATTTAGACTATTACCCTGATCTGAGAGCACGCCAAGTCCGAACTGCGAATATGGTGAGTTTGTTCCACTCTGAGCCAAAGCTGGAGTTGCGAGCAAAGCAATGCTCAATGCAGCAAATATTTTCTTCATTTATATGTTTTTTGTCCTAATTTTGATTACAGCGTGCAAAATTATTGAAAAAAAATGAAATAACTGCATGAAATGTGATAAATTAAAGTTATTTTTGCATCGTGAAACGAAATATAGTATATTTTTACACGACAATCGTGGTCTTTTTGACACTTTTTACAATTAAAGCGTCAGCTAAGACAGAGATTAGTTTGTTAACTTGCCAACCGCACGCTCAAATCTATAGTCTTTATGGTCATTCTGCCATAAGAGTAAAAGATGATGAGCGAGGATTGGATATTGCCGTAAACTGGGGTGTGTTCGACACGTCTCAGAAAAATTTCTCCATGAACTTCATCTTCGGTCTTACCGATTATACGATGGCTATAGTTCCGATTGAGTATTTCATGAGAGAATACGAATATTACGGAAGTGGCATCTATCAGCAGAGAATCAATCTGACCGACGCAGAGAAAGAGCGCATCATGAAGGCTCTGGAAGAGAATTTCCGTCCGGAGAACCGAGTGTATCGCTACAACTATGTCTATGACAACTGCACTACAAGACCACGAGACATCATCGTAAACAACATCGATGGCAAGGTAAACTACAAGGAGACAACCTATCAGGAAGGCAAGGTTAGCGTTCGCGACCTTCTCCATTGGAAAACAAACGGTTACGACTGGTGCAAGGCTGGAGATGACCTTCTCATTGGATTGAGAGCAGACAAAAACGCGACCCATTCCGAGCGTCAATTCCTGCCTGAAGTCCTATCTGAAGATTTCGATTCTGCAACCATAACAAGAGCAAACGGCCAGCAGGTAGCGCTTGTTGATAGTGCTTTCTGGCTCATACAAGCAGGAGAACCACAGTTTGAGCCAATGCCAGACGTCCCAGTCTCATTATTGACTTGCAACATAATCGTACTTATCATTGTTATAGGATGGACTTTGTACGAGCACAGAAAAGGTTCCAAGCGCATCAAAGGCGCTGATGCCACACTTTTCTGCATCTGCGGAATCCTCGGCCTTGTGCTTTTCATCATGATATTCAGCCAGCATCCATATGTTCAGGTGAACCTTCAGATTCTCGTTTTGAACCCACTATGGCTTGCTCTGATGTCACCATGGACAAAGTGGAAATACAGATGGCATGCGGCTTTTGCAATGATAGGAATCTTCTTCCTTGGAAATTTTGTTCAGGTTTATGCTGACGGAATGAACATTTTGGCATTAGCTTTGCTGATAAGAATATTGGTAAGGATGAAATATCAGCATCTCGAAGTAGCATCGAAGAAAGAAAAGAAAACAACATAAAAGAATGAAAAATTCATATAGCATATACAGATATTTGACTGCCATGCTCATAGCGAGTATGTGTGCTAATGAGGCTATGGCGCAAATGAAGGAGAGCGGATTGCCAAAACTGGTGGTGAATATAACCATCGACCAGTTGCGTTCCGACTATCTCCAGATATTCAGTTCTTTCTATAGCGAAGGTGGATTCAAGCGCCTGATGAAAGACGGTTTAGTGTATGAGAAAGCCGTAAACGACTACTTCCCAGCCGACCGTTCTTCTGCTACCGCAACAATCGTTTCGGGTGCAACTCCTTATTATAATGGAATTGTAAGCAACTCATGGATTGACCGTAAGTCACTTCGCAGAACTGGCTGTACAGAAGACAAGAGCGTCAAGGCCGCACAAGGTCGTGATGCCGCTTCTGCAAAGAACCTGATGACCACAACAATTGGTGATGAGCTTAAGGTTTTCACCAACGGCATGTCGAAGGTGTATAGTATTGGTCCTGAGCGAGATGCAGCTATCATAAGCGCTGGTCACGCAGGTGATCTGGCACTTTGGATTGACGATAACACAGGTCGTTGGACAACAACAAATGCATATGCATTAGCATCAGATCCTTGGGCAATGGGAGTAACCGCAAATTTCCCTATTGCCGACAAGATAAAGCACCTGAAATGGTCGCCTCTGAGTGGTCTTGGAGAGACATTGAGCCTCTTCATGGGAGAAGGCATGCAAAAGTCATTCTCGCACCCATTCACAGGAGAGAGAAAGTTTATTGATTTCAAGCGAAGTGCACTCGTAAACGAGGAAATTTCGCTTCAGGCACTAAAGTGTCAGAAAGACAACGGACTTGGAACTGACGATGTGACAGACTTGCTATGCATCCAATACTATGCTGGCAAGCCTCTTGAGAGCATTCTTTCGAGCAACAGAACCGAGCTTCAAGACACATACATGCGACTCGATCACGAGCTAAATCGCATAATAGAGACACTTGACAGCCGTATTGGCAAGGGACAAGTGCTTTACGTTTTGTCATCAACAGGCTACTCAGAAATCGAGGATGTTGACTATGACAAATATGGCATACCTTCTGGCACATTCTACATCAACAGAACAGCAAATCTGCTCAACATGTACCTTTCCAACGTCTATGGCAAAGGACAGTATGTTGATGCCGTATATCATAACCAGATCTACCTCAACCACAAGCTTATAGAGCAACAGCAGCTGAGTCTTTCAGAGATTCTGAAGCGTTCACGTGACTTCCTCTTCCTGAGTGAAGGCATAAGGGATATTCAGACATCAGAGAACATTCTCTCATCAACCAACGAGAATCTGCTGAAGATAAGAAACGGATACAGCCTGACCTTGTCAGGAGATATCACATGTGAGGTTGCACCAGGTTGGCAGATTGTCAACGAGAACACAGGAGAGAAATTCAACCCTACCCCATCGGCTGTAATATTCCCAATCATCTTCTACGGAGCAGGAATAAAAGCAGGCCATGTGGAGACAGTTGTAAGCACAGATAGAATTGCACCAACCATATCAAAGTCGTTACGTATTCGAGCACCGAACGGTTGTAAATCATTGCCATTGTTCTAGGTCAAAATAAGGCCTGTTTTTCAAGGTTTATGTAATAAATACATACCATTCACTCAAATAATCACAGAATTATTCGCATATTTGAAAAAAAAATATTATTTTTGCAGTCAAATAGTGCTTAAAAAAAGAATACATTAAAACTCGATATGAATTTCAACGCAATATTATCAGCATTTTTCGGCAACAAGG
>JAKSLL010000172.1 GCA_024401215.1 Bacteroidaceae bacterium
TTGCCGACAAGGGCGAGATCGTTGAATACGCTATCTCTGAGCACGTTGAGTACGCTGGTGTTCACTCTGGCGACGCTACAATGATGTTCCCTGCACAGCACATCTACTTCTCTACTGTTCGCAAGATCAAGCAGGTTGCTCGTGCCATTGCCAAGGAGCTCAACATCTCTGGTCCATTCAACATCCAGTTCCTCGCCAAGAACCTCTCGCTCAAGGTTATCGAGTGTAACCTCCGCGCGTCTCGTTCGTTCCCATTCGTATCAAAGATTCTCAAGCGCAATTTCATTGAGACTGCCACTAAGATCATGCTCGGTGCTGAGTACTCTCGTCCTGACAAGAGCGAGTTCGACATCGACCGCATCGGCGTTAAGGCTTCTCAGTTCTCGTTCGCTCGTCTCCAGAACGCAGACCCTGTTCTCGGTGTTGACATGTCATCTACTGGTGAGGTTGGTTGTCTCGGCGATTCTGTTGAAGAAGCACTCCTCAACGCTCTCATCGCTACAGGCTACTCACTCCCTAAGAAGAACATCCTCCTCTCTTCAGGCGGCGCTAAGGGTAAGGTACAGCTCCTCGAGCCAGCACAGAAGCTCGTCAAGAACGGTTACACTATCTACGCTACTGCCGGCACTGCCAAGTTCCTCCAGGAGAACGGCGTAGAGGCAACAGTCGTAGCATGGCCAGACGAGGAAGGCGACAACAAGGTTATGGATCTCATCTCTAACCACGTCTTCGACCTCATCATCAACGTTCCTAAGAACCAGACTAAGCGCGAGCTCACTAACGGCTACAAGATTCGCCGTGGTGCCATCGACCATAACATCCCTCTCATGACCAACGCTCGTCTCGCTCAGGCATTCATCAATGCATTCTGCACAATGAAGCAGGGCGACATCCAGATCAAGGCATGGCAGGATTACGATAAATAGTTCAAGCAGAGCGTGTGCTCTGCTTGAGGCAAAAGGCTAAAAGCAAAAGGCTAAAGGCCCTATAATACCAAAGGCGGCGTGTCAATTACGACATGCCGCCTTTTTCCATTCCTTTCAGATAGTTCATTTTTGATTTCTAAATTAGAATTTTTTCAGCCATAGCACGAACAATAGGTCAGTGATACGCTTGTTACCTCGCCACTCGTTTACGATACCCTTGTCCATCAAACCCTTCATCGCCGTTTGCACACTGCTGGCTGTCTTTAAGTTATGGCGAAGGATAAAGTCCTTGCTTGTAGGGGACACTTCTGATGGATATTCATTTGCCATTGCCTTTATGACAGCTTTTTGCTTCTCTGTTAGCGAAGCATATTTATCCTCAAAGGTAAAGCGTTTGGTGTCAACCATATGCGTTAATACTGTTTGTAGCTGTTGGATTCCGATGCTTGACTTTGGCAATGTCAATGAGAATGCCTCATTCATAGACAGCTGCATATACCATGTTACACCGTTGAAGTAATCGTAAACACCATTAACGAAATCCTCCTGTACCTCCTTGTTGTTCTCTGCAAAGAGTCTTTTGCAGAACTCCAGATACTCCTTCCGGTCTATGGGTAGCAATTGCATGAATACAACACTATTGTAGAATGGACGAGAAGAATCATTGAATATTCCCTCAAGCAAATGCCGCTCACTGCCGGCAAAGACAAACTGGGTGTTACGTAGGTGCTGTATCTTGGTTCTGAGTATTGCTTCGATGTTGTCCTCGTCAAAGTCCGTGATTTTCTGAAATTCATCAATGGCAACGATACAAGGCTTATCGGCTTGTTCCATGTAAGCGAAAAGTTCATCAAGGGTCAACTCGGGTGTCACAATCTCACCAAGTCCGAATTCCACCTCAGGCTCACCCGTGATGCCGTTGTATTTTATCGTGGTCTTTAGTGACTGGACTATCTGCGTAAGTTTTGCCAATAATGACTGCTTACGAACAATCTTTTTGAAGATCTCGTTGGCTAACAGGCACACCATCTCTCGCAGATTCTTTGCCGTGTATATATCAATAATGAAAGTATAGTAATCGTCTTCCTTCAGGGCATTGGTAAAGGTGTGCTCAATAAGACCTGTCTTGCCCATGCGGCGCTCAGACATAATGGTCACATTACGTCCGTTCTCAAGATGATGCTTAAGTAGTTTCGTCTCTTCTACGCGGTCGCAGAAATACTCCTTGCCTGCATATTTTCCTATTACGAAGGGGTTGAAATATCTATCCATTGCCTAACAGTTATGGTAATTATGCAAAATTACATAATGCAAAATTACATAATTATCTCATAACCACCAAATATTTTTGCTTTTTTTACATCAATGATAGCAAAAAAGCAAGCCAGTTTGCAATAAACTCTCGTCAAGATTTTATTTCATTCGCTTTTATATCAGAGTTTTGAATGCACCCAAATGTTCAAATGTGCTTGACAAAATGCCAAGAATACGCGTACTTTTCCGTCTGAAAAGCCCTTTTTTCCTTAAATAATGAAGAAAATGCAACGAAGAGGGGCTGTATTTCAAAGTTTATTATTAACTTTACCGCCGATTAAGGGATACTCCCTTGTCACAAGATTGGCATATAGTTGCTATCCTATTCAATAAAATCGCCAAATTTAAAGAATGGAGGATTTGCAGCAAGCAGCCCCTCACTTTTCGTTAAGAGAAGTGGGATTGTCCGTATATGTATAATGATATATATGTGCGTTTCCCTCATTTCTTTTTCGATTAGTGTAGGGCAACCGTTTAGGTATTACTTGAATAACATACCTTAACGGCGTAGTTGTATTTTCTTCAACCACTCACCTCCATGCAGGTGTTTGGCGATACCTTTTGAATAGGTGTAGTGGCAGAAAGCTTCTACGCCTTTCTTGTTTATATACGGAAAACTATAAAAGAAAATGCCGAGTTCTGAAGCTTGTAGGTTATTATATATGATGAAACAAGATCAAGATTTTTACCAAGATGAAGATGAGGATTGCATTGAGTATGACCCTCAAGAAGAGTACGAAAGAATGTTTCCTGGAAGCAACGATCCTGATTGGAACGATGAAGATGACGGATGTGGAGCTTTTATGGGGTAACTTTAAATTATCTAAGAACAAAGATTGCAAAACAACTAGGTTTTTAATCAATTCAGCACAAGCGTGATGGACTACGCTATATGGTGTATTACATAACTGCTCTGTAAGTCCAAGGGCACAAAATTTTAAAATAATGGGATACGTTTCAGACTGGCTCAGCGGTGCCTGCAATTGTTGTACGCACGCTAGACAAAAAAGAAATGGTGATTGGTGGTGTACTTGTCATGAGGATGATTACTTTCCTGATGCAGCTTGGGATGAGGATGATTCAGAATGCCCTTCATACGATGCAGATGAAGATGCCATTGATGATAGCGAGGATTGGGAATATTAATCCTTTGCATTCGGAATTTTAGCTTTCTAAAGAGCCAATTAGAGAAAAACAGAAAGGTGACAACTTATTGCTGTCGCCTTTCTTGTTGTAAATTAGATCGGAAATATTTGGATCATCAATCTTGCATACGGATTACCCCTCATACGCTATCCTAAAATACTCAAGCACATGCTTGAAGTTGTCTTGGGCTGTGAGGCAGGTGTCGCGGAGATAGCCTGGGATTGCTGGCCATTCGCGGAGACCACGATAGTAGAAGAAGCGTAGTTCTTCGGTTATGATGAAAGGCACGATGCCGCTAGCCAAGCATTCCTTGAACATGATGAGACGGCCCACGCGACCGTTTCCGTCTTGGAATGGATGGATGGTCTCTAAGCGCTTGTGGAAGTCAAGTATGTCATCAAGGGCATGGGTTTCTTTTGAATTGTATTCGTCGATAAGGGCAACCATGTCCCCATGCACATTCTCTGGCAGAGAGGTCTCTATCCCTCCTACCTCGTTAGGCAGACGCTTGTAGTCGCCAACGGCAAACCAATCCTTACGGGAGTCGCTCGTGCCAGACTTCAGCAATGAATGCAATGTCTTTATCATTTCCTCACTTAACGGAAGCATGGCATTGTCGATGATGAAGTCTATGCAGCGGAAGTGGTTTGCTGTCTCAATGATATCATCCACGTTGACAGTTTCATCCTTGCCAATGCCGATGGTGTTGGTCTCAAAGATGAAGCGTGTCTGGTCGTGGGTAAGTTTGCTGCCCTCAATATGGTTGCTATTGTATGTTAGGTCAATCTGCACCCTATGGTACAGACCGCCATTCATACGCATTTGCTTTTGTTCCTTGAGTATGGAGAGTATGCTGTCGTTCATGTTATTTTGACATATTTGCGGTGCAAATATAATAATAAATCACGTTACCAACACACTTTTTACCGAAAAAATCACATTCTCGGCTTATTTACGCCAATATAACAAAACTATTCCCAGCCTATTGCAAGAATAGACTGGGAATAATCATAACTAACCTTAATCTTTATCCTAATTTATTCAAGTTTCTCAAGCTAAACTT
>JAKSLL010000173.1 GCA_024401215.1 Bacteroidaceae bacterium
CTCAGTACAACAAGAGCTTCATCCCTGAGAATACTGATGAGGAGACTGGTAAGATTATCTACGGATAAGTGATTTTCCACTTAATGTGGAAGATACATTAGTTAATCAAGTATCAAAATATATGCCGCTTATGGTTTCTTTACGAAGTTCCATAAGCGGCTATTTTTTGTTGCAACTTTTGACATCTCTTTGGGGTAGTGCAGTGGGAGAATTCCAAGTTGTTCTGGATTTTTAAATCTCCTGACTTATCCCTTCTCCCCATTCATCATCAACAGTCACAGCGGCATCCATGCCATCAGACTGGAAGAATGCACCATTGACGGTTGTCTTGGCATTAATCTTCATCTGGATATTAGGAATGTTGCGAGTCATTATGAGTTCATCGTTATTGTTATAAAATTCAAATTTCGCATCTATCTGAGCTGAAATGGCAGGGAGGAATACATAACTGTTCACATTGGAGAATGTACCTGTCTGACTTGTCCATCTGCTGATATTTACCATAGAAGTGGAGTAAGTAGAAGCATCTGCACCAATCTGATTCTTCAGGTCATACTTTGAGCTGACGCCAGTAAGAGACATTTTGAACTTTGTTATCTCATTCGGGATCTCATCAGTAGAGTTGAAGTAAATCTGAGCCACGCAACGTGTTAGCTTACAACTGACAGATTTGCGCTTGTCTTTGGTTATAACGACCTCGGTGCTGTAGCTGAAACTATCAGTTGCACGATTGTTATAGCCTTGTATGCTACCGTCAGTTCCTACGGATATCGGATTTCCTGCGCCTTCGTTGTGCGCAAATACCATTAGCTGGTAAGTGCCAGGCTCAAGATTTATTGAAAGAGTACCGAATGAGCTGCCGCCACCATTAATTTGTTCAGAGTTGTAAACTATGGTCTCACCATTCATCACGATATATTGCACGCGGTTGGCACATTCGTAAAGAGGTTTTGAAGTGGCACGGGTAAAAATATCATCAGCTTCACGAGCGTTATTTATCTCAGTCTGAGTCTGTGAGAAAGAGCATGAAACGTATAACTCGCCTAACCCTTTAGTCGAGACCGTTTGCTCAGAGTCTTCTATATCGTCAATGGGAATGATAGCTTTCTCGCATGATGTGAGGAATGATGTTATGATTAACGCCATGACTAATGCTATGAAAAACATCAAGACAATGCGAAAGATGCCAGAAATACGAACAGCATCAATAAACTTTGGGATTAAACCTTTGTGACTCATAGTTATTATTGTTAAAGATTAATTGGGTATTTGTGGAAATAAGTTATTACTTACAGCAAGCTGTCACATGTTGTGACATACGTTATTCTCTCGTTTTGGGGAACGCTTGCAAAGATAAATCATTTTTCATATACTTCCAAATAATTTTGGTTAAAAAGATGATTTACCCTCATTTTTTTTCTGAAAGTAATCATAAGGCAAGGAAATAAGGTGGGGGCAATGGATTTACATTGGAACTACATGGGAAGAACAATCATAAATCTTCCGCTATGTCAAGGGGGAAAACTCAGTGAAGCTCTGCTATATAAGCGAACATGAAGCGGAGGTTCACTGAGTTTACCCCCTTGGCACAACGAAGGATTTTCTTTTCAGATGCATTCCGACTTCAATCCATCAATAGATTGTCGTTTTGCCTTTTGGGGTGGGAAAAAACGCCAGACTAAAGTCTGACGTTTGATATATCGATAAGGTTATTGACGATAGCGTAGATGGTAAGACCGGCAGGGGAGTGTATCTGAAGTTTGCGGGCTATGTTACGACGGTGGGTTATGACTGTGTTGATGGAAATGAAGAGATGCTCTGCAATTTCCTTGTTGCTCATTCCCTGCACCATTGCTATTATGACATCTTTCTCGCGTTCAGAGAGTGCTTCTGCTGCTTCTGGGTTCTGATTTATCATATTGGTGATCTTGAGTGAGACGTCATCGTTCTTTGACTGTCTCTCAAGATGGCGGATGGCTGGCACGAAGATTTCGTCTTCAACCTTTGAGTGTAGCTGTAGCCATTCCTCGTTGTTGTATATGTCGTAGAGGCAGGCTGTGAGTTGGTTGTTGCGAAGCGCGTCTGCTGGTAAGTATTTGATAATGATTTGTTTGAGTTCCTTGAGTTTCTCGGATGTGTCGCCGTGGTGTTTTGAGAATGTCTCAGCATCATATCCTTCCACGGTTTCACCACGCAACAATGCTTTTACGTATGGGAATAGTGTCTTTTCCTCATATTTCATATGTTGGTGGATTGATTTGGCATAGTCATCGTAAAGGCGCAGGATAAGCATGGCGAGGTTGTCGTTTTCGTCGAGTGCTTCAACGAGTTCCTTGCGGATGAATGGCAACTGGAAACCGAGGTAGTACTCATGTGATGCTTGAAGATATTTCAAAAGCGTAGGTACGGAGAGTTTCTCCTCGTTACCAGGGCTGTGATAGCCGTTGAGAGCGAGGTTGACTATTGCAAGGAATGTATAGGTGTCAACATTCTGTTGCTCACATACCTCGCGAACAGAATGATCGCCAAAACCAAGACTGATGCCGAACGCGCCAAGGCTCTGGAGTATGCTGTAATTGTCTCGAATCAAGGAAATCATCCTGTCCTCTGGTTCGTAAAGTTTCATCTTCCTCATAATGTTTTACTGCTTTGTGATGACTTTGTGTGTAAAAATAGTCATAGTCGGCTGCATGCTGGATGACGTTTTTTTTTGTTTTCTGGGTGCAAAGTAACTAAATTTTTGTGAAATATGCAATAACAATTAGTAGGTAATAAAAAGGAGTTTTGTCATTTTTAACTTTTTAAGTACCTAATAATTATGAGTTTGTATTTGATTGTTATTATTGCCAGGCAACCGTATTATCGCAAATCATAATTATTGGGTATTGTGTGAATTGCTGGATTGTAGTAATTTTGCACCCGCAAAAAGTATGAAGATTTTACATGGTATTGGAAAGGTGTAGTTTTTTATTGAAGAAAAAGATAGAAAAACTCGTAGTTATTTGGTTTTCTTCTTAAAATACAGTACCTTTGTAAGCAAATAACTAAACAATGTCAAATAATCAACAGACAATAAAATTAAATAAAGCCCGCGCTGAGATATATGTCTTCGATAATGGATCGGAGGTTCGTGAGGCTCACGCTATGATTCATGCAGACAACATCGGACTGACCTATAAGGAACAGTTGGATGCTGTGATTGAGGCATATAGCGAATTGCGTAGTGGTGTCCTCGATGGTTATGTAGCTGTTTTTAAACGCTATTATCTCAGTGATTCTGCTAATCAGGCTGAGATGGTGAAGGAACTTGACACAAAGGAATGTGCTGTTTCTGTAGTGGAGCAACCACCATTGGATGGTACTAAGATCGCTATCTGGGTATATTTGATGACAGGTGTACAGACTCGTGTGTCAGAAAGTGGACTTTTCGAGGTGAAACAGGGTAAGTACCGTCACTTGTGGAATGGCTCTGCATTCAATATGGCTGCAAGTAGTGAGTATCAGACGCATCATCTGCTTACGGAATACATTGAGCAGCTTGAGAAGGAAGGTTGTACGCTTGCTGATAATTGTATCCGTACTTGGTTCTTTGTTTCAAGTGTGGATTTGAACTATGGTGGCGTTGTTCGTGCACGTAATCATGTTTTCTTCACTCAAGGATTGACAAATCAAACTCACTTTATTGCATCAACAGGAATTGGAGGACGACAGGCAGATCCTAATGTGCTTGTGCAATTTGATAACTATGCTATTGACGGCATAAGTGAGGAGCAGATACATTATCTTTATGCGCCTACTCATCTCAACCGAACAAGTGATTATGGTGTGAGTTTTGAGCGCGGCACGTATGTAGATTACGAAGATAGAAGGCATGTGTTTATCAGTGGTACGGCAAGTATCGATAATAAGGGTAAAGTCGTTCACACAGGTGATATCGTGTGTCAGACTGAGCGTATGCTTGAGAATATACAGGTTTTGCTTGCAGAGGCTGAGTGTAGCTGGGAACATGTCACTCAAATGTCGGTGTATCTTCGTGATGTGGCTGACTATGGTATTGTGAGCAAGATGTTTGCAGAACGTTTCCCAGATAAGCCTTACGTCATTGTTCTTGCGCCAGTTTGCAGACCCGGCTGGCTTATTGAAACGGAATGTATGGCCGTGAAGGAAATGTAGATATGAAACAATGAAAAATGGGGAAATAGCTACTGCAGCGTGAGAAATAGTAATGCCGCTTATGGAATTATCCATAGCGGCATTGCTATTTACATTACTTTTTACTCTTTATACTTTACACAAAACACTTTACTTGATGTCGATAACAGGGATATTATCCTTGTCGTTGTAGTAGAGGTTCTCACCTGCCATACCCCAGATGAAGGTGTAGT
>JAKSLL010000174.1 GCA_024401215.1 Bacteroidaceae bacterium
TCTGGTGGCTTTCCTTCATTAATATCCGAACCATCGTTGTCATCATCCGAAGATGCGTCGTCATCATTGCTCGTTGCGACTGCTTCTTTTGAAGTGTCACCTGCACTTGCTTTCTTCTCGTGCTTTGACTTGCCACCGACCTTACTACGACCTTTCGCATTGTTGCTGTTGGTCTCAGATGTTTGCTTGTGCTTGTCATTGTCGCTGTCAATCTGTTTCTTGAATAGCAAAAAGAGGATTCGCAGTTCTCCCTCTTCGAATGTCTCTTCAATGCCCTCGATCGCATAGCGTGCGATGGCTTTGAACAACTTGCCTGCCTCTGCATTGCTGAGAACGCTAACGACTGCAAGCGTATTGTTGTCCAAGGTGGTTGTTGTCTTCTGCTTCATGCCTCGCCATTGTTAGGGTTCGTACCTTCGTTTGCCTCACTCTCATTGATGGACTTGCCGTCATTGATGGTCTCGCTGCCGTTTGCAACCATGTTGCCATCGTTTGCTTTGCTTCCATCGCTTGCGCTTACATCTTCCATCCAGTCCTTTGCCTTTGGCTTGCGACGGTTGGACTTCCTGATTCCCTCATTTATCTCCGCGTCCGTGAGAGGAATGGGATTCTTGCGGTTCACTTCAAGCCACTTGTCAATCTCGTCAAGGTAGATAACCCATCGCTTGCCTGGCTTGGTTCCAGGAATCTCTCCGTTAGCGAGTTTCTGGTAGATGGTCGCAAGTGGAATGTTGGTGTACTCGGCAACTCGCTCTGGCGTAACAGGGCGGTGTCTGTTCTCTCTCTGCTGAGTTGGTCTGTTGTTCTGAAGGCTCTGCAGTAACACCTTCATGCCCATCACTTCATCCCGAAGCTGGGCAACGACCTGTGGAAGGTCATTGAACGTAAGATCTTCTTTCTTCATTTACGTGCACGAGTCCTTTAGTGGAATCGTGCCGCAAAGGAACTGCGTGATGAATCGGAGGGCAAGCCACTTTTTCATAACTCCTGCAAAACGAAACAAACACGCATATGTGCCTTCTTTTTGGCCGTTATTCGCAGATAAATCGTAGTTTTATGGCAAGTTATGGCAGTAATAAATATGAAGTGACAACGAATAACAGTTGGAGTTTTACTGTGCTCAGAACCATAATACAACGTATAACATGAAAAAAGCCACACCAGAAATGAGGTTCCGATATGGCTTGAATATGGAGGTCTGAATATACTGACTAAATATGTGTGAGTGGCAATCTTTTGCCTGTGCTCTCCCTTACTGCAATCCGAGCTGCGAAGGGATATTGAACATCAACCCGTCTGATCCTGGATTGTCGCAGTGAATCTGATCGCTGTTGGAAGTAACAGTAAGGTTCTTGAGCGTGTTATGCGACAATGGCTCTCCACTGGCAGTTACGCACAAGGATGGGAAGCGACATTCAATGTAACAGGCGCAATCTTCATTGCTGAACAGTTTGCCCTTACCTAATCCCATTCTTACGGCTATGCTCCAAAGCAGATGACGGACATCAAAGCTGTTCAACTTAGCCTTGAAGCGTGTCCATTCAACTTCTGGGCGATAGGTGTGATCCATTGCAAACCTCAGCAGGTCGGTACAGAAATCTTCCATGTCCTCCTTATATATAAAAGAGGACATAATGTAAAGGAGGTAGTCATGAATGGTCTGTATTCTCTTCTTTTGATATTCTGCCTGACTTTGAGCAAAGTCATCAATCTCCTGCTGGTAGGTGGGATTGATATAAAAGCAGGGAAAAGGGTATGAAAAAACGACCGAGATGGACGGCAACAAAATTATACAATTATAATCAAAAAAAAAGAGGAGCTGTCACCTCCTCTCACATGTTTTACAAGAATATAGATTGGATAGCTAGTCCAATGACAGCACTAACGACTGACTCAAATATCAATTTGACCATATACTTAACCGCCTTTACCATTTTGGTCTACCATGCAGCCCGGCGGTGACTAAACAGCTACAGGAGACCTCTTTTAAATTTTATCATATGATAATTATTAAAATTATACATAGCACTATTGCCATGCAGGTGTTAATTACTATATTACAGGTGATGCCAAAAGCCTTAAAAGCCTAACAGTTCATAATCAAAACCACTACCAGGGTACTCACCATACATTCCGTCTGTCATGACATCCCATGTATCTTCTTCTGTCCATTCGTTTGGCTCATAGCTAGGCTTCTTCTCCAATTCAGGATGTTCTTTTATCATTCGAGCATGTGCGCATTGCTGTCGAATGCTGTATTCTACTTGAGCAAGGCTTTCTTTGGTCAACAAGCTATCTTTGCAACTTTCTTCTAAATATTTTATATGAAAGTCAAATTGTCCTTCAGTTATTTTGTATGTTTTGTAGTCTACATCCCAGTATCTTTTCTTTCCATCTTGTGCCAAAATAAATGAATAATGGCAGTTGTCCGAATAGCCAGAATCATAAGTAGGGTTTACTCTATAGCCTTCTTTGGAAAATAAGCCAACTTTATCATTAATTACAACTAGAAAATCACAATTATACCTTGGTGCTTGCAAATCTTGGAAGAGATTTGAACTTACTATCTTTCCATCCTCAATAAAGGACAAAAGCTTGTATGGTATTGACATATTCAATTCATTATGTTCCTTTACATTGTCAATAAATGACAAATCTTTCCCTTCAATATAAAAGTCAGAAACAATATAATGCCTACAACATGAAACGTATCCTTCCAAAATGTGGTTCCAGCCTATTCTCTCTATTAATTCTATTTTATCTCTAAAAACTCCACGTGGGCTAATAGAGACAGAGTGGTAATGGTTAACATAGGTGTTAAAATCTAAGTCCAAGACTAGACCAACAGCTTTGCTAAAATCATACCACAGTGTAGATGGCTCCCTTTTATAACTGATATATACCCCCCTGTCAACACCATAACTTCTCGTATTCCAATAAAGGATAAAAGTTCTCTCATGAAATTCATCAAATTTGTTCAAGTCAAATTCATAGTAGTCAAAACCTCCAATAATAAGCATACCGTCTATAGTATATAAATCAAATTTTCCTTGGTGATAATAACATTTGTTATCCCAAGACGATTCTACAATACCATCTCTGCCAGCAATAATAAACTCAATGGTTCCTTCATCATTAAAGAAATGAGGCTTGTGTTTGACGCGAATAGAGACATCGTACTTATCTGTAAAGCTATCTCGGATTTTTTCAGGGAAAGCGTCAAGATTGTTTGGAAGTTTTAAATAATATTCTTGTTTCATTGTATTTCCTTATTTATTACCTTAACTGCAAAGGTAGAAAAAAAATCTGGAAAATGGAGATTTTTGGAGCAAAAAGACTAAAAAATGGGTTAATAGAGATTTTTCAGCGATTTGTAAGGACTGACAATAAGTAAATCCAATAAACAATAATTGAATTAGCCTATTTCAATCGCTTGTAAAATAGAAAAAGACAAACCGAGGTTGAAACTTCGATGTGTCTTGAATATGATTATGGGCATGATAGCCCATGTCTACAAACAACGGAAAGACTAAATGCTTCTTCTTTCTTTACTTTGTACCCAGCTGTGAAGGGATATGGAACATCAATCCGTCTGCTCCTGGATTGTCGCAGTGAATTTGATCGCTGTTGGAAGTGACAGTAAGGTTCTTGAGCGTGTTATGCGACAATGGTTCTCCACTGGCAGTTACGCATAGGCTTGGGAAGCGACATTCTATGTAACAGGCGCAATCTTCATTGCTGAACAGTTTGCCCTTGCCTAATCCCATTCTTACGGCTATGCTCCATAGCAGATGACGGACATCAAAGCTGTTCAGCTTAGCCTTGAAGCGCTTCCATTCATTTTCTGGGCGGTAGGTATGATCCATGGCGAACCTAAGCAAATCAGTACAGAAGTCTTCCATGTCTTCCTCATATACAAATGGGGACATGATATAAAGGAGGTATTCGTGTATGGTCTGTATTCTCTTCTTCTGATATTCTGCCTGACTCTGGTAGAAGTCATCTATGCCTTGCTGATAGGTTGAACTGCCATGATTGTCTTTTGATGACACTTCTGCCTCAGACATACTTGTATCTTCAACTACCTCTGCATCGACTATCTCTTCAACGGCTTCGGCTTCACAGATGACCTCGGTATCAATGGGAACTGGCTCATTGGCAATAGGCATTGCTTCCAAAAGAAGAACAGCATGTTGCTCGTTTGGATCATTGATGTTGGTGTGGTTCTGAAACGCATTGCTATGTACAGAGTCCTGTGCGCTATTCTGCGACTTCCTTGTCTGGGTAATTCCTACGAAAGCGTACTGCACAGCCATGTAGATTGACCAAAGTACAGTGGCAAACA
Source organism: Bacteroidaceae bacterium (assembly GCA_024401215.1). Taxonomy (GTDB): domain Bacteria; phylum Bacteroidota; class Bacteroidia; order Bacteroidales; family Bacteroidaceae; genus Minthosoma. Next base: position 4,346 of record JAKSLL010000174.1, read on the forward strand.
AGAGATAGATTACATAGACTG
>JAKSLL010000175.1 GCA_024401215.1 Bacteroidaceae bacterium
GGAAATGTTGAATGGGTTTAATAACAGTAAATAAAATATAATCAGACATGACAAAGCAAGACATCAGCGTACTTGGAAAAGAGAACGCATTCGATTTGATCGGTAAAGAGTGGATGCTCGTTACCGCAGGAACAGAAGACAAGTTCAACACTATGACGGCATCATGGGGTGGCGTGGGAATCCTTTGGAACAAGCCTGTGGCATTCCTCTTCATCCGTCCAGAGCGTTACACTCATGGCTTTCTGGAAGAGAACGAGCGTGTGACTCTCTCATTCTATGGTGAGGAGTACCGCAAGGCATTGCAGATTTGTGGTACAAAATCAGGACGTGACACTGACAAGGTAAAGGAATGTGGCATCACTCCTCTGAAACTGGAGTCAGGTGCGATGACATATGCAGAGTCACGCATGACTCTCGACTGCCGTAAACTCTTCAAGACAGAGATGACGGAGGCAAACTTCATTGATCGTGAGATACTTGACAAGCAGTATGGCGCACATGGAGGTATGCATACCGTTTATGTAGTAGAGATTGAAAGTGTTTACACGAAGTAACTTATGGACATTGAACAAGTAAGAGAATACACACTATCCATCAATGGAGTGACCGAAGACCAACCATTTGGGGATGACATCATCACCTTCCGCATAGAGGGTAAGATATTCCTGTGCCTGTGGCTAGGTGGTGGTAAACACGACATGAAAGATGGTCAGCCAAGGTTCGCCCTAAAGCTGTCACCTGACAGGAATGAGGAACTTAGGGAACATTACTCTTCTGTCCTTCCAGCATGGCATTGGAACAAGAAGAATTGGAGTGATGTGTATTACGAACAGTTGGAAAAAGAGTTGGTTGAAGACTTGATTAAGGAGTCATACGACCTTGTTGTTTCCAAACTGCCAAAAGCAGTAAGATGTAAATACCAATAACGCTTATGAAACACTACAGCATATTTTTGGTCATCATGGCTTTGCTGTCAATGACTTCATGTAACAATAATGATTCGAAGGCAAATAGCAATTACGACCAAGAGGGTGTCGGAATAACAACTCCAGAGGAATACAATCCTTTTGAAGCATTCGCTGAGCATTTTAGTGAGACAGCTTCATTTGCATACGCTGAGGTGAGTGGCAGAAAAGTTCTGCTTGTCTCACAAGAGACTTTCGGCAACAATGTAAACGAAGACAAAGAAGGCATCGAAGCATCTATCTTTGTTCTTGATAAAAAAGACAAAATTGTTGCTTTGGGTTCAATACGTTCACAAGGAACGCTCTACCCTGTGTCCTTACTTGAAGGCAAACTCATGGTAGCTGGTCATCAGTTTGTAAGAGTTTACAGCATCAGAGGTGAAGAAGTACCTGAGCTCGTTCTTGACTCTTTCCAAGAAGGAGAATGTGAAGAACTATCCGAAATGTTCAAGACATTTGAAAAGGGAACTTCCATCAAATTCAAGAAAAGTCTAAAGGAATAACAAAAGAATGGCTCGTATATTCATAGCAATAAGGTTCAATGATGAGTTCAAAGGAAAACTCGTTGAAATACAGGACTCCTTGAAATCACGAGGAGTCACTGGAAACTATTGCTCATACGGCAATCTGCACATGACGCTTGCTTTCATCGGTGAGAATTATGACCTACCAGCTATCAGAAAGGCAGTTGACGAGGTTGAGTTTGAACCTTTTGATTTGTCATTAGGCAATCTCGGTACATTCCCGACAAAAGCAGGAGTAATATGGTGCGGAGTTAAAGATGGAACAGCTGCAACTTCCCTTGCCAACCAGTTACGAGAACGACTTACGGCAAATGGAGTCGCATTCTGCGAAACGGAATTCTATCCTCACATCTCACTGGTTCAGCATCCATCGGCAATAATCACGGATATTGCAATGCCTCAAGCAACAATCAGGGTTAACCGAATTCATGTCATGAAGTCAGAAAGAATAGATGGTGAACTGATATACGAAGAAATATAAGACGAAGGTTGGTTTATGGCAGAAGACAGACAACATGAAAACTCATCACTACATAACATCCAGCGATAGTGCACAACAGTTGCACTACATCGTATGGCAAGGCGATGCGCAACCCAGAGCCGTGCTGCAATTGGTGCATGGCATGGAGGAGTATATAGAACGATACGACCTATTTGCCGAATTTATGGTAGCGCTTGGTTGGGCAGTCATCGGTCACGACCATCTTGGTCATGGGCAATCCGGCATCTACGAACGTGGACACTTCTCGGACGATCCGAAGGGTGCACCTGTTCTGATCGAAGACATCCACAAGATTACTGCGTGCGCTCACGAACTATGGCCGAATCTGCCTCTGTGCATCATGGGGCACTCTATGGGGTCGTTTCTAACCAGACGTTACCTCTGCGAGTACAGCCATGAGGTGCAAGCCGCCGTCATTATGGGTAGTGGGTGGTATTCACCCTTGGAAACGGGAACGGCACTGATATCAAGCAAGATAACGTGTTTCTTCCGTGGCGCTCATACCAAGAGTTGGTTGCTGACCAGGATATGTTCGTTGCCATTTCTGTTCGCCTTCCGCGAGGAAGGGAAGAACGCATGGCTGAGTGTGGAGAAAGCAAACGTGGAAGGCTTTACGACCGACCCGTTACGCGGTTTTGGATTCACTGCAGGTGCCTATCAGATGATGTATCAAAACCTCTATGAGGTGTCGTGCCATACGCATTTCGAAACGCTACGTCGCGACCTGCCGGTGCTTTTTATTGCCGGAGAAGACGATCCGGTCGGTGGAGCCAAGGCTGTGGCGGCATTGGTAAAGGACTATAAGCGGCATGGTTTTGCAGACGTAGCAAGCCACGTTGTCCGCGGAAAGCGTCACGAACTATTCTTTGAGGACGATGCCCAGCAAACGTGCATGGTCGTGGGAGAATGGTTAAACAAATATGCTCGACCATCCAGGCAAACCTGATGGCACTCACTTAAACGCTCCCTTTGAGTACCTCGAAGACGCAGCCTTTACTGTTACGGTATGCGAAAAAGATGTCATCGCACTACGAGAAGAATGTAATGAGTAATAATAACTGATTGCTCCTGACAGAACGTTTATTTTGAATAAATTGCAATTATGAACTATACTACCGGCATTTGCGGTTTACAAATTCACCAAAGAAAAATAAATCTGAAATATAAGAGAATATGAATAAAGATAAAGACCCTATGGAATGGGAGGTGCTCGAAAGCGAGTACCTTTACAAAAGACCTTGGCTTACAGCAAGGCGTGAACATGTCAAGTTGCCAACTGGCGCAGAGATAAAGGACTTCTACGTGTTGGAATATCCTGAGTTCTGTAATGTCATTGCCATAACTAAAGATGGCAAGTTCCTTATGGAGCGTCAGTACCGCCATGCACAGCACTTCACCGGTTATGAGATACCTGCCGGATGTGTAGAAGAAGGAGAAGACCCAATGGAAGCTGCCAAGCGTGAACTCTATGAAGAAACAGGATTTGGAGGTGGAAAATGGAGCAAACTCATGACTATCAGTCCTAATGCAGGAGCTTGCACCAACTACAGTCATACTTTCCTTGCTATTGGCGTTGAGCAGATTTCCGAGCAACATCTTGAAGAATCGGAGGATATTAAGATTGTCCTAATGGAGCAAGACGAGGTCGTCCGAATGCTGAAAAACGATGAGTTCCATCAGGCAATGATGGCAGCACCTCTGTGGAAATACTTTGCAATGAATAAACTGATTTGATTTCATTATGGCAGATTGGAAAAGTGCTCTTGCCGCTCTTGGAGCAATGGAAGAGACAAACGAAAATAAAGAGAAAACAGACGTAGACCCCAAGATTCTGGATAAGCAAGAGCAGAACAAATCCAGCATTGATTCTGCCGAGCGAAAAGAAGCACGGCTGAAAGCCAAGAAGCGTGTTGGTGTCGTTTACTCCACAAATCCGGACTACGCGTATTCTGACGATAGCGAGGAAGAGGCAGTCACACTTCCTAAGAATCAGCAGAAACTGCGTCTGAGCATCGAAAGAGCAGGACGTGGCGGTAAGACCGTTACGCTCATCAAAGGTTTTGTAGGTTCTGAGGAAGACATAAACGCACTCTGCAAACTGCTGAAGCAGAAGTGCGGCGTTGGTGGTTCTGTTAAGGATGGAGAACCAAAGGTCGACGGCCGAAGGGAAAGTCAAATTATCATCCAGGGCGATCATCGTCAGCGACTAGTAGAAATACTCAAAAAAGAGGGTTACACTCAAACAAAATAACAGAAATGAAATCACTTTTGATTAAACTTACAATTATGTTAAAGAACAAATTACTTATTT
>JAKSLL010000176.1 GCA_024401215.1 Bacteroidaceae bacterium
TGATCCATGAAGCCAACCTTGAAACTTACTTCTGCAATAGAATATTTTCCTTCGAGGATGAGTTCGGCAGCAATACGCATTTTCTCGTTCATCAGGTATTTGTTAGGACTTACGCCCATTACATCCTTCATGCGGCCGTAGAACTTCGTATGTCCCATCTGCATAAGAGCTGCAAGGCGATCAACTGTGAAGTCGTGATCACTGATATGCTGTGCAACGACATATTCCAATGTCTCCTTGAATTTCTTGTCAAGAGGAGAGATTGTAATCTGTTTTGGAGTTGTAGTAGTCGTAGCATTTGCAGACGCAACCATATCACTGTTCTCTGTTGCGTTATTGTCTTGTGCATCAACCATTGGCATAGCCGCGTTATTTGCCGCCTCTGTAGCGCTTGCTATGGCTTGTTGCTCGCGTTTGTGTGCCCATGTATAGAGTTGAACGATACGAGCGAGCAGAACGCGGAAATTACAAGGCTTGGTTACGTAGTCGTCGGCACCAGCTTCATAGCCTTTCATCTGATGGCGCTCGTCATCCAATGCAGTAAGCATTATAATAGGTGTATTGATGAAGGCTGTCTCGCTACGTAATTTCTTCACGATGTCATAACCGTTGGTGTCAGGGAGCATTACATCGCTGATGATAACATCAGGTTTTGTCTCCATAATACCGTTGATGGCATCTTCTCCATTCATGTATGTGGTGACATGGAAATATTGGCTCATGACAGAAGAAATCTGCTCGAGCATATCCGTATCATCTTCAATGATTGCAAGATTGAGGTCGTTGAGTGACTCTGTATGCATGTTGAGGATAACCTCTTCCACAATGCTGTTGTCTCCGTCAGACTCTGTGTGTATGGCGAGATCCTGTATGTAGTCGTCTGCTGTGTATATATCTTCGTTGGTTGGTATGGTGATAGTGAATTGTGCACCACCAAGCTCTGCAGACTTCTGGTATGAGATGTCTCCATGGTGCAGTTTTACCATTTCCTTAGCGGAATAAAGGCCGATACCCATACCTCCCTGTGATACAAGACCATGCATGAATGGATGGAACAGTTCTTTCTCCTGCTCCTTGCTGATACCCTTACCTGAATCTTCTACGACGATAGCAATATTCTCTTCTTGCTCATTTAGAAGCAGTTTGATGGCGATTTGTCCCTTCTGAGGAGTGTATTTAACCGCATTTGACACGATGTTGAATACGATTGTCTCAATCTTTGCGTGGTCAAATGTCAGTTGATATTCCTTTGCGAATGGGGTAAATGTCATGTCTATCTCCTTGCGTTTGGTTATTGTCCAAAGATCTTGATAGATATTGCGCACAAAACCTATGATATCACCTTTTTCTACGGCAAGACGTGAGCCACCAACTGACAGTTTACGGAATTCCATCAATTCATTCACAAGACGAAGCATGCGGTTTGTGCCTCGCTTTGCTGATTTGATGGCTGCCTTTTGGGTGGTTTGTGGTGTGTTTGCCTGTGTAAGAGTGTCCATCGAATTGGATATGATAGCCAATGGAGTACGGAACTCATGGGTGACGTGAGTGAAGAAGTTCAGACGGAACTCAGAAAGTTCCTTGTTCAAGCTGATCTCGTGTTGAAGTTTGAAGTTCTTCTTTAAAAGCTTGTACAGATACCAACCTCCCACAGCTGTTATAATAAGGTACAAGAGCCATGCCCACCATGTATTATATAGAGGTTGGTTTATTTTGATTGTAAATGGCTTACCCTCAATCCATTTGTTGTCCACCATTGTGCGAACCTTGAATATGTATTCACCTGGTGAGACGTTAGTGTATTCTGCGTAGTTTACTGATGTAGCTGTACGCCAGTCGTCATCATAGCCTTCCAGCATATACTGGTATGTAGATGTACCTGCTTGTGAGAATAGGAAGTTGGAGAAGAAGAGTGTTATAGAATTCTGTTTGTGGGTTAATTCTATGGCACCTTCTGAGGCGTAAGCACGTTGTTTGTCATCCATGTCAGGAGAGTTGTAAACGGATGTTCCATTTATCCTAAGTTCTGTGATACAGACATTTACATTCTTCAAACTCAAGGATCTTTCTGGTTTCGGGCGCACAATTGCAAGACCATATCCAGTACCGAAGATCATTCTTCCATCAGCTGTGAGAAGAGCGGCATTCTCTGCAAAAATATTACTCTGAAGGCTCTGGCCGATATGTATTGTACGTACACTTCCTGTCTTTGGCTCAATACGTGAGAGGTCCTCCTCTGTACTTACCCAGATAAGCCCGTTCTTATCTTTGATAATAGCTTTTACGATGTTGTTCGCAAGACCTGCAGAACGGTCTATCGTCTTGATTGACTTGATTTTACGATTGCTGTCAATCTGTATTTGGATAACACCGCAACCAGTAGTTCCTGCCCATAGGGTATGTGATTCATGATCGAAGTATAAACATACAATCTCGTTTGTTGGCAATGAACCGTTCTGGGTGTTGTAGTTTGTGAAATCCTTGTTTGTTATACTCTTTTTGTTGGTATTGACAACATAGAGGCCGTTGTTGGTTGCAATCCAAAGATCTCCGTTGTCGCCAAAGCAAAGGTCGTGCTGACGTTTCTCATTGTATGAACTGATGAGGAAGTTTGTGAAATAAGGTAATTCGCCAGCCTTATTGCTGGTCATGTGCAAACCACCTTGCCATGTAGCAAGCCATATTCTTTCATTTTTGTCTTCCAAAATCTTGTATATGTCATTGCTAATCAGGTTTATACTGTCATTCTCTGTGTATTGTTCTCCATCGACATACAGACCTGTTCCTCGTGTTCCTATCCACATTTGTCCTTTGCAATCGCGAAGAGTGGTAAAAACTGGTGCGTTTAGTACCTTTACAAGTGAGATTTCACCTGTAGTTAAGTCGTAGTTATAGAGTTTGTTGTCTTTTGTTGACAACCAGATGTTATTCTCCTTTTCTGCGTATGTCACAGAGCGGATATTGTTGCTCCATTCACCAATATCGCCATGTGTAAGCATGCGGTAATAGCTTTCTGCGCTATCATCCCTACTCATGCAAGAAAGTCCAGCAGTCTCAGAACTTACCCAGATGTTACCTTCTCTATCTATCAGAATATCCTGAAGATAGTCGTTGTTGAAGAATCCATCTTTCTGTGTTGTAAAGTGCTCGAGAATCTCTTGGGTTTTAGGATTGTATATGAACAATCCATTGCCGTATGTTGCGATATAAAGAAGTCCATCCTTGTCTTCTGCAGCAGTGTAGATACGGGATTTCTCCGTGCCTACGTGAATCTCGTTTACAATGTTGAGTTTCTGGATGTTAGCTTCGTTGTCGATAATCCATAATGATGTGCCTTTGTTCGCAACAAGTGTGTAATTAGCAGTGGTTTTCTGAATTCTTCCACCTTTCACATCACATTCCTGAGATATCGAAAAAGTACTGGTTCTGATGTCAAAAATGATAACGTTTTCTTGAGTAAAAATGAATAGTTTTCCGTTGATGGCAATAGTACTTGTCACGGTATTGAAACTACCCATGGGAGCGGGTAGGGTATGACGTGTCATATTCGATCCCGTAGCGTTGTATTTGAGCACTTCATTTCCTGCGATAAGCATCACATAATCACCCCATGTTTCAGCGCTTTTGAATATGGTTTTATTGTCTCGGATTTTTGCTACTCCTCTTGGGTCTATGATGGAAAATCCCCTTTCCGTAATAGCCCAAGTGTAGCCTCTTGAACTTTCTAATGCTTTGATAACATGGTTGTTAGGGAGTCCATTACTTTTATTGTAATCTGTTGCGGAATATTTTCCATTATCATAAGTGATACGTCGTATGCCATTCGTGGTGTCATAGAGCAAGATGGCATTTTTTGTTTCAAGGCGCTTGCTGTAAAGATTGTATTGTCCACCAAATCCGGTATAATCAACAAACTGCCCAGTTTTCGTTTGATAGCAAGCTGTGAGAAGAGACGATGTGCTGATCCAGATTGAGCTGCCTTTGTCGGAATATTTCACCTGTCCCACATGAAGGGTGTTATTTCCTTCTGATGGGTTGTTGAATGTGTTGAATGTAACAAATTGGTAACCATCAAAACGGCACAATCCACCTGTGGTGCCAAGCCAGATGTAGCCGTCACCATCTTGAACGAGTTCGCGAATGTTGTTACTTGGAAGACCATCTGCCACCGTGAACTTATGTGCAACAAATGATAGTTCTTCGGCTTGAATCGACAGAGAATTTATATATATTAGGCAGGCAATTATTATCAGTAGTCTTTTTGACATTTTTGATGTTTTATTTGGATAATGGTGGGTTCT
>JAKSLL010000177.1 GCA_024401215.1 Bacteroidaceae bacterium
GCCACCAAGGCAGACCGCCCATTTCCCATTCAGCACATACGTATGGACCTGGACGAACGATGACATACATGCCATTCTTCTGAGCGAGACGGCAGAACTCTGCCACATCGTTGTTGCCAGTCCAGTCAAATACGCCTTCTTTCTGCTCATGGATGTTCCAGAAGATGTAAATGCAGATGGTGTTCATTCCGAGAGACTTGCACATCTTAATGCGGTGCTCCCAATATGCTTTAGGGATTCGAGGGTAGTGTATCTCCGCTGCTTTTACAACAAAAGGTTTGTTGTTAAGCATAAAAGACCCATCGCCAGCTTCAAATGTTCCTGGTGTCTTTTGAGCACTCATTGGAGCAGATACCATAAGTCCTGCCACAATTGACGCTAAACATAGTAGTTTTTTCATGTTGATTGCTTATAAAATAGTTAGTAAATTCTTAACTCTTTGGCTTATTATAAAAATTCTAAGTTTGAAGGAAACTATAGTTTTTAATAAGTATGTGTATTTTGTACAAAGTTAAACAAATCATTTATTCTTTGCAAATATATTAGAGCATTTTTATTTTTAATGTTGATGATAGCAAATACTAAGTTGGAAATAAAAAGGCAGATAACTTGAAGTCGTTACCTGCCTTGTTTCTATATTTAGAGGACTGATACTATTTAGTAATGATAAAATGAAAAATTCCTAAAGCTTCTTGAACAATCAATTTCAGGAGTTATTATTTCACTATTACTTAGTAAGTTTGTCTTTCCACAATTTTGTCATATCTTCGAGCGTCTTGCCTTTTGTCTCTGGCACAAGTCGCCATACAAAGATAGCAGCTACGACACATATAATGCCATAGAGCGCATATACGAACCAGTAACCAAGGCTATTTGCCATTGGTACAAACGATGTTGATACTATCCAGTTGAAAATCCATTGGAATGCTACGGCAATAGCAACGGCACCTCCACGGATGGTATTTGGGAAAACTTCGGCAATGAGAACCCAGCATATTGGTCCCCATGAGAACATGAAGCTTGCTGAGTAAATCATAAGAGAAATCATACACATGAGCTGCATTGTTGAATCGTTGTTGATAGCTCCATCGAATGTGCAAGCAACACCGATTGCTCCGATTGCCATGCCAAGTGAGCCGACAATAAGCAGAGGTTTACGGCCGAGTTTTTCGACTGTGAAGATTGCTATACAAGTGAACCCAAGGTTTACGATACCATTAAATACTGTAAGCATCATAGGATCGTCGAAGCCCATTGCACCATAAATGCGTGGCGCGAAATATAAGACAGCATTGATACCTACAGCCTGCTGGAATACAGACAACATGATACCAACAAAGATACAAAGGAAACCATAGGTCATTATTGGTTCAGTCTTAACTGTCATTGTATCTTTTATATCTTTCAAAATCTCCTGAGCTTTGTTTGCTCCATTGATTTTTGCAAGGATTGCTTCTGCTTTTGCGTCGGCACCAATAGATGCAAGGTATCGAGGTGTTTCAGGAACAAAGCAGATAAGAATAGCGAACAAACCTGCTGGAACCATTTCTGAACCAAACATATAACGCCATCCATGTTCTATACTCCATGCTGCTTCTGGACCATTTATGAGTTTATTAATGCCATCTCCAACGCTTTCTATAGCAGGAGCTACATGATCGCCAAGAATGAAAAAGTTGACGAAATATACTACAAGCTGACCAAATATGATGGCAAACTGGTTCCAGCTCACAAGCATTCCGCGAATATTACTTGGTGCGATTTCTCCTATGTACATAGGACATACTGCTGATGCGAGACCTACACCTACGCCACCTATCACACGATAGATATTGAACACAATCAATAGCGTCATGTCAGGCTTTCCTTCTGGCAGTATCATAGTTTCTGGACACATAGAACCCCATGCTGAGATGAAAAACATAACACCTGCGAAGATGAGTGACTTCTTTCGTCCCCAGTTAGATGCAAGAACACCAGATATTGATGAACCAATGATACATCCTATTAATGCACTTGAACTTGTGAAACCATGCCAGAAGTCAGTGTATGTAAAGTCTTCTGCACCCATAAAGAATGCCTGAAGACCTTTTTCTGCTCCTGATATGACAGCTGTGTCATATCCGAAGAGCAATCCTCCAAGTACTGCTACAAGTACGATGGAAAAGAGGTAGGCTTTTGAGCCTTTAGTAGTATTACTCATTTGTAAGAATTGGTATAAAAGTTATTGTTAAGTTGGGAAAAGACGGATGAAGAGTGATATGACTATCAGTCAAATGTGTATAAAGTGGCACCTCGTTTAGATGAATCTTTATCTATCATGTCGGTTGCCTTGATGTAATCTTTTTCTGCTATTGAACGACGGAAGTTTCGTTTATCAATAGGTGTGTTGAATATACTTTCATGAAGTGCCTGTAAATGACTCAATGTAAAGTATTTAGGTAGAAGATATTTAGCTATAGGTTCAACCTTGATTGCAGCTCCTAATGAGGTGCGTGCCATCTCTACCATCTTGTTGTGGTCGAAGCATAAATTAGGGATTGTATTTACATCAACCCATTTAGCATTATGTATTTCTGATAGATTGTTGTCGTATTTATCGACGTTGATAAGGACGTAATAGAGGATGGATATCACTCGTTCGCCTGGATCACGTTCTACTTCGCCGAATGTAGCGAGCTGTTTCATGTAAACACTGTCAAGTCCTGTAAATTCTTTCAGTATTCTTCTTGCTGAAATATCAATAGACTCTTCCTTCTCTACGAAGCCACCAATAAGTGACATTTCACCAAAGCCAGGACTATAAGGACGTTGGTGGATAAGAACTTGTAAACTTCCCTTGTTGAATCCGAAGACAATACAGTCAACAGAAACAAAAAATTGGGGATGTGAGCTGTAATTCGACATTACTTTATAGGATATGTATTTACGTTTAAGCGTTGTAAAAGATAAAAACACATTAGGGGAGCCCCTAATGTGTTGTATTGCTTATTTCACAGGGATGTCTTCTATTCTTTGCTGGTGGCGACCTCCTGCAAATTCTGTGTTAAAGAATTCGTCGAGGCATGCACGGCATGTCTCCTCTGTGATGAAACGACCTGGGAAAACGATGACATTTGCATTGTTATGCTCACGGATGAGATGAGCAATCTCTGGCTGCCATACAAGACCAGCACGAATGCTCTGGTGCTTGTTGAGTGTCATTGAGATGCCTTCGCCTGAACCACACATTGCGATGCCTGGATATACTTCGCCCTTCTCTATGCCCTCAGCGAGAGCATGACCGTAAGTGGCGTAGTTACAGCTTTCTTCTGTGTATGTGCCGTAGTCCTTATATTCCATGCCTTTCTCTTCAAGATACTTCTTTACGAATTGCTTGAGAGGGTAGGCTGCGTGATCTGATGCAAGACCGATAATTTTAGTTTCCATAAGATTGTAAAATTATGGTTCTAGAAATTCTAGAAGACTAGAAAATCTAGAACCATAGTTATTGATTATTCTGTCTGCTTTTTAGAGCATTGACTTAACCTGATTGTAAACATTCTCAGCTGTATAGCCAAGCTTCTCGTCAAGCACCTTGTATGGAGCAGAGAAACCGAATGTCTCAAGACCCCAGATCTTTGATGCTGGATCAGCACCGATGAGGAAGCCCTGGAGGTTTACAGGAAGACCTGCTGTCATACCGAATACCTTAGCGCCTGCTGGGATAACTGACTGCTGGTACTCTGCTGACTGGCAACGGAATACGCCCTCAGAAGGAACGCTTACAATGCGACACTTAACACCATCCTTGCGGAGGAGCTCAGCACCAGAGATGAGTGTAGAAACCTCAGAACCAGTAGCTACCATTACTATGTCTGGGTTCTCGTCTGAACCAGCTACAACATAGCCACCCTTACGTGCCTGCTCGTAGTCATTGCCCTCTGGGAGATTGTTGATGTTCTGGCGAGAGAAGATGAGAGCTGTTGGGCTGTCAGTGTTCTCCATTGCCATAGCCCATGCAGTAGTTGTCTCCTTAGCATCAGCAGGACGAAGAACGAGAGTAGAGTTCTTGCCATCGTGACGCTTCAGCTTCTCCATGAGACGGATCTGTGACTCGTGCTCAACTGGCTCGTGAGTAGGACCGTCCTCGCCTACGCGGAATGCGTCGTGAGTCCAGATGAACTTAACTGGGAGCTGCATGAGAGCTGCCATACGAACTAC
>JAKSLL010000178.1 GCA_024401215.1 Bacteroidaceae bacterium
TTTTCGCCAATGCCATACCTCTCAAGAAAACACTTCACGAAGGTCTCTATATGCTTGTGGCTTACACGAGATACATGCTTAATTTCCCTGAAACCCTGTTCGCATACAGGGAGATAGAGATTGTGAAAAGACGCTAGATGCCATAATTCAATGAAATCTTCCCATCTGTCAATGCAATATTTTTCCCGTTTCTCTCGTATATGTAATTAAAGTTTCGCTTTAACTTAACCTTTTGAAGTTTCTAGCGCTTATATAAAAAATGTAAATCCGTAAATTGTAAATAACAAATGGTGAAACGAATAACATTATCTCTATTTTTCATGCTCAGCCTTGTTGGTAGCATGATGGCACAGAAATACACTTGTCACATAGAAGGAACTACCACTGATTCAGAGACAAAGGAATTGTATTTGATAGAATCTGGCGCGGACATCAGAACGCAGGCAAACGTCATCAGCATTCCAGTTGTTGATGGCAAGTTCAGTTACGCCCTGAAGAAAGATACTATTCTCTATTATGAACTCATACCAGTCAACCAATACGAGAATGGCTCTTGGCGACCAGCTTATCTCTTTTCCGAGAACCAGAAAGTTTCGATTGCGTTTGGCACAAACCACGACAAGGTAGATGTCATAGGTACAGGCAAGGAGACAAAGATGATGCAGCAATGCAATGCGGATATTGATGCCGTGTTCAATCCTGTTTTTGATGCGCTCAATCAGAAGAGAGATTCCATAGAGAATATTCTCAAGCGCGAGATTAAGGATATGGACAACGAGCAGAGACGTGCGTATGTGGAAGAGTTTTATTCTGAGAATAGCACGAATCCACATTCTTCTGCGTACAAGCAGTTGGGCAGGGAATCGGAAGAAGTTTTCATGAAGATGAGAACGGCAACCGTAATGTGGCTTGATGAGCATCCTTGCCTCTATGGTTTGGCAGACATGAGATTGAGTTTGGCTTCAAGTATAGCACATTCTGCTCCTACGACGCCTTATCAACTTAATTCATACAAGAACAAGTACAAAGCGCTGTACGGTGGACATCCTTATCACGAGGGCATAAAGAACTCGTTAAGTGCGATAGACCTTATTCCGGGCAATAAGTACATCGACTATGACGTATGCAATGCCGACGGCAAGACCGTAAAGCTCTCATCGCTTTACACGGGAAAGATTATCTACATCGACCTATGGGCATCGTGGTGCGGACCTTGTAGAAGACATGCAAAGGAACTTGTTCCACTTTATGAAAAGTATAAGGACAAAGGCTTTCAGGTTATTGCCATTGCGAGAGAGCAGAAAGCGGAGAATATGCACAAGGCTATAAAGAAAGACGGCTATCCATGGCTTTGCCTTCTTGAACTGAACGACAAGAACCAGATATGGTGGAAGAATGGTGTCTCAACAGCCGGTGGCGGTGGCTTCCTGATTGATGAAAAAGGAACCATCCTTGCCGTTTATCCTGATGCCGAAGAGACGGAAAGGTTCTTGAAGGAAAGGCTTTAAAATACATTTATTCCTAAATTTTGATGCCGCAAAACTACTCAAAATAATTTTTATAATCACAATGAACACTAAATATTTTATTAAACGCGAGTTGCACGAGATACACAAGTTTTTTTCGCAGAATGAAATAATAGTTACTCAAGTGTTTTATAGTTTTCAATAGTAGCACAAGTTTTCCGCGTTTTATGGTGGAAGAAAAGACTTGCGTACCTTTTAAAGACTATGGCAACTGAACTCGTGTCACTTGTGAAACTTGTGTTTTAAACTCAGAGCGTAATATTTTAGTTTATTTAACAAAAATAGTTGGGCAAAACTATTGCAGAACAGAAAAAGACCTGATAACTTTGCGTCCAAATCATACATCATACATCAAAAATCATAAATGCTAAGATGAAACGAACAACTTTATCCCTTTTATTCCTGCTCTGCCTTGTGTCAAATGTGTTGGCACAGGAGAAGAAGGGCAACATCATTGGTACATGGAAGTGTTCTGATCAGACACTCCGCAATCTGGGTCTTGACTATGACAAGATGAGTGGTAAGATAGAGTTGAAGGCTAACTCTACTTTCACAATGAGCGCAAAAGGCAGGGGTGTAGGAGGACATCGTTTCTGGCCGCATCGTACTGTAAGCGTGAAGCTTAACGGAACGTATTCCATGAAAGGCAACAGCATCTCTTTCAATCTGAAAAGAGACAACATCAAATGTCATATCAATGATGATGTCATGGACAATGACCCGAAACTTTCTCCAACTCCAGCGTATAAATACCAACAGGAGCATACCACCTGGGATGCAGCCGACAGACGATATGAAAACGCCAAAGATCAAGGCTGCATGCAGGAAGAATCTCTAAAAGATGATATACACAAGGCAATGCCCTTCAAAGCTTGCATCACATTCATAGACGGTAAGACTATTCAGATTGGTTCCACAATCTATCTTACACGATAGGTATGGATATGCATTTTGTCCCAAAACTCTATGAGTTTCATGTCAAAAAATGCATTTTTTGAAGCAAAAGTGCCACAGTTACGATATGAAAGAGGCATGATTATGATTTGAAAATGGTATATTTTTTTGATGCGGAGAGTTGGATGAGAGTTGCGGAGAGTTCAAGAA
This sequence comes from Bacteroidaceae bacterium, assembly GCA_024401215.1. Classification (GTDB taxonomy): domain Bacteria; phylum Bacteroidota; class Bacteroidia; order Bacteroidales; family Bacteroidaceae; genus Minthosoma. Next base: position 2,631 of record JAKSLL010000178.1, read on the forward strand.
ACTCTCCGCAAACGCAAACACCTGTTGATAAAGGGGTTACAAGGGGCTTGCGGAGAGGTGGAGAGTTGCACGCGTTTTTTTTTTGTTCTGCATATAAATTGGCTATAAAAACATTATTTTTCAAAAAAATCATCTTTCCAACTTAACTTTTTGATACTTCTTACGTTTATATTATAGCATGACACAAGAAGAGTTTGAACATATAGCTCCGGAACTGAGAGACGCGATGCTCTCCATAGGTCGCAACTTCTTTGGCAATGACGCTGATGCCGAGGATGTTGCGCAGGAGGGAATGTTGTCTTTGCTCAGGTATGTGGAATCTATGGACGCAGGAAAGAAGCATCATGGTCTTGCCATCAGGATTGCAAAGCATTGCTGCATGGATATGGTGAGAAAGCGAAAGCGTGCAACTGTTGTTTCCATTGATAGCGTGAATACTCCGCCAGGAAGTCTCGTCGGTTCTTCGCCACACGAGGAACTGGAAGCAATGGAGATACGAAGGGCAATGACTGAGGCAATAGATCATCTGAAACCGAGCGAACGACGGTTGTTCGAACTGAGGCAGATTTCAGGTTCCTCGCTCGACGAGATAGCAGCACAGACGGGCATTGCCAAGCCTTCGATAAAGAGTATGCTGTCGGCTGCGAGAAAGAAAGTGCTTGAAGAACTTAAATTAAAAATGAAAAGTGAAAAATGAAAAGTAAGGATATAGAAATACTGATAGAGAAGTATCTCAACGGCGAGACAACTCCCGAAGAGGAGAAGGTTCTGGCTGCGGAAGTGTCTCGTGATGATGCTCCACAGGAATGGAAGATCATCGCCGAGATGCTTGGGGAACTGACTGTTGACGAAGCTCTCTACGACAAGATGATGGCAGAGCGCAACAAGAAGTCTCGCATCATTAAGCTATGGCCATGGGTAGCAGCAGCTTGTGTGGCTGCAATACTCTTGATGATTCCTACACCACCGAAAAGCCCGCTAACCCCAGAACGAGGGGAATCTGTTGCTCAGGTAGAGGAAGTTAAAACAGAAACATCTAAAAGCCCCCTAACCCCCGAACGGGGGAATTCTGTTGCAAGACAGGAGGCTACCGCTATTTGTGGAAAGGCTGAATCTGCAAGTGTTACCAAGCCAAAAGTCAATACGGTAATGAAAACTACTACGACAAATCTGATTGCGAAGGTTGAATTGACAGAAGAAACATCGCAACCGACGGAGCTAGCTTCCGAACCAACAACCGCAACTTCATCTTCCGAACCATCCCAAGCAGCAGAAGATATTTTTGATGCTACACTTGCAAATGTCAGACGCGCAGCATTACAGAAGATGATGTCTTGTGATATGCAATGCATGAACGAGGACATCAACCTACGCGCCACCCATTTGTCCACTTTAATCCAAGAACAAAACCAATAAGTTGTGAAAAAAACAATATTTATAATAATATCAATCCTCTCCAGCATCCCAATGTTTGCCCAAACCTCCCTGAATGAAGAGTTTTGGAACCTCCTTCCATTATC
>JAKSLL010000179.1 GCA_024401215.1 Bacteroidaceae bacterium
GAGGTTCCGCCCTCTTTGCCAACGAGAAGGACGATTCATTCAAGAGCAGCATCGGCCAGATTTACCAAACTTTTGGTGGTGAGGAGCTCTACCCTTCTGTCGAAGAGAAAGCAGCCATGCTCCTCTATCTCGTGGTCAAAAATCATTCTTTCAGCGATGGTAACAAGCGTATCGCTGCCATGCTCTTCCTCTGGTTCCTCTCCAAGAACGGCATCCTCTACGCTCCCGATGGCCACAAACGAATAGCCGACAATACTCTTGTCGCTCTCACCCTCATGATTGCCGAAAGCCGAACGGAGGAGAAGGACGTAATGGTGAAGGTGGTGGTGAATCTGATAAATCAAGAGAATCAATGATTTCAGCCATACCGAGAGCAATCAAGCTCGCTTGAATTGCCGAGGTGCGAAGGAAGAAGACCGAAAAGTCAACAGAAATACCCAGAGATATAAGTTATGAAGATAACATCCATCATAGAAAACACAAGCAACAAAGGATTGCCTGTAGAACATGGTCTCAGCCTTTACATTGAGAAGGATGAAGGGCAGAAGGTCTTGTTTGACATGGGGCAGAGTGGCTTGTTCGCTCGCAATGCAACGGCATTGTCATTGTCTATTGCCGACATTGATGTTGCTGTTATCTCGCATGGTCACTATGATCATGGTGGCGGGCTTTCAACATTCCTGGCAGAGAATCAGAAGGCGAAGGTGTACATCCACAAGGATGCCTTCCTACCCCACTATTCTCTACGGGATACTGGGTTGCGATACATTGGATTGGACAAATCCCTTCAGGGGAATGAGCGGTTAGTGCTCTGCGATGAGGTCACACGCATCGACAATGACATGACTCTGTTTGCCAACGTGCAAGGAACATGTTGCAGCCCCGTTGGCAACAGACTTCTGTTCGGGCCAACGGAAACGGAAAACGATTCGTTCTGTCACGAGCAGAGCCTTGTCGTTGCAGAAGGCGGTAATGTGGTGCTCTTTGCTGGATGTGCCCATCGAGGTATTGTGAACATTCTTCGTAAGGCAGAGGAGGTCGTAGGAAAGGCGCCCACTCATGTGTTTGCAGGAATGCACCTCGTAAAGAGTGGACTTGATGAAGCATCGGAGAATGCCTTCATTGCTGCCCTTGCCGCCGAACTGCAGAAGTATAAAGATACGATGTTCTACACCATGCACTGCACTGGCGAGGAACAATACCAGAAACTCCAGTCACTCATGGGCAGACAGATTGAATATCTGGCTTGTGGTGACAACGTAATGATATAAAAAGTCATTGTCCAGTTGTTCGCCAGCCGTACAAAATGATTTTTATAATTATCAAGTAGTACTGATGCGATATTTTGTATTTTGCCTACGGCGTAACACGAATCGTTTAGCGAAGCTTAAAATCAAATCAAAAAATGAATCCAGTATCATAACTTATTATTTTTTTACATGATTATGGAGTTTTGAAAAAAAATGTAACACCAGTAATAAAAAAACACAAGAAAAGGTGTGGCAAAAGATTGAGGTAGAATGTATGAATGTGGTAATACGATAAAAAGATAAACATCATGATAGAACAAATGCTCGAATACAATAAGCAATTCGTGGAAACGAAGGCTTATGAGAAATACCAGACAAGCAAGTACCCCGACAAGAAGATTGCCATCGTTACTTGTATGGACACTCGTCTTGTGGAACTGCTCCCGGCTGCTCTTGGCATAAAGAACGGTGACGTGAAGATTATCAAGAATGCAGGTGGCACGATTACCAATCCGTTTGACTCAACCGTGCGTTCGCTGCTTGTTGCCATCTATGAACTTGGAGTGAATGAAGTGATGATTATTGGTCATACGACATGCGGAGTACAAGGTATGGACAGTCAGGAGATGCTGTATCTGATGCGTGAACGTGGTATTGACGAGGAACACATTAGTTTGATGAAGCATTGTGGCATTGACCTTGACTCATGGCTTCATGGTTTTGATGACACGGAAGCTGCTGTGCTCGAAACCGTTGACCTCGTGAAGAATCACCCTCTCGTACCTAAGGATGTTGTGGTTAGAGGCTACATCATGGATAGCGAAACTGGAGCACTAAAAACAATTTAACACATGGGCACTGTGTGCTATAGCAAAAATAAGATAACAAGGAATAAACAACATGATACAGCAAACAGAATTTACACTATCAGCAAAGCGAAGAGGATTCCATCTTGTAACAAGGGAAATCCTCAACAATCTCCCTGCTCTGCCCAAGACAGGACTCTTGAACCTCTTTGTCCAGCACACCAGTTGCGCGCTCAGCATCAACGAGAATGCCGATCCTGACGTACGCTCCGACATGGAGCAGATTTTCAACCGTCTCGTAAAGGAGAACGAACCATACTACGACCACGTCCTTGAAGGCTCGGACGACATGCCGGCACATGCCAAGAGTACGCTCTGTGGCGTGAGCATCAGCATCCCCATCACCAAGGGTCGCCTGAACCTCGGCACATGGCAGGGCATCTACCTCTGTGAGTTCCGCGACTATGGAGGCGAACGTCGTATTGTTGCAACTATCATTGGAGAGTAATACTAAAGAAGCCATCTTGTAATGTCATTTTGCTTACTGAAATCTAAATTATTCAATTAACGTGATTTTTTTCGGGATTTTCTTGGCGGAGCAAGACAAAACAACTATTTTTGCAAACTGTTAATACGAAATAATGGTATAATGAGTTCGCAAAAAAATGTACTTGAAGTAATTCTCAACAGCACTCGGTCGGTATTCAATGTGCAATCATTGAGGATGCTCACAGAGTGCGAAGATAGCCAGAAGCTGACAAAATCGCTTCACTATTACGTCAAGGAAGGAAAGATACGTAATCCTCGTCGAGGCATCTATACCAAAGCCACCTACGATGAGCGAGAGATGGCATGCAGCCTTTTCCGTCCTGCCTACATTTCGTTGGAGTACGTGCTTCAGCGTGCAGGAGTCGTGTTTCAGTATGACGATACCATAACGTGCGTTAGCTATCTGAACCGAATCGCAGAAGTTGACGAAAAGACTTACCAGTTTCGCATCATCAATCCCGAGTTGTGGATTGGTATGGAGGGCATTGAACAGAACGATAACATTTTGATTGCCACCCCCGAACGCGCATTTCTCGATATGGTTTACCTTAGTGCAGGTAACTGTTACTTCGATAACCTTCACCCACTTAACAAGACGAGAATCAAGCAACTCCTGCCACTCTACCAGTCGAAAGTGCTGACGGAAAGAGTAACCGAACTGCTAAATCTAAAATGACCATGGACAAGAATAAGCACAAGCTCTATATGGCTCAGATTCTTGGACTAATCTTCAAGGACAAGGACCTATGCAATGTCTTGGCATTCAAGGGGGGAACATCGTTGATGTTCTTCCATAACCTCAACCGCTTCTCAACCGATTTGGATTTCAACTTGCTGGATCCCGATAAGCTTGACCTGGTTTACGATAAGGTACGCGCTATACTGACTCGCTTTGGTACGATTGACGATGAAGCAAAGAAACTCTATGGCCCTGTGCTTGTGCTGAATTATGGTAAGGGTGAGCGTATGCTGAAGATGGAAATCTCTGTCCGGCAATACCCAAACCATTATGAGATGCGTTCATTGGCAGGTACGGACATTCGCGTGATGACCATGCCAGACATGTTTGCTCATAAGCTGTGTGCCATGGGCGAACGACTTTCTCCACGTGACATCTACGACGTGTGGTTCTTCTTGCAGAATCATACAGAGATAAATGAGGAGATTGTAAAACTGAGAACTGAGAAAAGCGTAAGCGAATATACAGCATGGTGCGCAGAACATGTGAAAGAGGCAAGTCCCAAGCTCTTGATGCAGGGACTTGGCGAAGTGCTGAATGATGCGAAATCTAAGACCTTTGTCAAGAACAAATTAATAGACGAAACTTCCTCGGCTCTTGAATTATTCTCTGCTTTTCCGTTGATTGCAGAACAAGATTAATTATGGCAACTACAATAAAGACTTATGGTTTGAACCTCTTATGGACGAACGAACCCTTTTGAACAAGCAATGAAACCACTTTATAAAATATCATCAATCATAGCTGCCAACATCACCATTGTCGTGCTGTTGGTGACGGCATTGGCGCTGTTTGTGCCAG
>JAKSLL010000018.1 GCA_024401215.1 Bacteroidaceae bacterium
TGGCGTGGCCATACCCAACGTGTTTTTCCGCCGGATGATACCGGCATGAAGGCCCCATTTTGTTAAAAGTTCAAAGGTGTTAAAAGTCATACTTTTAACACCTTTTTCTTTGTATCGGTATGTATATTAGTAAGTTAAGTCAAAATGTTAAATGTTAAAAGTTAATTTTTGAATTTTGCTAATTACAATTTCGTTTCAATCTTATTGAAAGACAAAAACAAAGACAAACCTCTTGAAGAGGATGGATGCTGGCGTCGTTGGTCATACTTTCCTGTTTTGACAATCTCTTTATAAGTATGATTCAACTTTCGCTTTGAGGAGTTAAAGTGGAGTTAAAGAGGAGTTATCGCTTCGCTCGGAGTTAAAGAGACGTTTGCCATGTCAGACATTTGTCACTTTAACTACCCTTTAACTTCTCTTTAACTACCCTTTAACTACACAACAAGTGGAGCGAAACTTGTATATATTGATTTAACAATCAAATTGCTGCTCGTTAATAACACCGCCATCGGCATCGGTGATGCGCCACTGGGTGATGTTGCGTTGTTCACTTGCTATGCTGACGCCACACTTAGTCACCTTTCGCCCATCTGCCTCGTAAGGTATGGCATACCCCTTGCTGTCAATCTGCGCCAAGGCAGTCTCGACGGTATCATCCACCTTCAGTTCAAGAACGAAGATGTCTGTCTTGGTCTTGATCACCACATCGGCACGACCAAGGATGCTCTTTACTTCGGTGTCGACCTTGCTATTGAGCATGGAGAAGATGACATAGATAAGCAGTTTGTAGAATGCCTCTCGCTTCTTCTTCGCCATCCATTCTTTCTTGGTGATAATATCGTAAGGAAGACTGGCTATGTAGGAACGGAGCTGGGTTAGAGCCTCTGACAGATCTCCGCGTTTGAGAGCGCGGGCCATGGCAAGGACAAGGGCGTTCTGCTCCAGGTCATCAGTATTCATTAGATAGTTTGACAACCCAGAAACCATACCTTGGCGTACCTCATAATTAGGGAATCCGAGCAAATAGACATCATCTTCTCTGTCGTAGTTTAGGATGGTCAGGTAACCACTCTGATAAAGCAATGGGATGGGAGTTCGTGCATTTTCGCATGGCATATTGAAATCCATAAGCGACAATTCTGCCCCATCAAAGTCCAATGGGTTGAACTCGGGATGATGCTGAAGATGTTCAATCAGGGACTTAGTCGTGCCAGATTCGAACCAATATTGTGTAGTCTTCTTATCATTGAGAGCACGAAGCAAGCTGAAAGGTGCATAGACATCCTTGCTATTCTCCGAGAAATGATAACCGTCATAATTCTTTTTTAGCAGAGAATATGCCTCTTCTGCTGTGATGTCAAGAGCTTCTGCATACTCTTCAATACAAGGTCGGAGTGTCGTTTCTAATTCTTCTTGCGTAATTCCACACAATCCAGAATATTTGTCAAGCATAGAAATCTGATAGAGATTATTCAACTCCGAGAAGATGCTGAGCTGAGAGAACTTCGTAACGCCCGTGATGAAGACAAAGCGCAAATACTCGCCTTCATCCTTCAGTACCTGATAGAACTCGCGAAGCAGAGAACGCATCTCATCAAGTTGTTTCGGCTTGTACATCAATCGCATTATGGCTGAGTCATATTCATCAAGTATAATGACTGCTTTTTCGCCAGTCTGTTCGTAGGCGCGATGGATTAAGCCTCGAAAACGTGCCCCAGGAGTTTTCTCCGCTTCATTCCGTCCATAATCTTTTTCGTATGTAGAAATAAATAACTCCAGTTTACTTTTTGCGTCTTCAATGCTGCAATCCTTCAGTCCGCTCAAGGTGAAGTGCAGCACAGGATGCGTCTTCCACATCTTCTCCAGCTCCATCACCTTCAGCCCATCGAACAATTCCTTCTGGCCTTTGAAATAAGCCTTGAAGGTATTGCAAAGCAGAGACTTGCCGAATCGGCGAGGACGAGCCAGAAAAACATACTTATAGCTGTTGGCAAGGTCATACATCATGTCTGTCTTGTCAACATACAACATTCCTAGTTCCCTTATTTCCTGGAACTGGTCTGTATCTATGGGGTATCTGTATTTGCTCATTTTTACCTGCTTTGATTGGTTTTCAATGTCCTTTTGGCCGTCGTCGGCAAAGATACGATTTTTTCGTCAAAAAACAATTGTCTTTGTCGTGTTTGTACAATCTTTGACATAAACAATGGTTAAAAACAACTAAAGCCTTGCCTTTGCAGAGACATTCTCATAGAATGGACTGAAGAAGGAAGGTTCTCTGACGGAAACACATTCACCAAAGAAGAAAGCATGATTGTGTCTTTGAGAGGCGACAACGCAAGAAACTTCCGTTTGGATGTTGGTGTTCAAGTAGAGATGATTGTAAGCTTCAAGACTCATGAGTACAAAGGCAGACAGATTCAGAACATCTACAGCAATTAGTTATTCGTTGTTTAGCCCCATTTTGTTAAAAGTTCAAAGGTGTTAAAAGTCATACTTTTAACACCTTTTTCTTTGTATCGGTATGTATATTAGCGAGTTAAGTCAAAATGTTAAATGTTAAAAGTTAATTTTTGAATTTCATATAATTGTTATGTCTCGTTTAACATTCAGACCTTTTATTTCGGCTAGTTATTCGCCGAACATACGTGTTGTGCCTAACTTTACAAGTGCTTTTTCTGGAATGTCTTTTGTGGTTGTTTTCTTCTTAACAGACTCGTCAAACTCGTTGTATGTCGTTGTTATGACTTTGTGTGTTAGGAAGTTATAACTTTTTTCAACGCATTCGCCAGTATTGCGTGACAATTCACTTTGTTCGTAACCGATGCAGTAAATGTTGTTGTCTTGATAGCGGAAGCAGCGTGTTTCGCTGCCGCTGGAGTAGGATGCTCCTTCGTCGCTGTCAATAGACTCGCTGACGGTGAATGAACCCTTTGATGTGATATTGAGCGTGTATGTGTATGTCGTGCCTGCCTCGTTGCGGCTTAAGATGTCGCGATATTGCTTCCAGAGGCGGAATCCCTTTTCCTTGTCGCCGAAATAGACAGCAAGTACAGGTGTGTTGTAGTTGTTCTTGTTGCCCTCATCATCTTCAATAATGTGGTCGGCATAGTCAGGTTTTGCAATGATGATGACATCGCCCACTCCGTCGTTGTTGATGTCACCCTCCTTTGACTCAAAAGTCCAGTTCTTTGGAACTAACTCTTTGACAGTCTTTGCGTTTTTATTCATGCCAGTTTTCTTGCATGCACATTCAATTTTGCCTGTTCCCTTTTGTGAGTCGGGGATGTCGTCTTCATATCCATATTCAGCGTTTTTATCTCCTCCGCAATATTCGCAGGCTGTACCCCATGCTCCCATGAGCCCCATAGGGTCGTCGATGTAGAAGCCGTGTCCGCCGCAAATGAGGCATGTCTCTTTGCCTGTGCCATTGCATCGCTTGCACTCTTCTTCTTCCTGCTCTTCAAAGACTGCAATTTTTGAATCGTTATTGCTGTCGATGTTTTCGGAAGTGATGGAATCGTTGGTTGAGTCTGATGCATCGCCGGAGCTGCTGCCGCAAGCAATAAGAGTGAGGCAGATGAAACTTGTGAAAAGATATGCTTTGTTCATGTTATGTTTTTGAATAAAAGGTTAATTGTGTAAGTAGTCAAAATTGTTTTTATGTTCAAGTTTCGCTTATAATTTGCTAATCATAATTGTTTACTTTTGTATTCTAGAACTTGCTCGTTTTGTAGAAGTTAAGGTCGATTTGATGAGGAGTTATCGCTTCGCTCGGATTAAAAGAGATGTTGCCATATACAGACATTCGTCCCTTTAACTCCTCTTTAACTCCCCTTTAACTCCCTAACAAGTAATAGTTATTTTAAAAGATCCATGAAGAATATCACTCCAGCAATCTTTTTGTCAACGCCCGACGCTTTACCTATTGTGGAGTTGTTGCCGTTGCGTATAGTGCCGTCGCTTTCTACTTTGCCGATTCTTGAATTGTTGGCATTGCGTACTGTGCCGTCGCTTTCAATCTTGCCTATGCGTGAATTGTTCTTGTTGCGCACAGTACCGTCGCTTTCAATCTTGCCGCAATAGCTGTTGCTTGAGTTGCGAATAGTGCCGTCGCGCTCAATCTTGCCTATGCGTGAGTTGTTCTTGTCGCGTATAGTGCCGTCGCTTTCTATCACGCCGAGGTAGGAGTTATTGCTGTCGCGCATTGTCTGTGCTGTTGATGGTGCTGCTACCATCAGCATAATCATTGTGATGATAATGGATAAGAGATTTTTCATGTTGCTATGTTTTTAGTGATTTGATATTGTTGATTCAATTTTCTCTTGTTCGGAAGAACTTTCGCTTTCGCCGTTTGCTGCATTCTCTTTATACTTTAGGAATGAGATGTTGAGAGTCTCAATCTGGTTGAGTTGGATGCTGTCATTGTCGGTGCCAGGCTGATACCATGTGCATGACTCAAAATACTTGTTGAGGTCGTCGCTGCTGAAGATGTAGCCTTTGCGGGCGAATATCTCGTTGCGCATGAGGCGCAGCACGTTTATGTCAGCCACAGGGGCAAGGAATGTGTTGTAAAGAACCATGTCTGAGAGGTAAGCCCATCTTGGCTTGCTCTTGCTGGCATGGAGACTCATGAAGAGTATGTCCTTCTCGTACACATCGACATCGTCATTACACGATGTGTTGAAGATGTCTATGCCGTCAACGCTAATTTCAAAGTAGAAAACCCTGTCATTGGCAAGCATGATGAGCGGTTGTGGGACGCCTTCTCTTTCACCTATCTTGTATGTGGTGTTTTCTCCATTGAAAATGCATGTGCCGTCAGCATTAAACCTGAACTGCTCGTTGTTCGTTCCTGTATATGAGCATCCTCCTTCGAAGGACGAGCCGCAGAGAAGGGTGGTGTATGCCTGAATCTCGCGTTCTTTCATAAACATGCCAGGGTCGAGGGGGGCAAAGATGTTTATCACCTCTCCTTTTGGGTTTTTGTTGACGATAACATCCACACCATCAACCGACCGTCTTGCCCATACTATCTCATCATCAGGGTCGTTGATGACAGAATGGATGTATGACGGGAGTCTGACATTTTCGGGGTTGGCGCCTATAAGGTCAAAGTTGCCTTTGCCTTTCATCTTTACGGTGAATGCCCATCCGTAGCCAGCATCGAAATATCCAGAACAATCAAAGATGACATGTTCGCCATTCACAGGTTTGGAGGCGATAGTCTCATCTCCTGATGTCCATCTTCTGTTCTCCCAATGCATTTTTATCATCTGCGCCATTGATGGCAGAGAGAGAAAAGTGGCAATAATAGCTGAAATGAATATCCTTTTTTTCATAGGTGAAGATATTTGGAGATTTCTTTTTCTTGCGTGGCGTTGGCATCTGCCGATGTGGTTATTTCACCATTACTTGCTATTTCACAATCTCATAAATTTCGAATCCCCTGTCATCATTTTTGAAGAGCATCATCACTTTGTTGGATGAAACTTTCTTTATCACTCCTTCTTGCAGGTGCTCTTCGTCTAAGAAGCCTGTGCGCTTATCCCCTCCGATGTACCAGCATCCTGTAAATGCAAGGTTGTTGTCGTTGATGCGGCCGATAAGTCCCCATTTACGCTGCGAACCGCTTGTCTTGTCGAAGTACAGTTCACCGTCTTCGCGATAGAAGCGGCAGTTGAAGAAATCATAGCTTACGGAGCATACATCGGTGAACTGTATGGAGCGCACTCTCTTGAACTGCAAGAGTTCGTTTGCCTTGATAGGCAATGGCTCAGCATTGAAGAAAGCTTTTGCTTTTTCGATGTCTTCAGCTTCAAAGCGGCTGGCATTTGTCTCTATGTAATCTAACAATTCGTCGTAGAGCGCAGCTTTGAGATATTCACGGTCAGTAAAATAGTTGATGTTCGTGTAGTCAGTAATGTCTTTCATGCTGTTTGAAAACTCAGCGTGCGCATAAGGGTATGAATACACGCCTTCGCCATCTCCTTCATAATCATCTTCGCTTTCGTCGTATTTTTCTTGCAGCTCTCCGTCTATCTTGCAGTCGTTGAAAGTTATGCTTTCAATGACTCCGTTGTCTTCTGCATCGCCAATCACGCATCTGTTCATTGTGACTTGCCCGCGCACAAAGTTCAGTCTGTTTTTGTTGCTGTAGAAATTGCAGTCGTTGAACGTGATGTCAGAGCAGTCGCCAGAAATGTTCAAGTCGCAAAGGTTGTCATATATCTTGCAGTTGCTGAAAGTCGCGTTATCAACAGAATAAAGGTTGATGCCGTCGAAACTGCATTCGTAAATATTTGAGTTTGTGACAAGTAGGTTTTTTGTGTTCTCCGCAGCAACACCTTCGACACCACATCCGTAGAGTTTGCAGTTTTCGATATTCACATTGACGCAATATTTTGTGTCAACGACATTTCCCACACAGTCGCCTGTGTTTGTATGGCCCAGTTTAAGGTTCTTCATGGTGATGTTCTCGCATGAAGCAAAGGCAAGCACATTAGCATATCGAGGAGTGACCTGGATGTGTGTGTCAGAATACTTGCCCTCGATGGTGAGGTTGCTCACATTGGCAATGAGAAGTGATGGGCCGTCATATTCTTCAGACACCATAGTGCCTGTAGCATCTTCGTCAACTTCTGGCAATTGCATTCTTTTGATTGTCTCTGTCATGTCAAGCAGATCATTCTCAACGATGATTCTCCTGTTAGAATCGATGGCCTTGATGAATTGCTCAGATGTCTTGACTTTAACAACTTTCTGCTTGTCGGCAGCTGATGCTCCTATGGCGAAAATTGTCGCAAATAGTAATACTAATAATTTCTGCATTTTCTTTTTTTTTAATTTATGTGCAAATATAAATAAAATTAAATAAGAAGATTGTGTTTGTATCGCCAATGGCATGAAATATTTACGATTTCTACCTATTTAACTGGTGCATGACATCAAAATGGTCTTTGTGAGAGCATTCCAAGTTGATCAGAAACTGTTTGGCATTAAATCCTCCTGCATAGCCGGTCAGTTTGCCGCTTGCGCCTATCACTCTATGACATGGGACAAAAATGCTTATAGCGTTGGCTCCGTTAGCATTCGCAACGGCTCGAACAGCCTTTGGTATTCCGAGCAATTCTGCCAGCTGAAGATATGAAATGGTTGCAGCATAGGGTATGTGGCGTAGTTCCGTCCAAACTCGCTGCTGAAATTCTGTGCCAACAAAAAGCAATGGCACGTCAAAGCGGCAGATTTCTCCGCTGAAGTATCTGTCGAGTTGGTGTGATGCGGATTCGATTACAGGCGTGATGCCTTCGCAGTATTCTGCTTTTAGTGCATGTTGGATGCGTTTGTCGATTGTGCTTCTTGTTTTTCTGTATTTCCAATCGCAAAGGCATAATGAGCTGTTGTGTGAGCCAAGCAGAATGTCGCCGCATGGGCTATGATATGTGTAGGTTGTGATTGAGTTTAGCACATGAATGAAGAATAAAAAAGGGCGTATAGCTTGCTTTTAAGATAGCTATACGCCCTTTTGTTAGACTTGTCACCAACTAATCAAGTTGCAAACTTGCAGAAGAGGTGAATGATTTACTTGTGAACAACACGGTCTCTCAATTCAGCGAGTTTGCCAGAGTTCCATCTGTCGGTTGTTCCGACAAGGTATCCTGTAATGCGCTGGAGTGTGTCGATATTTGTGCTTCCGCACTTAGGACATTTCTTTAGTCCTTCTGTTGCATCCTCGTAGCCGCATGCCATGCATCGGTTGCGGTTGTGGTTTACGGAGCCATAGCCGATATTGTACTTGTCCATGAGGTCAACGATGTCCATGATTGCCTCTGGGTTGTGAGTGGCATCTCCGTCAATCTCAACATAGAAGATGTGGCCACCGCGTGTGAGGTCGTGGTATGGAGCCTCAATCTCAGCCTTGTGTCGAGGTGAGCAATGGTAGTACACAGGGATGTGGTTGGAGTTGGTGTAGTAATCCTTGTCTGTGACACCAGGTATCACGCCGAACTTCTTGCGGTCGCCCTTAGTGAAACGTCCAGAAAGACCTTCAGCAGGTGTGGCGAGGATTGAGTAGTTGTGCTGGTACTTCTCAGAGAATTCGTTGGCTCTGTCGCGCATGTACGCAACAATCTTAAGACCAAGTTCCTGTGCCTCAGCGCTTTCTCCATGATGCTTGCCTGTAAGTGCGATGAGGCACTCTGCAAGACCGATGAATCCGATGCCAAGTGTGCCCTGGTTGATGACACTCTCTATTGTGTCGTTCTCTGCCAATCCTTCTGCGCCATTCCAAAGCTTGGACATGAGAAGCTGGAATTGCTTAGCGTAGGCTGTCTTCTGGAACATGTAACGCTCATGCAGCTGATGGGCTGTGATGTCGAGCATCTCGTCGAGCTTGGCAAAGAAGAGGTTTATGCGTTCGTCCTTGTCGGCAATCTTCATTGTCTCGATTGCAAGACCAACGATGTTGATAGTTGAGAACGAGAGGTTTCCACGACCGATGGATGTCTTCTCTCCGAAGCGGTTCTCGAAAACTCGTGTGCGGCATCCCATGGTCGCAATCTCGTATCTGTAGCGTTCAGGATCGTTGATGTCCCACTTCTCATGGTAGTTGTATGAAGCGTCGAGGTTTACGAAGTTAGGGAAGAAACGGCGTGCAGTAACCTTACATGCCAAGCAGTAGAGGTCGTAGTTTCTGTCGCCAGGCAGATAGCTCACACCTCTTTTCTTCTTCCAAATCTGGATAGGGAATATTGCTGTAGCTCCATTGCCCACACCTTCGTATGTGCTTTCGAGAAGCTCGCGGATTACGCAGCGTCCTTCAGCAGATGTGTCGGTACCATAATTGATGGAGCTGAACACGACCTGATTTCCTCCACGCGAGTGGATGGTGTTCATGTTGTGTATAAATGCCTCCATAGCTTGATGCACACGTCCGACAGTACGATTTATGGCATGCTGGCGGGCGCGGAGAGGGCCTGTGAGGCCGTCAAGAGGCTTGATGAGGTAGTCGTCAATAGGAGTGTTGTACAAGTCTTTGTAATCTTCTCCTGTAATCTCTTCTATATACTTTATTTCTTCCTGATATGAAGAACGCACATAAGGCGCCATGTAAAAGTCGAAGGCAGGGATGGCCTGTCCTCCATGCATCTCGTTCTGAGCTGTTTCAAGGCTGATACAGGCAATCACGCTTGCTGTCTCGATGCGCTTGGCAGGGCGGCTCTCGCCATGTCCAGCCATAAAGCCGTCCTTGAGGATATGGTCGAGCGGATGCTGCACGCATGTGAGCGACTTTGTTGGATAATAGTCCTTGTCGTGGATATGGAGATAGTTCTTCTTCACAGCCTCGCGAGTGGCAGGAGAAAGGAGGTAGTCGTCAACGAAAGGCTTTGTGCTCTCGCTGGCAAACTTCATCATCATACCAGCAGGCGAGTCTGCATTCATGTTTGCATTCTCACGTGTGATATCTGTATTTTTAGCCTCGATAATCTCAAGGAACATAGAGCGTGTCTTAGCTTGGCGTGCTATGCTTCGCTGATCACGATATGCGATGTACTTCTTTGCAACCTCCTTTCGTGGAGATTTCATGAGTTCAATCTCGACGAGATCCTGGATCTCTTCAACCGTCATCTGCTCTTTTCCAGAAACGCTGATTCTGTCGGTGATTTTCTGGATGAGTCCTTCGTCTTCACCTTTTTCGGTTTGAAGCATTGCTTTGCGAATGGCTGCCTTGATTTTTTCCTCGTTGTAGCCAACGATTCTGCCGTCTCGCTTTTTGACTGTCTGAATCATTATCTTAGTTTTTTTTTGTAAAATAGGGGTTAGATGTTAGTCTGTTAATTCTTTTGTTTAAACGAATTTGCCTAAGTGATTATCATTCAAAAAGCTTTAGAGTTTTCTTTAAAAACGAAGCCTTTTTACCTTACTTTTTGCTGTTTCGAAAAACAGTGCGAAGATAGAGATTGTTTTCCGAAACAGCAAATATTTTACTGTATTTTTTTTGAAGAAAAAATCTTTTCGGAAAACTTTTTGAAGAAGCAAAAAACGCAATCTGCTTTATATCAGCGGATTGCGTTTTGGAAATGGAAAACTTTTTTATAAATGCAGTTTACCGAAATTATTATTTTGTTAAATGATATGTTGCAAATGGTTATTCTTTTTTGTTCTCAATCTTATGGAAGAACATAATGAGCAATGAACCCATGATGCCTGCGCATAAAGAGCCCATGAGCACGGCGATTTTTCCTGATGAACGTAGGATTTCTGTGTCTGCAGGATTAAGTTCGCCGAACGAAAGTGTATCGACGAAGATAGCCATAGTGAATCCGATACCTCCAAGACATGCAACGGCAAAAAGCATCTTCCATGAAGCATTGGCAGGCATTTCGCCAATCTTGCATTTGATGGCTATGAAGCTTGCAATTGTGATTCCGATAGGCTTTCCTAAAAGGAGGCCGAAGAATATTCCCATGCCAACAAATCCTGCTCCAGAAACCCCTTCCAATGCTTGGAAGATGTTGAAGAAGCTGATGTCGGGGATTTCAACGCCAGCGTTAGCAAGAGCGAAGATTGGCATGATGAGGAAGTTGACCCATGGGTTGAGAGCATGTTCAAGGCGGTATGACATGCCGATAGAATTGTTGTTGATAGTGCTCATACGACGGAGGCAATGGCGCTGTGATTCGTTAGGGAAATCTTCTCCTTCGCAGTATTCAGGCGCATCATAATGCTCTATGCGCGTGAGGTATTTCTTATTTGTTCTGTTGAGATATGCTCGGTTGTAGCGGGCGTCCATAGGAATCATGAATGCCATAACGACGCCTGACATTGTTGAGTGGATGCCTGAATAGTAGAAAAGGAACCAAATAACAATGGCTGGGATGAGGTAATATGCCATTCTCTTCTCACCGAGTTTGTTCATGATGAATATCGCGCCGAGAAGAATTACCGCTATGAAGAGCAGAGGCAGATTGATGTCTCCTCCGTAGAAGAAGGCGACAACAAGTATTGCTCCGAGGTCGTCGGCAATGGCGAGCGCAGTAAGGAATATCTTCAGCGATACAGGTACTTTATTGCCGAGTATGGACATGATTCCCACCGCGAATGCGATATCGGTTGCTGTAGGGATACCCCATCCACCTGCTGTTGTTGTGCCGTAGTTGAATATCAAGTAAAATAATGCAGGCATTGCCATACCGCCTGCGGCAGCAATTACTGGCAGCAGGGCTTTCTTTATGCTTGAGAGCTCGCCGCACACCACCTCTCTTTTGATTTCCAGTCCGACGGTGAAGAAGAAAATCACCATGAGGATGTCGTTGATGAATTTCTCCACATTCATCTCATGAGGGAAGCTTACGGAGAACTCGTTATTCTGTATGGTCATAGAGAGTTTGGTCTCAAGAAATTCTCTGTAGTATTCTGCTGTGAAAGGCAGATTGGCGAGAAGCATGGCAACAATAACGCATACTAACAATGTGACTCCGCCTGCCCAAGGCTGGTTCATAAAGCTTGTGCCTGATAATGTCATCGTATGCAAGCCTTTGTTCCATGAATAATTTTGAATAAGTCTCATAACAATCTTTTTAGTGTTATCTGTTGATGATTTTTATATTTGTATGGAATAAGCTTTATATCCCATATTGTGTTTGTGCAATGCTAAATATACCAAAAATCAGCAGATTATTACATCTGCTGATTTTGTAGTAGTATGTCTATTTACTATGTCGTTTTTATCTATGACTGCGAGCGTATTCTTTTGGAGTCATGCCTGTTACTCGCTTGAAGAAGCGGCTGAAGCTGCTGACAGTCTGGAAATTCAGAAGGCCTGTGATTTCTGTGAAAGAATATCCATGAACGGTCATAAGCACTTTTGCTTTTTGAATCACATATTCGTCAATCCATGTTGAAGCATTCTTCTTGCTGTATGAGATGCATACGAAAGAAAGATACTTGCTTGATATTTCAAGCTGGTTTGCGTAATACTGTACTGAACGCTCTTCGTGTGCATGCTTGTTGAGAAGAGCGAGGAATTTGCAGTAAACGTCATACTGGCGAGAGTTGCTGTCGCCATGCTCTTGCTGTGACTTGAAATTCACGATTGCCATAATGTCAACAAAGAGTGCGTCGAGAAGGCTGCGCTGGTATATTGACTTGTATTCATAAGATGGACCAGCCATGTCTTCTCTCATCTTTGTGTATAGTTCGAGGCATCTGTCAGCCTGCTCCTTTGTTGGGACGCCTACGAGATGCTTCTGAGAGAACTGTGCGTTTGTGAAGTTGATGCCAAGGTCCTCGAATGTGAGGTTTACGAGCTTAGGGTAGCATACGAGCATGTAATACTTGAAATCTGTAGTTCGGTTTTTGTAGCGGATTACAGAGTCGGGCATTGTCATGATGACATGGCCAGCTTTGATTGTGATTTCCTCGTTGTTAATCTCTAAGATTGCCTCTCCTTGTATTGCGAAAAGGACAACAAGCTGATACAGCTTCACTCCAGAAACCTCTGTGAGCGCTTCCATGTGGTTGAGGTTGTCAAAGTTATCGATGTAGTACATGAAGTTGCGCGCACCCGCAGTAGGTACAACTCCATCAGCTGTGAATACATCAACATATTCGATGTATGTGTTTGCGCGTCTTGGCGCAGAAGGCATATTTACGTATGGCATACACTAATCCTCCTTATTCGTTGTTTGATTCAAAACTCAATGATTTTCTGTTGTGCTTCTTGATGTACTCGTTTGGTGAGAGTCCTGTGATGCGCTTGAAATAGCGGCCGAAGAAGCTCTGGCTTGGGAAGTTGTATTCCGAACTTATTGTCTTGATGTTCTTCTTGTTGTCATACAATGTCTGCTTTATTGCATAGATGACATATTGGTCAATGACCTGCGAAGCAGACAAGCCAGTAAATGACTGAGTGATTGTGGAAAGATATTTTGGAGTGATTGAAAGTTCCTTTGCGTAGAACTGAACAGAACGCTCTACCTTATGCATTTCATTGAGCTTGCTGAGGAATTCAGTATAGAAAGCATACTGGCGTGTATTCTTTATATGTGGATGTTCTGTCTCTGGATTTAAGAATGAGAACAGGCGAGAGAGGTATGCTGTCTGGTAAGAGCGGAGAACAAGCTCCTTGAGAGGGTAGTTCTCGCGAAGATGCTCTTTCTTAGACATGAGATAGCAGTCAAGCAGTATGTCGATTTCTTCCTTTGTGAAAGTGAAGTGGCGGAATACGAATGCACGAAGCGGAATTTTCGCGATGATGCCAGAGTGCTCGTAGATGTCTGTCATCAAATGGCTGCGTGTGAAGAAGCTGAAGAATATAGCGCGTGACTCTTTTGTCTTTAACTGCATACAAGGTAGAGATACGAAATATTCGTTAGCTCTAACGTCTATGTCAGTTCCACCTGCGTTGATGTGGAGGCAACCGCGGAGTACGACAACCACCCATACATACTCAGAGTTGTAGATTTCTTTCTGGGCAGGAACGTAAGGGTTGTCAGAATAATCAAGATTATCCATGACCGCATACTTGTCTTGAAAAGAAGAGAAATAGACGTTTTCCGTCGTATCCTCCTTTGTAATAATATCGCCTTGTCTAATCATAATAATATTATATACTCTTTTTTTATTCTTAATACTTTCTTATGCTGTTTTTTTAATCTCTGTTTAGTCTCATTCTTTGTCTTCGCCTTTGCGAAGAATGAGAGTTGTTGCACCTATCGTAATGATAGCCCCATCTTCAAGATTTATGCGATCCACATTGCGGAGAATCTCGTTCATGTAGAATGTGCCAGTGTCGCTTGGCGCATCGCGTAATATATATTGGAGCTTTCCTTTTTTGTTCTTTTTTACAGTTATAGCACAATGGAATGTATCGATGCTTGGGTCTCGAGTCTCAATCGGCTTATTTATGTTAGTGCCTTTGAGGTATCTGCCGAATTCGTTTTCTCCATAGTCAAGAGGAATGACCTGTTTGAACGCGAACTGATTTTCAACGACGACGATGCTTCCATAGTCCTCTTTATATGCCTGCTCGTCTAATGTCTTCTCTTCGTGACGGTTGGCCAATTTTGTTTTGCCTATTCGGATGCCAAATTCCTTTTTGCAGTTTTCGCACACGAAAACCAATGATTGGCCGTCTGTGTACTTTGTCTCGTCAAAAACTATGTAACTGTCACATTTCGGACATCGGACACGTTTCATTTCCTATTAATATATTTTGTTGATCCTGAAAATCTTTTATTTAAGTTCTAACACCCAAGCGTCTTTGAATTCTGAGCTTTCCTTTCGTAGTGCGCTCAATTCTTGCTGGGCATCGCTCTCTGAGTTGTATTTGGAGTATAAGATGCGGCTCACCTTGCCTGTCTTCTCGTAGCTTGCCTTGTCATATCCGTTTTTTGTTAAGCGGCTGATAAGGATTTCAGCGTTAGCCTTGCTGACATAGCTTGCAAGAACGATTGAGTATGCCCCTTTGCCTGTAGTTGTGGAGTGTTTTGAATCATTATTGTTGGCTTTTGTTTCGGCAGGGATAGCACTCGTCTGCGGCGGTGTTTTGGCTGCGTCTGTTTTTGCAGGGGCATCAGGCTTGACGTTCGTCTTTGTTGGCTGTGATGCCGTTTTCCCTGTATTGTTGGCTGTGTTTTTTATTGTAGCAGGTGTTTCGCTCGGGCATACAGAAGCAATGCATGTGTCGTTCTCTTGATTGTTGGATTTCATCGCTGTGTATGATAAGCAGAAGAAAAGCAGCGCAGCAGCAGCAACGGATGAAGAGATGTCTATCCAGCGGCGAAGTGTTACGATGCGCGGATTCTTGTTTTCGTTTTCTGCAACAGGCTCGTTCTTGTCTTGCTTTGTTGCTACAGCCATTGTTGTGCTGATGTTTAGTGCATTGGCAAGTTCTCTGTCTTTCTTCAGAGCATCAAGCGATTTGATGCTGTAAGAGCTGAGTCCGTATAGGGATGGAGTGAGCACGCCTGTCTCAAGAGGAGTGAATGTTATGTTTCCGTTGAGAGACTTTTTGAGTGTGCCGACATTCTCAAGTGTCGCCTCGTGCGATGTGTTGAGGATGTTAACAAACTGGTCAACTTCTTTCTCCATCTGCAGCATGGCGGCAGGGTAGGCTGCTTCGTATGCACTCATATATGACTGCACAAGGAGCCCGTCGTTCACCTGCAACTGCTGATTGAAGCCGATTGTCCTGAATGGAGGGAAGAATAACATCTCGTCAGAACTTGAGTAGCATGCCTCTGTTCTGCTTGCGATGAATCCTCCAAGCCCTGGCACAATGACGCAGTCATGGGTGAGAAGAAGAAGTTCGATATGTCTTGCTAAGGAAATCATGATGCAAAGATAATGTATTTTTTTAGAATTGGCGAATGTTTTTGCAATTTTTTATAGAAAAATAATGCCTCATTCGTAGAAAAAATGCAAAAAACACAAAAAACGGGTTGAATGTGATACAACCCGTTTAGTATAATATATGTGTTGCTAAAATGTCCTAAATCAGAACATCATTTGTTGCCATTTTCAGCAGGCTGGTTTGCAGCAGGGAATGATTGGATGTTGTCTGCTCCTGTCTGCTGCTGTGCTGGAGATGTGATGTTGATTGGAGTTTCCTCGATTGTGTTCTTTGTAACAAATGCTGCAGAGGCGATGCAGAAGACTGCCATAGCAATAGCAAGACCCCATGTTGCTTTTTCGAGAACATCTGTAGTTTTGCGAACGCCGAGAACCTGATTTGAAGATGAGAAAGATGAAGCAAGACCTCCACCTTTTGATTCCTGGATAAGTACGACTCCGCACATGAGAACTGATGCGAGAATCGCGAGTACAATGATAAGTATAAACATTTTATTATTATTTTTTTATTTTTTTTCAGTAAAGTGCTTCGAGGTGTAAGTAAAATGCTCGAAAACGCATGTTTTATTGCTTGTTCCCTTGGATGATGACCTCCAACAGAGAAATCTGCGCTGCAAAGGTACTGTTTTTTTTCGGATTATTCAAACAAATTTTGTGGATAATTTCTAAAGCTTGTTGATATCTGCGTTGTTTTATGTAGATATTTACCATACTTTCTGTATAAATTTCTTCATCCTCGTCGGAAATGACAGGCGAAACGAAATCTTCGTCGCTTACTTCAGGGAATTCAAATCTCTGTTTGCCGTCTGTCTGTTTCAGGAATGTGTCGATGAGGTCGCCGCCTTTGAGTTTTGGCTCTTCTTCCTCACTTTGGCTCTTTGCGGCTTTGCCCTTGTCTTGTAGCACGAGGAATTGTGCGTAGTCGGTTGTGAGTTCAGCTATGCTTGGCTTTGAGTGGTCGGCCTCGCTCTCAAGGTAGCTGTCGATGAGCGAGATAGTGCGGTTGCTGTCGCTTTCTGTCTCGATGCTTGCTTTTGGCAGGCTTTCGTTAGGCAGTTCGTATGTGCCGCCTTCCGTCATAGTGAAGAGTGCCTGGCGATCAGGCACAAAGACACTCGCTTTTCTCAGTTCGCTGCCGAAGGCTGGAGAGCGTAGTGCATATAGATTTGCAACATAGAGTATTCGGGCCGCCTGAAAGAAAGGGTAGGCTTCTACCAGGTCTTTCAGCTGTAGCAGAGTTTCGGCATTTAGCTTGCTGCGGTCTTCTATAAGTTCTTTTATGTTGATCATTTTGTTGTTATTGTCGTTTGATGCGTGGCTTTACCAGTTTGCGACTGTTGCATTGAATATCTGGTCGACGATGTCTTTAATCATCTCCGTTACAAGTCCCTCTTGCACGGCTGCGAGCTGCTGTGATGAGTCGTAGCTTGTTGTTGCAGAGAATCTTTGCTCGAAGTCCTCGTCATGGTTGATGTTATTTACAAATCTCACATTTACGGTCATCTTCAGCTGAGTCTGTGCAGAGAATCCGTCAGATGCGATACTTTTGTTTGTCTGGCTGTATTCGACAATTTCGCCCGACAGCTGCAGGTCGCCGTTTTTCTTCAGCACGGTGAGTTTGGTCTTCTGTGCGAAAGCGTCAGAGAGTTCGTTGTAGAACATTGACTCCATCGGGCTCCATACGTAGTTGGCTCTGATAGGGAACTTGTCGAGGCTTATGGTCTTTGTCTTGGTGTAGTCGATGCTTGTTCCAGTGAACTTATAGCTCACTTTGCATGCTGCGACAGCAAGTGCCAAGATTGCCAATGCCATTATTATGAATGGTGTCTTTCCTTTCATGTTCAGATGTTGTCGAGCTTGTAGTCTTTGATTTTTCTGTAAAGCGTCCTCTCTGAGATGTCGAGTTCGGCTGCGGCTTTCTTCCTGTTGCCGTTGTTTCTCTCGAGTGCTTCGATTATGTTGCTTTTGTTCTGCTCTTTTATTGTCATGTGCTTGACCTCGATGGTTTGAGGCACGATGTCCACCCATGGGCCGTTGTCTGATTGCGCGTTAGTAATCTGTTGCACAGGTTGCTGTATGATTGACTGCTGAGCGACTATTGGCGTGATGTCGGTGGCAACAGGCTGTACTGCAGGGGTTGGTGTAGAGCTTCCCATGTTGCTGTTTACTAAGGCTTTGAGGTCGCTGACCTCGCTTACGATGTTGTTCAGCATGCGGAAGAGCATGTCGCGCTCTTTTTCGTAGCTGTGTTCGTTTGGCAGCTGCTGGCCTCTGTTTACTGATGCGAAAGGGACGATAGATGTGGCTTCAGATGAGTCGTCAGTCACTCCTTGTTCGGCAAGCATTTGGGCTGTCACCATTCTCTCTTCGCTGATGATGCTGAGTCGTTCGGTGAGGTTTCTGAGTTCGCGGATGTTGCCTGGCCATTTGTAGCTGAGCAGAAGTCGTGTGGCCTCGTCGTCGAGATAGATAGGGTCAATGCGGTATTTTTCTGCCATCACTAAGGCGAACTTTCTGAAAAGCAGTTCTATGTCTCTTCCTCTCTCTCTCAGCGGCGGCATATTTATAGGTATTGTGTTGAGACGGTAATAGAGGTCCTCGCGGAATTTGCCTTCTTTTATCGCCTTCTGCATGTTCACATTTGTTGCTGCCACAATTCTCACGTTAGTCTTCCTCACTTCGCTCTCTCCCACGCGGATGTATTCGCCTGTCTCCAGCACTCGCAGCAGTCTTGCCTGTGTGGCGATAGGCAGTTCTCCCACCTCGTCGAGGAAGAGCGTGCCGTTGTTGGCGGCTCCGAAATAGCCCTCGCGGTCTTCTACTGCACCTGTGAACGAGCCTTTCTTATGTCCGAAAAGCTCAGAGTCTATGGTTCCCTCTGGCAGCGAACCGCAGTTGATGGCGAAGTACTTGTTGTGCTTTCTGCTCGAATGGTCGTGAATCACTCGGGGGAGCACTTCCTTGCCCACACCGCTTTCGCCGATGATGAGCACAGAGAGGTCTGTGGCTGCAACCTGTGTGGCGATGTCTAAGGCGCGGTTGAGTCCTTCGTAGTTGCCTACGATTTCGTAGCGCTGTTTTATTTGCTTTATCTTATTTGTATCCATTTGTAAGCTTTTGTTGTTGGCTCGCTTTGCGTGTGTCAGATGTTCCGCCTTGTGTCGATGGTGCGTGACACATACGCATTGTCTGCAAAAATGCTCCTTGGTGTGGAGTGTGTGAAATGTGCAATATTTGGTAATTGCAAGATGCCGTTGCCTCCTTTTCTTGCTTTGCTGCGGATTGGGGACAATTCGAAGACAAATGTACGAAAAAGGATTGAAATAAGCAAAACCTTTTGTCATTAATTGTAATATGTGTATGTCTTTTTGTCTGATGTCAATTGTAGTGACTTGTCTGCTTCGCAAAGCAATATTGCGTTGCTCGGTAATGATAATCATCGTTGCGAGGCAATGCTGTATGTCGTTATTGGCTGACTAATGGGCAAGATTTATGTGCGTGATACAGACAATGGTTATTTCTTGTTGGAACGGGCAGTTGAAGGTGAAGGAAATGGAGGCTGGCGTAAAGGATGTCTGCAACTACCGCTACAAGGTGGAAGTCAAAGAAATGCTACCAGAGCACAGCAAGTGGATGAAGGACAACCCAGAGCGAATTGCCAGTGCGAAGAACTTTCCGTATTCATTAAGGATAACCCAGAGTTTGCTGCACAAGCATTTTATCATTCAACCCAAATCGTTCATTAGGTCACCCAAGTGCTTTTTCATGTGTTATCATATTGTGTTCTCGTAGCTATTTTTATTATTGCCGGCATCTTTGTCCTGTTTTTTTCGGTCATGATGCCCGCATCACTCGCTCAAAAGGCGGAACAAACCTGCTTAGGCACTAATACAAAATAGCTAACGAACCTAATGAATTATTTGGGTTCAATAATCCCTTGTTTTTAGTTTTGCAGCACAAATTTAGGTGTAATTATTGATATGACAAATCCCTGAGCAACAAAAAGTTGCTCAGGAATTTGTGAAAACATTAATCAAATCGCTGCGGAATTAAGGAATGGTATTTTGAATACGTTTTTTTGTTGTATTTTTCCTATATAGACGCGCTGTTTGTAATTATACTGCTTACTCTTATGTCCTTTCTTCCGTTGCGAGGGCGTACCTATCGGCGGGTGCCGCTGATGGAGTATGTCTCGTTATCCTTCTGAATGAATACTTCGCCATCTTTCATGTGCTTCTGTGTGCCTGCGGATTTGCTGGCTGCAACTTCGCTGATGTCTGTTGAAGTTGGCTTATAGAGATTGCGACGCAATACCTGTGTCATGCAGTGAGCTGCTCCATAGCCGCCGATGAGGTTTTCCAGCGGAACCCATTCCACGGTGACACCGTTGTCGCGGTATGCCTGTTGCAGCTCATCCGACTGGTTTGCAACCGACATGATGTGTCGGCCATCGATGGCAAGGAAGTTGTTGGCATAGTGGTCGGCATCCTGCTTGCTGACGCGGATAATCTTGCAGCCACGCTCACGCAGGAAGTCCTTGAACGCCTTGTCCTTGTATGCTATAACTTCGTGGTAGGCCTTGGAACCTGGTTCACGTGCATACATCTGGATGGTCAAGAAGTTCACATCGTTCACGTCTTGAGCGTCATAACGGTTGAAGCACAGTGTCACAAGGTCATTGTCGATAACGTTGAAATAGGTGTCGAGGTGCATCTGATACTGATCCTTCCAGCGCTCGTTGACCACCACTATAGTGTCGTGACCCATCACGTCCTGTTCCATCATCTGCTCTATGGCTCCGAAGGTGGTGCGCAGGCCACAGCCAATAAGCCCGATGGTGCCGAATGGGATGTAGTCGCCACCCTCCAGGTAGTTACCCTCGCCCTGGATGCGCCACACGGGATCGTAGCCGAGCTGCTTGTAACATGCCTCGATGATGTCAACCTCGGCAGCACGCTGCGATGAGTTCATGCGACACATGATCTGGCCACAGGGTGTGGATATTGACTGGTCGCGAAGGAAGTAGAGGTTCATAAGCGGATTATGCTTATATACGGCTTCGAGGCCTGTGTTATGGTCTGTCTCGTGCAGTTCCACCGTAGGGTGAAACAGCAGTGTACGGTAGAGGTCGCGGTTCGTCATCTTGTGTAACACATACTGGCGGTATGTCTCTACCTCCTCGGCAGTCATCTTGGTGTCAGTAGCATCATACACCAGACAAGGGTCAGCCAACTGGCGGAGCTTGTCCTTGTCCATAGCCATGAGCACGTCCTCAACTGTATATACCTCGATGTCGTTGTCCTTCAGCATCTCGATGTAGCCGCGGTGTTCATCGGCAGCAGCATCAGCATCGAAGTAGTCGTCATACAGTCCTGCTGCCGGATGTATCACACCATCGTAGAGTTCCTGATTTGGTGTGTGCATGAGGATGACGTGCGCTTTGGTGTACTCGGCATTTGGGGCTGCTATTTCCTGCGCCCATGCTCCCATCACACTCATGAGCATGACGAGCAGCATAAAAATAGATTTTTTTGTTTTCATATTATTTTTTTTACCTTAATTATGCAGCGATTTGTTTAATACTCATTATAAATTCTTGATCAACAAAAAATTGCTCAGTATTTTTATAATGTCAATAATTACACCTAAATTTGTGCTGCAAAACAAAAATCAAGTAATCATTGAACGACACGACAAAATTACAAATAAAAAATGAAACTACAGTAATTTTTGGCGGAATTTATCATGTTATGGGCAATTATGAGTGTCGTGTAGTCGGAAAGTTTGTTGATTTCAGCCTCGGCAAGAGAGAGGAGATTATCGAAACTGTCGAGCTACGATGCGAGCATTTCTACATCATAGCCAGCAACCGCTCATCGAGATATGAGGAATTTGGTGCGTTCAAAGGCAGGGAAAGCAATGTCGCGTTGTTTGGTAATGTGAACCTAAAAAATGAGGCACACCCTATAATGTTATATGGGTGCCTCATTTTGATTATCACTTGTTTGTCAATCTGTTTATCAATCTTTCAAGACTGTCAAGATCACTTATGCACCTTCATTCCTATAATATAATACTCTTTGACGTCCTTCATCAGATTTGAGGTCATGTCGGCGGTGAGAACAATGTCGCCGCAGAAGCGGTGGTGTTGTGTTTCTGCATCATACCAGTAAGCACCACACATGGCGAGAGGAATGAATGTGTCGAACTTTATCTCGTTGACGAGGAACTCGCGGAAACCGTAGCTGTAGTATTCGCTCTCTTTTCCTGTTTCCGGATCAATCTGTGGGTCGAACACAAGCGGTATGGAGATAGCCCCGCCTTCCGTGACATAGAACTTCATCAGACGTAGAGCCTGCTCTTTCATAGGAGCAAAGCCTACGCGGATCTTCTCGCAAAGATTGAGAATGCCCTTCTGCTCGTCATGTATCTTTCCTGCCTGACGCATCTGATTTACGAACTCTGGATTATTACTAGGCAGCATGTCGCGAGTAGAGAACTGCAGACCAAAATCAAAGGCATTAGGCACAAGCTTGCCGTCCTTGTAATGCTGTATGACAGGCTCAATATAGTAGGTTGCATCCTTCAGCGATGTGATGTCAAAGGCGTAAGACTTGTAGCCGTTAGCTTCCAAAAGCAGCATATAGTCTTCGGCTGTTGAAGGAGTATTCTTTAATGTAAAGGTCTGTGCACTGACAGTGATTGCAAATGCAATAGACAGTACTGAAAGAAATAAGTGCTTCATATTCCAAGATGATTACTTTAATTACTTTACAACAACACGTGGATGATAATCAAACAGTTTCTGGTTCTTACGGAGTTGGCTGACCTCCAGGTTTGGAATCACTTCACCTTCCCATTCTGCTCCCCACATCTCAAACGGTTCTCCTTCGGGGGAGACATAGGTAAATGTCCCTACATTGAGTGGAAGAGGTTCAAACATTAAGACTATTGCGAAATAATCACCAGAATAGCCTTCTACCCAGAACATGTCATCGTTAGGATAGCCCATCACGCCCTTGCACTTATACTGATGTCCACGTTCGTCCATCAGCACAGTGTTGCCACCGCGTCCGTAATACTCACGAATCCAGTTCTGCTCTGTAGCAATAGCGAGATATGTAGTCTCTGGCGTGCGCCAAAGAGCCATTGTTTTCTCCTTGACTGGCTTGATGGTGTGGGCATCGTTATATACAGCCCATGACTCATGCTTGTTTCTGTCGTAATTTTCTGCGTCCTTAACCTTATGCGCAAGGTGTACGTTTGGGGCGGAATCATAATCTGGCATCCTTTCTTCCATATTGCCAATCATTGAAGCCTGATGCAGTACGTCCGTACCACGCATGAACCAGTTTGGAACCCCATAGATGGCAAGATCCTTTGCGTTTTCCGGCAGACGTGGGAAGAGTATCTGCAGGTCGAGCGCTGTACCCTCCTTTCCTTTCACGGCGAACACCTTGTTGTAACAACGCTCTGGAATAGTAGATTGTGCCTGATAGATAATGCCAGTTTCCTTATCCAGAATAGTTGTCTCGGCATTGCCAAGCCAAAGATTTGTCACAACGTCTGCCTTCATCATGAAATAACAATGCAGCACAGTGTGCCTACCCTCATCAGTCAATGCCCATTTCATTGGCATGTAAGGTCCAGGCACTTGTAACTTGCCATATACGGACTCAACATCTTCAACCACAGGTACTTTGTCAATGACACCTATGTTTTCGTGCCAAGAATTATTCTCCGTACTTGGCCATTCTATAGTTTTCAAACCTGTTTTCTCGTCAATTGAAGAATTTGGCAGTCCTGTATATAATATAACACTGTTTGCCCTTATTGTTGCATCTTTTTTCTTCTGTGCCTGGGTGGCAATACATGTGAGTGCCATGAGGCAAAGTATAAATGTTCTTTTCATAATTTATTTGATTTTTGATTGTTGCTTGTATTTGAAAGTTTATCGCGATATTCTCTGAAATTGTCTGATGACACTTCGGTGTCGAGTGGTGAATGCGTGCTATAGAGCAGTATCTTGTTCCGCACACGTTCTGCTATCCACAGGTATTTCAACCCCTTTCGCATATCCTTGAGGCAGAAGAAGAACTGCTGGTGCGAATAGTTAAGCAGGTAACCTGGTGTCTTATCGTCATACCAGCAAGCTGCTTGCAAGAGTCTGCGGAATAGATCCAACTCTTCTGTATCAGGGAAGACGTATGCTGTACTTACTACATATAAATCGTCTTTGTCTGTAGCACAAGATAGCGAATCGCATTTGACGTGATGATAGTTTGCCATCTTAGCGATGAACTCCTCCATGCGGCTTGGTGGCTGATAGTTGTCCACTGTGTCCTTTACAACATTTGAGGCGTAATGGAGGTTCTCATCTATATTTTCGGTGTCGTCTTGTACGATTATTGTTTCTTGATACGAAACTTCTTGAGCTTTACTCTCGTCAGCAACTTTTGCAATGAGATTACTTACATTGCTGTCATGTGTCGTTTGTCTGGTGTTCGTTCCGACTGTTTGTTCCTTGGCTGGAGATTCGTTTGAAACAGCATTGTTGCTAACGATTCTATGCTCCTGTGGTTTATTTGCCGTCACCTCCGCCACTACATTATCTTCGTTGCGCTCAATAGAATTAAAGCAAGCGAAGCCAATGAGCAATGCAATGCTTGCTGCAACGAGCCACTTGGCATACATTGGTACTACAATGCGTTTAACATGAGGCGCTTCTTTTGCAATGTCTGCATCATATTCTGCCTCTCCCATAGCAAGTTCTCCGAGCATTATGCGTACTACCTTCCATTCGTCAGGAATGTCTTCGCGGAGCAACTCCTGCGCAAGGCGCTTCTCTTCCTCGGGCGTTGTAATTCCTTCAAGATAGCGGTCGATTAATCTTTGTATTTCGTTCTTGTTCATTGATTCATTCTTCTTTTGAGTTCAATAAATAGTTTCTGTCGTGCCTTGGATACCATGCTCTGCACTGTTGTTTTCTTTACACCGGTCTTGGCTTCTATTTCATCATTTGAAAGACCGTCAAGCCTTCGTAATTCAAAGAGCTCTCGTTCTCGTGGCGAAAGCATCTTCTGCATCATCTGTTCCAACAGCTCTTCGCACTCTTCTGCTTCAAGTCTGTCGATATTCGTTGCTGGTATCAAGCCGCCATTGTTTCCTTCTTTATTATATAAGGTGGAATTGGAAGTTCTCTTTCGCTTTATGCTTATACAATAGTTCTTTGCCACCTTCACCGCGAGCGCCTTGACGTTCATTCTTGCGTCCATCTTCTCGCAGTATTTCCATAGGCGTAACAGCGATTCCTGTGCCACATCCTCCGCATCATCCTGCTGATGGAAGTAGCGCACCCCTACATCGTACATCACACGACGCAGTTCTTTGGCTGCTGTCTCAAACTCCTGTTGTGTCATATTTCTGTCATGTTTCTATACTGTATACGCAGTTTATTAATAAAACTTATGCATCACAATCGCATTTTAACATAAATTTAACATTTGCATGATTTATATAAGTTCACGGCTCTTGCTCTCTTTTAAGTAAACACCGTCAACATCTACCGCTGAAAACAAGATCCGTGAAACTCTATTTTCTATAATGTTATAGTTCAAATCCTCCCTCAGATGGAGTTCGGAATGCGAATTTGTGTTTTTTGTCTTTATTTGTTATACAAAAATCGGTTAAAGTGATAATGTCCATACCTCTATGCATGTCATAATCATCTATGTCACTATATTTATTGGATGAACTCATAGAGTACCTTCAGGGACTTTCGTTACTTTATGCTCGGTACGTGGAATGACATCGCTACTAGGCCTCACTCAGTAGAAAGAGGCGAAGGTCTTTCGAGTTGCAGAATCTCGAACAGGAGCTTCAATGTGCTTGAAGTCTTCCATCTGTAGATTTCTAAGATTTATCATTACTGATTCGTTATTAAATTCTTACTTTTGGGCTATACGCATAAATTTTGAATCTGCAAAAGTACTACATTTATTTGAAATACAGCACCACTTCATACTTAGAAGAAACTAATAGAATGAAAAACTTGCCATAGTGTGCAAAGTCCACTTACCTATCAATTAGTTTCTACATTCAAAACCCAATTTGTGACAATATTGTGACACAAAAGGAATATTACCAAAATTATCATACTCTTAAAAATACTCTTATACTGATAACACATAAAATGTTGTGTTTTTGCAGACAAAATATTCGCCTTGGTAGCATAAGGACCAAAAACATAAGGGTTGTTGTGTTTTTTGAATATTACGACCATAACTGACTCGCAGTTAAAAATACGTGATTTTGCGCTCATGGTGTTTTTTATGTCAAGTTGGGAGAAAGGACGATGAAAGAATATTCGCTCCTTTTGCGTCCTTATTTGAGAGTTATTTAGTGTTTATCTATGAAAGATGTTTTATGGGGAGTTTATGTTGAACAGCTATTATCGAGACGTTCTTTTTGATAAGACTGTCAGTCAAAAAACGAAGGTAATGATATCGTTTTTTCGACTAACATTGTCATTAGTCTAAAAAATACTATGAATAATTCATGTTTTTGTGTTATTTTTGCATAATAATTTGAATTAAAGTTATAAATGAACATAAGTCAAATAATATTTAACCGTATTTGGTTTGCTTTAGTTGCAATGCTCTTTGTCGTTTCTACGGTATCTGGACAGTCGTATGTGAAAAAGCATGAAGGCGGCGATTTTTATATAGGTGCGGGCGTGGGAATCAGTCAGTCGCTTGCAGAGAATTCCATAAATGCGGATTTCTTGAATCATCAGATGCCGAGTGCAAACCTGCATGTCGGATATAACTTCAACCCGATGTTTGGAGTGCGCCTGTCTGCTGTGTTCAATGCTCAGACGTCACGATGCAGCAAGGCTGCTAAGAACGCTCTTCCTGAAGTGTATGGCAACGGAAGATATGGCTATTACAACTGTTCGGCTATAGCTTCGGGAGTGTTTAATTTGACAAATGTGTTTATGGGATATGAGCAGTCGCGTACTATGACATGGTCGGGTGTTGTCGGCATGGGTTATATACAGACTTTCGGATTTGACAAGAAGATAGAAAACTGGAATCAGTACCCATATTACCCTGTAGATGGCGATGGCGGTGGCTATATTGCTGGACATGTGGGTGTGAATTGCGCATCAAAAGTCAATAAGGCGCTTGACATTGTTGTCGAACTGCGAACAAATGTCACAGATAACAGATATAACGGTGTGTCAAATGGCAATCATCTTGACTTCTTCATTGACCTTATGGCAACTGCTGTTTACCATTTCCCTAACAAGCAGAAATGCTATCGCTTTGATGCTCCGCCAAAAGAGCCGTTTCTGGATCCTGTGCTTCGCGACTCAACAGATACGTATCAGGAAAGACTTAAGTATGGTGAGAGGATGATTACGGAAGTGCCTTTCTATGCTGGTTTCTATTATCTGAACGAAGTGTCGTTGAAACGTGTAAATGTTGTTGCTCAATTCTTGAAGAGGAATCCTATGGTATGTCTGAAGATTGTTGGTCATCCTGATACTATAGACGATGTTGATGCGGAATCTAACAAGCGATTAGCACGCAACAGGGCCGTTGCTGTGAGGAATGCCCTCATAGAGCGCTTCAATATTTCTTCGTCAAGGTTGAAGATTGAATATGACGATATGGTGCTTCAACCTTTTGAAAGTGTGAGAGAGTGGGTGCCTTCCGTACACTTTGTCATGGTGGAGGATTTTGAGTGATTATCTTCTCAATGACTTGTTTGTCAAGACTTTGTATAACAAAAGAAGGGAGTGCTATGCACTCCCTTCTAATATGAAATGTGAAAGTCTGAATACTATTTCAAAATTTTATTTGTGTTTTGATCGGGGAAAGCAACCATAGGCTTGAAGCTTTTTGCCTCTTCAAAATCCATAAGGGCATACGACATTATTATTACGATGTCGCCCACTTGTACCTTGCGTGCAGCAGCTCCATTGAGGCATATACATCCTGAACCGCGTTTACCTTTTATTACATACGTGTCGAAGCGTTCTCCGTTGTTGTTATTCACAATATATACACGCTCTCCAGGTATGAGCTGGACAGCATCCATAAGGTCTTCGTCGATAGTTATACTGCCCATATAGTTAAGGTTGGCTTCTGTCACCTTAACGCAATGGAGCTTAGATTTCATTACTTCAATCTGCATAATCTTTTTATTAAACGGTGGTTGCTAAAGAAATTCCAACATGTGTGTGTCGTAGTTTTCCTTAGTGTGAAATCCGTTATTTGTATCTTGTGTGGTCAATGAGTCGTATTGGCGTCTTTCCGCAATATACAGTAATACAGCCTACAATGCTTGGTGCTTCATCCCATGAATGAACATCTGCGAGTGTGTCTCCGTTTACAATGCTGTAATACTCAACTTCAAGCCCGTCAATTTTGTTTATTTCTTCAACTACCCACTCACGAGTTTCATCTACCGACTTGCCGAGGCTCTTGCTCTCTGCCATTATGCGGTATATGTTTGGTGCGATAGCTTTCTCTTCTGGAGCGAGGAGGGCGTTGCGGCTGCTGCGTGCAAGTCCGTTGTCTTCTCTTATGACTGGACATGGTACAATCTGCAGACGGAATCCGAGGTCGTCAACCATGCGTCGTATGACAGCTATCTGCTGATAGTCCTTCTCTCCGAAATACGCGCGGTCAGGGTCTGCCATATAGAAAAGCTTTGACACAATCTGGCATACTCCATTGAAATGTCCAGGACGGCGCGCACCCTCCATTACCTCGTCTGTTGGAGGGTAAGAGAAATTACGTGTGTCAGGCTCTGGGTAAATTTCTTTTACTGATGGAGCGAAAACAATCTGAGCTCCACACTCCTCAAGGAGCTTGCAGTCGCTGTCAAGAGTGCGTGGATATCTTTCAAGATCCTTTGGGTCATTAAACTGAGTAGGGTTGAGGAAAATGCTCACAACAGTTATGTCGTTTTCGTTGACAGAGCGACGAACAAGCGAAGCGTGCCCTTCATGCAAGGCACCCATTGTAGGAACAAGTCCAATAGTTTTATTTTCATTTCTCAAAGATGCTATTCTATCCTTGAGCCCTTTTACTGAGTTAATTATTTCCATTGCTTTCTATCTGATTACTCAAATACGAGTCAAAAATTATGCAAAGTAACGGATTATTTACCACATAATAAAATAAAACAATGAAAAATGTTGAATGGTGTGGTGATTTGTACTATCCTGTAAGTCTTTGCAATTATTCTTTGTCATGTTATGATACGCCTTTGTTGTTATGGACGCCTGTCGTTACTTGCTTCCGATAAAGAGGAAGAGCATTGACAGGAGAACAAGGGCGAGGTCGATGATTTTTGCTTTAAGGTTCTTCTCCTTGAACACCATGGCTCCGAACAGGAAGCTGACAATCACGCTGCCGCGGCGTACCATCGACACGATAGATATCATTGCACCATCGAGGCCGAGGGCGTAGAAATATGCGAAGTCTGCAGCTGAAAGGAAAAGTGAGATGAAAGGAATGCTCCAGTCCCAATGGAATGGTGTTGTCTTTTTATGTGTAGGCCACCATAGGAGGAAGAGCATGGCGAGCATCATGAAGAATTGGTAGATGTTATACCATGACTGCACAGCCATCTTGTCCAACCCGACACCATGGTTTTCAGGGGATGCCATGAGATATTTGTCATAGAGCCCAGACATGGCGCCAAGCACATTGGCAAGAATCACAAAGATAATCCATTTGTTATTCTTGAAGTTGATGCCTTCCTTCTTGCTTGAACGTGAAAGCATATATAAGCCAACCATTGCGATGATGACTCCCACCCATTGCCAGATGTTGAGTTTTTCTGCAAAGAAAGTCAATGCTCCAATAAGCACCATGACAGGGCGTGTGGCATTGATAGGGCCTACGATGGTTATAGGCAGATGCTTTAGTCCGAAATAGGCGAAAAGCCATGAACTGAGCACGATAACCGACTTGAGAAGGATGTACTTGTGCTCTTCCCATCCGTAAGAATGTGTGAAGAAAATCGAACTCTCGCTGATAGTGCCATTGGCAGAAAGAATGATGAATGGCACGAAAATGAGTGAAGAGAAGAGGGTGTTAAGCAGCAGAACGGGGATAACGGCGTTCTCCTTTAACGACTTCTTCTTAAACACATCATAAAATCCTAAAAGACAAGCTGATAAAAATGCTAAAATTAACCACATATTGAGATGTTGTAAAAAATATTATGGATGGTGAAGATTCCGTGATGGCAGAAAACATCAGCAAAAATTGCTGAAAGTTATCGTTTTGCCATTATTTGTCTTCAATCATCAATTCCTGCGGGTAAGTGATATCGGCAAGAAAGAGTGCGTTGCCTGGCACAGAAGTGCCAGCAGAGCATCTGTCTTTCTTCTCTATAATATTGCGAAACTCTTTTATTGTTATAGATCCTCGACCGACATCTATTAATGTGCCGACAATAGCTCTCACCATGTTGCGAAGAAAGCGGTCGGCAGTAATGGTGAATTCCCATTTTATAGGTGTCACCTGCTTCCAGTGTGCATACATAATCTTGCAATTATTGGTTTTCACATCGGTATGAAGCTTTGAGAATGATGTGAAGTCAATGTATTCAAACAGCACGCTACAGGCTTCGTTCATCTTCTCGAAATCAAGTGGTTGTGGGAATCTGTATGCGTAAGGTTCAAATGGTGTTTTATCTGTTATGAGGTAATAGTGATAGGTGCGCGACGTTGCAGAGAAGCGAGCGTGCGCATCATCTGTCACCTTAAATATGTTGTGTATTGCGATGTCTTGCGGAAGAAGTTTGTTGAGACGGTATCTTAGCTGTACGAGGTCAATCATATTGCTTGAACCGTCTTCTTTCACTTCTGGGCAGAAGTCAAAGTGAGCAATCATCATTGACGCATTGACACCTGCATCTGTCCGCCCGGCTCCAACAACTTCTGTCGGTGTACGAAGCAGAGTGGTAAGAGCTTTGTTGAGGGTTTCCTGAACTGTGATAGCACCAGGTTGTATCTGCCATCCGTGATATTTTCTTCCGTCGTATGATAAATTGATGAAAAATCTCATATCCTGTATTTTGTTATTCTGAACAGCTGTAATTGCTAATTAATGATGAAACAGCTGCAGAAGATTGTAGCAGCAGTCTGCTATGAAAGCACGGGAAGTAGTTTTCCCATTATTAAGCAGGTGCGCAAAAGAGAGTATAGATGTCAAGAACACACCTACGAGGGTGAACATATAAATAATTATGATTACCTACTTAAGGTGTCACTCTGTTATGAAAGAACACTCTGTGAAGCGCACTTTTCATCCTGACAAGAGGCACTTTCTTTTTATTCTTGTTCCTGTAGAATAGCCACAGCATGATTGCTGCTGTAATAGACGCTATGCCGTCGGCAGTAGCTATGCTTATCCACACTCCGTCGGTGCCCCATATTTCAGGGAATATCAATAAGAATGGGGCAAGGAATACAAGCTGGCGGCTTACGCTGAGGAAGATACTCTGTTTTGCAAGACCGATGCTTTGGAAGAAGTTGCCAGTAACTATCTGGAAACCGACAACAGGCGACATCAATACAATAAGTCGCATGCCGCTGATTGTTAGTGATGTCAATTCCTCATCTTTTGTAAAGAGCATTACAGGATACTGAGGGATGAACTCACAGATAATGAATGAGATGCACATGATGATTGTGGCAAGGAATATTGCCTTGCGCAGCACCTCGCTTACACGGCTGAATTGCTGTGCTCCATAGTTGAAACCGGCTATTGGCTGCATGCCCTGACACACGCCAAGCACCACCATTACAAACAGGAAGGTGATGCTGTTCACTATGCCGTAAGCTGCGATGGCGGTGTCCCCGCCATGTTTTGTTAATCCTTTGTTGATGAGAATAACCACCAGACAAGCACAGAGTTGCATGCAGAATGGTGATAGGCCAATGCTGAGTATGTGTTTTACGATGCTTTTTCTAAGTCCGTAAATGCCGGAATGCAGATGCAAAAGGTCACGTTTGTTGCTGAGTTTATAGGCAACAAAGATTAATGCGACAAGCTGAGCGAGAATTGTTGCAATGGCAGCACCTCGAATACCCATGTCTAAGACAAAGATGAAGAGAGGGTCGAGAACAGAGTTTATGACGACTGTTGCTATCGTTGCAATCATTGCTACATGAGGGTGGCCTGTAGAACGTAATGCGGCATTGAAACCAAGATATAAATGTGTTATAACATTACCAAGGAGTATGACAAACATATATTCATGAGCGTACTTATATGTCTGCTCGCTCGCTCCGAAGAACATCAGCAGAGGATGTATGAACACCAATCCCAGAATGCCGAGCAGAATGCCAATAATGACATTGAGCGTAACGAGATTTCCCAGCGTGCGTTCAGCATTTGCATAATCCTTTTGGCCAAGCTTTATTGACATAAGAGTTGATGCACCCACACCAACCATTGCCCCAAATGCTGCCGAGAGGTTCATTACGGGGAAGGTGACAGCAAGTCCGCCGAGTGAAAGTGTGCCCACTTCTGGAATGTGACCAATAAATATGCGGTCAACCATGTTGTATAGCGATGAGGCTGTCATCGCAACAACAGCAGGTACTGCATATTTCATGAGTAGTGAACCAATGGGGGCTGTGCCGAGTTCTTTTGTTCTATTTTCTTGTTGCATATCCATTACTAAAACGCCGTGTTTGCCGCAAGTGGGCTTGCAAGAGAGTTATTTCTTAAACGAAGACCAAGCAGGTGGCTCCACTCCCAACAAATTTTTGACGAAGAAATCATAACGCTTATGTTCGCCATAGCTCTCGCCCATCGTGTGGCGGGCGCCAGGCAGAAGGATGAATTCAAAGTCTTTGTTTGCCTTTTGTAGAGCATTTACAACTTGATATGAAGATGAAGGGTCAACATTGTCGTCCATCTCGCCTACAACGAGCATGAGTTTTCCTTCAAGATTTTTCGCATTGACAACATTTGAACTTTCTTCATAAGACTTATCCACAGGATAGCCCATCCATTGCTCATTCCACCAAATCTTATCCATACGGTTGTCATGACATCCGCAAGCAGCATAGCCTGCCTTATAGAATTCTGGGTGGAAGAGTAGGGCGCCGAGAGCTTCCTGGCCACCAGCAGAGCATCCATAGATGCCCATTCTCTCTATGTCCATATAAGGGTATTTCTTAGCTGCCGCCTTAATCCATTCTATGCGGTCAGGGAAACCTGCGTCTTTGAGGTTCTTGTAACATACCTGTTCAAATTCGAGTGAGCGGAATGAGGTTGACATTCCATCAAGCTGGACGACAATAAAGCCTAATTCTGTTAAATCATCGTAATACCACATCCATGGTTGGAAACTTTTTGGAACATACTGATCTCCAGGGCCTGAGTATATGTATTCTATCACAGGGTATTTCTTTGATGGGTCGAAGTTGCGAGGACGACGTATTATTCCCCACATATCGGTTTTTCCATCGCGACCAGGTGCAACGAACACCTCCGGTTCAGTCCATCCATTCTCTCTGAGTTTGTCGATGTTGGCTGTTTCGAGTGTGGCAATGAACTTGCCATCGATAGCAGAGCGGAGCACTGTGACAGGAGCGTCAAGGACTGATGAGTAAGTGTCGATGAGAGCTGTTTTGTTCTCGTTTAATACTATGCTGTGATTTCCTCTTTCTGGTGTTAGTGCTTTAAGATTTTTCCCGTTGAGGTCAATACGATAATAATGTATATTATATGGGTCTTCCTCTGCTATCTTACCGTCAAGACTGGATGCTGTTGTGCCTATATTATTGCAGTTCATGCCGTTAGCAGAGAAGATGATATACCCCTTGCCTTTGTCGTCAATCTCGCAGTGTTGTACATTTCTAACCCAGAAGTTTCCTTTTGTGACTTGTGTGAGTTTTGCTGTTTTTCTATTATATAAGTAAATATGTGCATGACCGTCTCTATCGCTCTTCCACAAAATATGGTTATCGTCCAGATTGCGTCGCAGATTACGTGAATATGCTACATACTTATCATTCTTCTCTTCAATGAGAGTCTTCACATTTCCATTGAGGTCCATTTCGAGCACTCTGAAAGTCTTATGTCCTCTTTCGTTGAATTCAAAAGTTAGAGTTTTGCTGTTACCATCCCATTGAGGGGATGTCACATCATACTGGCTCTTGAACAATTCCAAAGAGGTTGGGCGGATAGTCTTTTTATTCTCAATGTCGATAACAACAGGAATGCGATAGTTGAGCGAATCGCCTGGCTTAGCATATTCCTGATTGTGATATTTTGGCTGAACCTGGTCTGAAGGTGACGAAAGAGTGTATGTCACATAATGCTTTGGTGCAGGCTTGATGAGCACTGTGGCATAATATTTTCCATCAGGCGACCATGTGCCCCATGACGAGTAGTAGCAAGTGTCAACACCATCTGTTGTGATTTGTATAGGAGTGACAGTTTTATCGCTGCTCTCTAAATATAAATTATTGTTTTTATGAACAATAAACGTGTTTCTATTTGTTGGGGATTCTGCATGACCATCTTTCTCGTCGCGTACTTCCATCCAATGGTGCTCTTCTCTGCCTTTCCATTCAGGGTGTCTGCGAGGAGTAGGGTCTTCTATTGTTTTCTTTTCTCCTGTTTTTGCATTCACTTCATACCAAACAGTGCTGTCGCCGTTAAATACAGAATAAGTGAAATTTCCTTCTCTGTTGGCACGGGCACTGACATTACCGTGAGTCATTTTATTTGAATAACGTGCGCGGACACCAAACGCATTTTTGTAATCTTCAATAGTTCCTTGAGCAGACATTGTTAGTGATGTCAGGCTTAGGACAAATGCTGTTAGCTGTAGTTTCATGATGGTTGTCTTTTATTGATAGTTAGTTAGTATATTTCAAAGTCGTTGTAGAAATAGTAGTAATACCAGTATGTATCACCATATTTATTTTTCATCTCATCTCTCATCTGCT
The DNA here is from genome assembly GCA_024401215.1 of Bacteroidaceae bacterium. Taxonomy (GTDB): domain Bacteria; phylum Bacteroidota; class Bacteroidia; order Bacteroidales; family Bacteroidaceae; genus Minthosoma. Next base: position 34,352 of record JAKSLL010000018.1, read on the forward strand.
CAGTAATCTGAGACTGTGAGGTTATACTCATATAATCGCCTACAAACTGATTATATCTTTGTGATATAGCAATGTCAAATGGGAAGTTGTCAAGTTTTACAGGCGATTCTGCTGCTGTGCATAGCATGATTGCTGCCTCTTGATAAAGGGCTGGAATACTCTCTTTTGGATGATTCTGGCAATAGGCATAAAATTGCAGACAGAAAGAGAAGTCGTCTTCTGTCCATAGAGATATGCACATTGACATCTCTTCTAAAATATCATTTGGAGCATTGATAATGTCACAATAATGGTCTAAAATCCATTTTTCGCATAGGTTATTATCAGAATCGAGAGAGTTGCTGTCTTCTATCATTAGTGGTGCAAATCGTTGCCAGTATTCGCTTTGCAGTAATTCTGTGCTGTTGTACAGCATTCTCTCATGCTGATAAGCCCATTCTTTATGGAATGTGGTGGCTTTAAGGATGGTGATGTATTTTGCTGCAACATCAAATTCTTTGTTCATGATTGCTGACAATGCCATTATCTTTATGTTTCTGACACTCTGAACTTTGACATTGTTTTCCATAGCCCACCTATATGCATAATTCATCTGCCCTATCTGGAAATATATTAGTGGGGCTGCAAGTTGGGAGATATGTATGTTTAATGAATCGCCAGTTTCAGGTACAATGCCACAGTTTTTTGTTTTGAACATGTCTGTGAGGTTTCCATTGTGTAGCAGCGCTATGTTTTTCAGCATAACCATAAGGTTGGTTGGATCGCCCTCACTATCTTGCATTTCTTTGATGACGTCCTCGTACCTCATATCTTCGAGGGCGCGATACATTTTCAACTCATGTTTGAAGTTTTTGTCATTCAATGTGATAGATATCTCACTCTGGTGGTCTTTGTTGAGGAAGAATGAGTTTATGAGTATGAATCCAAATGAAAGTGCCTGCGCTGTGATGCTTATAATGTTTGTTTTGCCTCTCAAGAATTTCTTTAGTGGTATAGAGACTGCAAATACAATTATAGAGCATATTAGGTAAATGATGGATGGCGCAAAGGCATACCCCACGTTCTTGGTGTAATAAATCCAATAACCATAGTCAAGAATGTAGAAGAGGAGGAACAAAAGAGGAATGGCAGCTATGAAACAGAATCTATCTACTTTCTCCGTCATTTTCAAGGAGTAGATGTTTAATATGTAGCAGATTGCCCATATAGTAATGATTATTGAACTGCCAAGCCATGGATGGTAGAAAAACTGAGTGAGATAAGCTGACGCCCATGCTGTCCATCCCCATGTACCAACAATATCCGTCATGAATGTCTTTCCGCTGACAAAAAGACTGTTGTCTTGGATGGTATATATATAATCACTATTCATCATCGGCAGCATTATGACTGCGACGATGATGAATAGTAAGAGATATATGTATCTGTATTTATTTGACATTTATTCAATTACAGACTTGACTGATTGAGAGTTTTTGTTCTTCTATCTGCTTGCGTATTTTGCACTTATTGGATCTTCCTTTGCTTTCTTTGTGAACTCCTGAGGTTTGACTTTCACTGGTTCTGTCATGAACTCAGGTCTGTTGTATGAACGCAAGAAGAACGTGTAGTAGTTTGGATCTTTTTGAGGGAGGGCAAAAGGCTTGTGCGCCTTGCCGTTCTTGTCAAAGTATGCAATGAATGGACGAGTGTAATTGCCATCATCGCGTCGTGAATCAACCATTATCCATCGTCCGTTGCTTGACCATGTAGGGTAGCTTTCAGAACGGTTACTATTGATAATGTCCAAGGTGGTTATCTTGTTTGTTGTCAAATCCATGAGTCTGATATCTGCGTCTGGATGCCACACATGAAAACAACCAAATTCTGCTTCTGCGAAAAGTAGGTACTTACCGTCAGGACTTACTCGTGGAAGAGTTACACTCTTATTGTTCGATGAGTCAGAAGCTGCGTATATTGTCTTAATGTTGCTGAATTCCTTTGTCTCAGGATTGAAGTCAGCAGACATAAGGTCGTATTTTACTTCCTTATATCTATGAATCATCTCAGTCTCTTTTGCTATGCTGTCATTAAGGTATTCAAAATGTGCTGAACAGAAATACAGCTTCTTTCCGTCTGGACTCCATGTAGGGAAAACCTCAAGTTCGTCTTCGAGTTCGGAAATTATGCTTACTTCATTATTGTCAACGTCATAGAGGATGAGGTCGCTCTCTGTGTCTTGTACCTCAATCTTTGAAATATCTTTAGTATGGAATGACTGTCCAGTCTTGTTTGTTGAGAATGCGACAAGGTTTTTTGTAGGATGCCATGAAGGATATACACCTGCTGACAATGTCTCTTTTGTCTTCAAGTCAACTTTTATAAGTTCACCATCATTCACAATCATTGTACCACCAAGACCTTGACGCATGTGGAAAAGCATGTGGTCTGTCTTGTAGTTCTTGTATGAATGGCAGTTAATGCACTGACCTACAGCCTCTTCTCCTACAGACATGTTGTTGTAGATGTCCTTCTCTTCAAAGCTGGTAAGGTCACGCTGGCTGATAGTAAGTTTTTCGTATGCCACATAAGAAGGCTGGATAAGACGGTATGATATGTATTGGTCTATCTCCTCCTCTGCAACAAATATGTTGAATGCATCGAAAGCTTTCCATGTGTCATTAGCTTTAGCATACACCTCAACTTTTATGTTTTTGCCCTTAGCGGATGCAAGAATGTCTTTCCATTCTTCTTCATCGATTATAATCTTTTTTCCTTCGCCATATACTTTTTCTCCGCCAGGGTAGGTGAGTCGTGCAACCGCTTCTGTAGCCTCCTCTTGTACTGCAAAGTTCAAAGGGCAGATGTTTGACGGTATTGTTACCTCTGTGTAGTCTGGATAAATATGTGGCAAACGTGATTCGTGCTGTGCATTCTGTGGTATAGAAGGACGTCCGCAAGAACAAAGCAATGCTATTAATGCTAAAGTAGATATAATATGCTTGATTTTCATATTTAGAGTCGTTTGTATCTGTTTGAGACGTTTTGTCTTTCTGCAGACATTTATAGTATATGTGAATTTGTCAAATGTATTTTGTGACCAGCAATATAGTTTATATCTTTTACAAGATGCCAATTGCTCTTATAAAAAGGGTTTATTGCTAATTTGTTGGTTATTAATATGAATGAACATCTCTACAGAAGAAATAGAACCAATAGAAGGTGTCTCCATAAGCTTGTTTCATAGCTTCGCCAATTTGTGGAGTTTCCATTCCTGTGCGTAGCAGAGATTGCGACATCTGCTGAAAACTCTGGTAACGCTCAATAACCTCCTTGTCAAATGGCATCTTGCGAATGTCAACATTATCTGGTTCGAGGTGACCATAGAGATATGCAGCCTCTTGATAATGCCTTGGCATTTTCATAGAAGGGTGTTCTCTTGCAAAAAGGAAGAATCGCGGCCAGAAGAGTTTTATGTCCTTTTGAATCATTGCGTAATTCAGAGTCAATTCCTGCAATAGTTCACTGTCCTTGTTTATTGTATTGCTGAAATAATTTAGCAAGTACATCTCGCAGAGGCCATTGTCGCCGTCAAGTACAGATCCCATATTGCTATGCAGCTCTTTTACAGAATCAAACTCGTGATATTCAGATAACAGCGAAGGTTTTTCTGTTAATGGGTATAGGCGTTCAGCCCATTCTTTATAGTAGATTGTGGTTTTGAGGATGTCAAGGTATTTCTTGGCACAGTCCATCTCTCCGTTAATGATTGCACATCTTGTCAAATTCTTTAGGTTGTCGAAGTCATAGCCGAATTCGACACTGTTTTCAATACACCAACGCACAGCAAAATTTGTCTTGCCGTGGTAGAAGTATATCAGAGGAGAAGCAGTCTGCACCATGTGCACATGCAAAGTGTCGTAACTGTTTTTTGGTGTTGCGCCCATGTTGTTGTAGGCAAAGAGTTTTTCTCCCATCTGCCTTTTGTTGAGCAATGCGATATTCTTGATAAGCACCATCTGTCGAGAGGCGTCACCTGGAATTCCTGCCATCTCCTGAAGTGCTTTGTCCCAATCTTGCTCATCAGCGGCACGGTACATTCGCATTTCTGCTTTGTAGTTGTAGTCTGTGTAATTGCTTTCTGAAACCCACATGAATGCACCAATGCCAATGGCTATTGTCAGACATATAGATAAGAGTGATTTTGTTGTGTTCAGCTTTTCTTTGCCAATAAATAAGGCGAACAGTATTGGAACTGTATAAAGAATATAATAAGGAATAAGAGGATGGGTGCTTACTATATTGTCATTCTCGAATCGAGGAATTCCAACAGCCCATGTCCTTGCGTCGTTCATCTCTGGATAGATGAAGTTCATGCATATCAATGGCAATACAATGAATAATATGACTGCGATGATAGGTGATGCCAATATGTTGATTATATTGGACTTAGCTTTAATCTGCTCCACAACGGTGATTATTGCAATATATACAGCAGCGATGAGTGAGTACAATGCAAAAAGAGGGTATGTGAGGGCTGCTACAGCGGTCATTACCGGACGGTATATCTTGTTGTCAGATAGTGTGCCGATGAAAACCAATACCATGCAGAAGAAATAGCCAACAGTTCCATAGAAGTAATGACCTTCCTGCTTGATGTAATATATCCAATACTCTGTGTCAATCACGCCAACGAGCAAGCATACGAGAGGTATAGAAAGCACTGCCATCCACGCAGACTTGACTTTAAACGCGAATTTGCTGATAATTAGCGATGCTGTCCAGATGGATATGATAATTATACTTCCAGTTACTGGTTCGTAGAAATACTGAGTAAGGTATGATGCAATCCATGTTATAAGTCCGCCTGGCAGACTCATGCATTCCTTGAAGAAAATGCAGCTGGTAGTGAAGAAAGACTTGCTTTGCGCCATGAAAAGCACTTCACTATTTTCTTTTATCAAATAGTGTGCTGCGAGAAGAACGAAATACACGCACACAATGACGGAAATGATTATTGACGATTTAGTGTTAAGTGTAAAAGTTTTCTTTTTCTTTGTGGCAGTTGGAGCGCTGCTCACAAATGACGGCTTTGAGTTGTTGTTTTTTACTTTATTAGTATCCATTTTATGTGCTTATTACTCAAAAGGATGTGTTCTGTAATTTGGTTTTTATTCTTAATAAGATGTCTTTTTGCCTGGTCTCTTTTGGCGCTCTTACTCGCATAGCTCTGTATAGAGTTAAATACAGAAAATATAGAGAGTATAGAATGGCTATAAACCATAGATGCTTTTTAATGAGATTCAAGCTAATTCATATAACACCCCTTAATGAAAAAGGGCATGTCTAATAATGACTGCGCACTTTTCAAATTGCAAAGTTACACATTATTTATATATAATAGCACAAAAGTAGAGAAAAAAGAGGCACAAGCGTAAAACTTGTGCCTCTTTGTCTGTAATGTCTGTTCTTACATTAAATGTAAGTGTATTCTTAATCTTCGTTGAGAATCTTCATGATTTCACATGCAGCCTTAGCGACAGAAGTACCAGGGCCGAAGATTGCAGCAACACCTGCGTTGTAGAGGAAGTCGTAGTCCTGTGCTGGGATTACACCACCACCGATTACGAGGATGTCCTCACGACCAAGCTTCTTGAGCTCTTCGATAACAGCTGGCATGAGAGTCTTGTGACCTGCTGCGAGTGATGAAGCGCCGAGTACGTCAACGTCGTTCTCAACAGCCTGACGGGCAGCCTCTTCTGGAGTTTGGAAGAGTGGACCCATATCTACGTCGAAACCACAGTCTGCATAACCTGTTGCACAAACCTTAGCACCACGGTCGTGACCATCCTGACCCATCTTAGCGATCATGATACGAGGACGACGACCATTTGCCTGAGCGAATTTCTCTGTTGCGGCACATGCTTCCTGGAATGCTGTGTCGCCCTTTGATTCTGAAGAGTACACGTTGCTGATTGTTCTAATGATTGCCTTATAACGACCTACGACTGCCTCGCAAGCGTCTGAAATCTCACCGAGAGTACAACGGAGACCTGCAGCCTTGACAGCGAGGTCGAGGAGGTTGTTCTCTGACTTCTTGCCATCCTGGAACTCCTGAACACACTTAGTGATTTCAGCGAGAGCTGCCTGACAAGCTGCCTCGTCACGGTTAGCTTTGAGTTCCTTGAGGTTAGCCTCCTGCTGGAGACGAACTGCGGTATTGTCGATTTCGAGGATATCGAGTGGATCTTCGTGCTCAAGACGATACTTGTTAGTACCAACGATAGTCTGGTTGCCAGAGTCGATACGAGCCTGAGTACGAGCAGCAGCTTCCTCGATACGCATCTTTGGAAGACCAGTCTCGATAGCCTTAGCCATACCGCCGAGCTTCTCGATTTCCTGGATGTGCTCCCAAGCCTTGTGTACAAGTTCGTTAGTGAGAGTCTCTACATAGTAAGAACCAGCCCATGGGTCAATCTGCTTGCACACCTTAGTCTCGTTCTGGATGTAGATCTGAGTGTTACGAGCGATACGAGCAGAGAAGTCTGTTGGGAGGGCGATAGCCTCGTCGAGGGCGTTAGTGTGGAGTGACTGAGTGTGACCAAGAACGGCAGCCATAGCCTCGATACAAGTACGACCTACGTTGTTGAATGGATCCTGCTCTGTGAGTGACCAACCAGAAGTCTGTGAGTGAGTGCGGAGAGCAAGAGACTTAGGGTTCTTAGCGCCGAAGCTCTTAACAATCTTAGCCCAGAGGAGACGACCAGCACGCATCTTAGCGATCTCCATGAAGTGGTTCATGCCGATAGCCCAGAAGAATGAGAGACGTGGAGCGAATGCGTCAACGTCGATACCTGCCTCAACACCTGTACGGAGGTAATCCATACCATCGGCGAGAGTGTAAGCCAACTCGATGTCTGCTGTTGCACCTGCTTCCTGCATGTGGTAACCAGAGATAGAGATAGAGTTGAACTTAGGCATCTTCTGTGAAGTGAACTCGAAGATATCAGCGATGATCTTCATTGAGAATGCTGGTGGGTAAATATATGTGTTACGAACCATGAACTCCTTGAGGATATCGTTCTGGATAGTACCAGCCATCTCCTCAAGCTTAGCGCCCTGCTCAAGACCTGCATTGATGTAGAATGCGAGGACTGGGAGCACACCGCCGTTCATTGTCATAGATACAGACATCTTGTTGAGTGGAATACCTGCGAAGAGAACCTTCATGTTCTCAAGTGAGCAGATAGACACACCTGCCTTACCAACGTCACCTACAACACGAGCATTGTCTGGGTCATAACCACGGTGAGTAGGGAGGTCAAAGGCTACAGAAAGACCTTTCTGACCAGAAGCGAGGTTACGACGGTAGAATGCGTTAGACTCCTCCGCAGTTGAGAATCCGGCATACTGACGGATAGTCCAAGGGCGGAATGGGTACATCATTGAATATGGACCACGGAGGTAAGGAGGAATACCTGCAGCGAAGTCAAGGTGCTCCATGCCTTCGAGGTCTTCCTTTGTATATACTGGCTGAATGTCAATCTGCTCTGGAGTACGCCAGTTAGCTGAAATGCCATTCTCTTTCTGCCACTGCTGACCATTCTTAGCTTCAATGCCAGCGTAGATATCAATTGAATTAAAATCTTTTCTTGCCATAATTGATAGTCTTTATTCTAGACGTTCTAGAGATACTAGATAATCTAGAGAGTTCTAGAATTAGATGCCCAACTTCTGGTTGTACTCCTTGAGAGTGCCGAGCTGGTTAGACTTAACATTGATGAAGTTCTCGATACCTGCTGCCTTGAGATCCTCAGAGCAAGCAGGAGCACCAGCAACTACGTACATTGCGCGGCCGTTGAGGTACTTGAATGCAGGGATAGCGTACTCAGCATACTCGTCATCAGAAGAGCAGATAACAACGATGTCAGCGCCAGCAGCGAGAGCTGCGTCAACACCTTCTTCAACTGTCTTGAATCCGAGGTTGTCCATAACCTTGTAGCCTGCTGCAGCGAGGAAGTTGCAAGAGAACTGTGCACGAGCCTGGCGCATAGCGAGGTTACCGATTGTGAGCATGAATGCTATTGGCTGCTTTGGAGCTGCTTCAGTAGCAAGACGGAGGTTTTCGAAGTCTGATGCCATGCGAGCTGTGCAGAGCTTAGCAATTTCGCCTTCTGCAACTTCGCATCCGCAAGTGCAAGTAGCGTTGATTGGCTTCTTGCCCTCAGACACCTCTGTGAAGTTAGGGAACTGGTTTGTTCCGAGGATGAACTCCTTGCGCTTTGCTGTGTCCTCATGACGCTTCTTGTTAGAAGCATTGACAGCGTTCTGGATATTGCCATTGAGTGATTCTGCGAGGAATCCGCCAGCATTCTCAACAGCGAGGAAGAGCTTCCAGCCTTCCTGAGCGATAGCGTCTGTGAGGTGTTCGATAGTGTATGAACCACCAGCAACGTCAACGAGCTTGTCGAAGTGAGCCTCTTCCTTGAGGAGAAGCTGCTGGTTGCGAGCGATACGCTCTGCAAATTCTGTTGGCTGCTCGTATGGAGTGTCGAATGGAGTTACTACGATAGAGTCAACATTTGCGATAGAAGCAGACATTGCCTCTGTCTGTGAACGGAGAAGGTTCACGTATGAGTCGAATACTGTCTGGTTGTATTCTGAAGTGATAGCGCAAACGTGCATCTGACAAGCGCAGTCGCACTTTGGCTCGTACTGCTTAACGATCTGAGCCCAGAGCATGCGAGCGGCACGGAACTTAGCGATTTCCATGAAGTAGTTGTCGCTAACGCCCATGTTGAACTTGATGCGCTTTGCTGCCTCTGTTGCGTCGATGCCAGCAGCAACCATCTGCTCCATATACTCAGCGCCCCATGCAAGAGCATATCCGAGCTCCTGGTAGATGTATGCGCCGCAGTTGTTGAGCGAGATTGAATTTACATTGATGCACTTGTAGCCTGGGAGCTCAGCGAGAGCCTCGATGAGTGGCTTAGCCTCAGCAATGACAGCAGACTTGTCCTTGCCCTTGAGGAGAATCTTGTTGATTGGGTCGAAGTTGATAGAACCCTTGAGCTCAGCGAGAGGGTAGTTGTTCTCCTTGAAGTACTCAACGAGAATCTTAGCGAGCTCTACAGCCTTGCACTGGCAAGTTGTGAAGTTGAGTTCTACATACTGTGGAAGGATGCCGTTCAAGAGCTCTGCGATGAACTCCTTGCTAACCTTCTCGCCAGCAAAGTCGAAACCGAGAGAGTCAACACCCTTGTTGAGAATGTCGAGTGCCTTCTCGTTTGCTGCCTTAGGGCACTCAACTGTGATGTTCTGACGAACATACCAGAGGTTGTTGTCCTTCTTGTTACCACGAACGAATGGGAATTCGCCTGGGAGAGAGTTTACTGCCTTGAGGCTTTCGTTGTCCTCACGACGGTAGAAAGGCTGTACGTTGAAGCCTTCATTGGTTCTCCAAACCATCTTCTTGTTGAAGTCCGCACCTTTGAGGTCAACCTCAATCTTAGCCAACCATTCTTCGGTTGTAGGCGCTTGGAACTCTGAGAAGAGTTTTTCGTTGTTGTTAGCCATAAAATATCATTTAAAGTTGATGTGTGTTCTTAATATAAATGTGTATATAAACGATATACTTTTACGCTTATTAACTCACAAAGGTAAATAATTATATTGACTGAGCAAAGGAAAAATATAAAAAAAATCGTGAATGTCAATTTTTACTATTATTAAATGTAATAATGCGAAATAAATGTTTACCTTTGCAAACTAAGATTTCAATTAAACAAAAAATAATATAAAATTATGAATCTAAAACCATTTCTTTTCTCGGTATTTGCATTGAGCGCACTTTCTGCTTCTGCGCAGAAAATGCCAGCATGGCAAGACCCCAATGTCAATGCCATCAATCGCTTGACTGACCGTGCAGATTTCTTTGCTTATGAGAATGAAGCGTTAGCTCAGTCAGATCAAAGTCCTCGTGCAAATACAAAGGCTAAATCATCACGATTTCTTTCTATTGACGGAATATGGAAGTTCCATTGGGTAGAAAGCGCTAATCAGCGTCTTTCTGATTACTATTCAACAAAGGTTGATGACTCTAAGTGGGGCACAATGCCTGTTCCTGGAATGTGGGAGCTTAATGGATATGGTGATGCTATCTATGTGAATAATCAATATGCATGGCGAAGCGACTGGGTGGGTCAGCCACCAATGGTGCAGGATAAGGGCAACCATGTAGGTGCCTATCGCAAGACATTTGCCATCCCTGCCGACTGGAAAGGACAGAATGTTTATATGCATATCGGCTCTGCCACATCAAACGTGGAGGTTTATGTTAATGGCAAGTATGTAGGCTATTCAGAAGACTCAAAGGTGGCTGCTGAGTTCGATCTCACAAAGTTCATTGTTCCTGGCAAGGAGAATCTCATCGCAATGCAGGTTATGCGCTGGTGTGATGGTTCTTGGAATGAAGACCAGGACTTCTGGCGTCTTTGTGGTATAGCTCGTGAGTCATATCTCTATGCACGTCCAAAGGCTCACATCGAGGATATCTTCATCACTCCTGATCTTACTAATAACTACGCAGATGGACATCTCAATATCAAGATTACAGCACCTGCTGCTGCAGGCAAGCGTGTTGTTGCCAAGCTCGTAGATCCTTCTGGCGTAGATGTGACTCCAAAGACACTTCTTCCTGCTGGCATTCAAAAGGATGGTACAGCATCATTGGAAATCAATTATCCAAATCCAGAGAAGTGGACAGCAGAGACACCAAATCTCTATACTGTTTACACATATCTTTATGATGGCAACGACATCCTTGAAGTCATCCCACAGCGAGTAGGTTTCCGCAAGGTGGAAATCAAGAAAGCACAGCTTCTCGTCAACGGACAGCCTATCCTCATCAAGGGTGCTGACCGTCACGAACTTGACCCTGATGGTGGTTATGTTGTCAGCGTTGACCGTATGATTGAAGACATCAAGGTGATGAAGCAGCTCAATGTCAATGCTGTTCGTACTTGTCACTATCCTGATGACCCACGCTGGTATCAGCTTTGCGACGAATATGGTATCTACCTCACAGCAGAGTCCAACATTGAGTCTCACGGTATGGGCTATGGCAAGGAGTCTCTCTCTAAGGATGAGCGTTTCCACTTCATGCATACTGAGCGTCAGGAGCATAACCTTCGTGTCCTTAAAAACCACCCAGCAATCATCGTTTGGTCACTTGGCAATGAGTCAGGTTACGGCAAGAACTTCGAGGATGCCTACGATTGGGTGAAGGCATACGACCCATCTCGTCCATGCCAGTATGAGCAGGCTCATCGTGAAGGTCGTGCAAGTGACATCTATTGTCCTATGTATGAAGGATACGAAGGCAATATCAACTACTGCGAAAACGACAAGTACCAGAAGCCTCTCATCCAGTGTGAGTATTGCCACACAATGGGTAACTCCGGAGGTGGCTTGAAGGAGTATTGGGATCTCATCCGCAAATATCCTAAGTATCAAGGCGGTTATGTGTGGGATTATGTTGACCAGGGTCTCCGCTCTAAGTCTAAGGTGACAGGCAAGGAGATTATGGCATACGGTGGTGACTTCGGTCGCTATCCAGCATCTGACAACAACTTCAACATGAACGGTATGATTTCTGCTAACCGTCACCCACATCCACACGCTTACGAAATCAAGTATTGCTACCAGAACATCTGGACAACTATCAAGGACATCAAGACAGGTTTGATTGAAATCCGCAACGAAAACTTCTTCACTCCAATTTGGGGCGTAATGATGAAATATACTATCCTTGCTGATGGTAAGCCTGTAGCAAAAGGCGATATGAATGTAGGCCGCATGCGCATCGTTCCTCAAGGCACACAGCTTGTTACTATTGAAGAAGTTGCAAAGGCTATGGCAGGTGAGATTGATACAAATGGTAAGGAAGTTATTCTTCGTGTTGAATATATTCTTGATGAAGATACAAAGCTTCAGAAGAAGGGAGAAGTAATTGCACACGAAGAGTTTAATCTTACTCCATACAACTATCCTAAGGTAGAGGACGTAGCAGCACAGACAGTTGTTGACAAGAAGGCTAAGAAGGATGCAGCACCTGCAGTAAATGTTGACGAACGTCATATCTATCTCACAGTTGAGGCTGGTGGTCTCAAGGCTACTTTCGACAAGCGCACAGGTTACATCTCTCACCTCGATGTTGACGGCGTCCAGATTACACAGGACGATGCCGAGATAGAGCCAACTTTCTGGCGCGCACCAACAGACAACGACTACGGAGCACAGATGCACAACCGCCTTGCTGTATGGCAGAATGCAACACCTCACCGCGTGAAGTCATTCTCTTATTCTGTTGACGAGGCAGGAGCCAACTATGTGGTTAAGGCTGAATACGAGATGAAGAATGTTTCTTCTACTCTCAATCTCACTTACACAATGACTCCTGCTGGCAAGCTCATCGTAACTCAGGAGCTTGTTCAGGATGCTGACGCTAAGGATGTTCCTCAGCCTCTTCGCTTCGGCATGAATCTCCAGCTTCAGAAGCAGTACGACAACATCGAATACTATGGTGAGGGTCCTGGCGAAAGCTACATCGACCGCAACAACTCTACTCTCATGGGTGTTTGGAAGCAGAAGGTTGCTGACCAGTACTGGGCAGAATATCCACGTCCACAGGAGTCAGGCACAAAGTCTGGTGTGCGTTACTGGAAGATGACAAACAATGCTGGCAAGGGTCTCCTCTTCGAAGGTGTTGAACCACTCGAATGCCAGGCTCTTCCTTATACAGTTAAGGATTTGCAGCCAACACGCGACAAGAAGCAGTTCCACTCTGGCGACCTCGTAGAGCGTCCATTCAATGATGTTCACATCTCAGCTCGTTCTATGGGTATTGGCTGTGTTAACTCTTGGGGTGCATGGCCTCGCAGGGAGTACCAGATGGATGCTAAAAACTTCAAATACACTTACATCATCTCTCCTGTGAAGTAAAGTAAATATTTCCACTTATAAATATTAAGTTCCTTGGCAGTAATGCCAGGGAGCTTTTTTTATGCTGTAACACTTCCTAAATGTTACAGCTGTAACATCCCTTGTGTTACAAATGTAACATGCCCGATGTTACGGCTGCAACACGCTGTGTGTAACAAGCGTAACACCCTGCTATATGCTATGTGCTGTAAAAAACTTTTACACATTTCGTTGAAAAGCGAAAATATGATTTGTGAGTAGTGTAATCTTGATTTATAATGCCTACCTTTGTGATATGAATAGTTTGTTTCGTAATTCCTTGCATACATTTAGGCGCTTCTGGCGTGCAAGTCTGTTGAATTTCATCGGACTTGTAATAGCCTTTTTTGCCTTTTTCATCTTCATAACCAGTTGGAAGCAGCAGGCGGAGTATAACACCTGCTTCGACGATTATAAGCGGATGTACAGAGTCGAAGTCGAAGGCCGTATGTTCGGTCCAGATTCCATGTGGCTTGCTGTCATTACTTGTTCGATGGAGAATCTCGCTCGCAGCGTGCCGGGCGTGGAAGATGCATGTGTGCTGCTTCAAGCCAATTCTCCATTATATTTTCAGCGAGACGGTGGGAAACTTTGCGTGCTTGATTATGTTGGTGGCTATGGCAAGACATTGAATTTCTGGAGGAAAGGCATAGCGCCTGATTCTTTGTCTTCCGACTATCCGCTGAATGCTGATGGCAAGCGTGATGGTGTCCTCATTCCAAAATCGTTTGCTATGGATTATTTTCATACAAGCGATGTTGTTGGTAAGCATCTGAAATGGGAGGTTGAGGGGAGAGTCTATGATTATAAGATAGTAAGTGTGTATGATGATTTTCCGCAGAACTGCTCGGTAGGCAATTTCATCTATAATTATGAGGAGGATAGGGATTCGTTAAATTTTCAAAACTACAACAGCCAGATTTTTGTCAAGACAGATGCATCTCAGTCTTTGTCTGCTATTGAAGAGCATATTACTGAAAAGTTTATAAACAGTCTTGCTGCGGAGTATGAACTGGAAGCCGACTCCATCAAAGTGAATATGTCTCCAAGAGTTCATCTGCGCCCTGTCAGCGAAACATATTTTTCTGATGTTGACGATGTTATAGACAAGGGAGATAACGTGATGCTTGCCATCTTCTTTCTGTCTGCCATCTTCGTGCTTGTGCTCACCAATGTCAACTACATGAATTTCTCGCTTTCTGAGGCTCCTTTCAGGATAAAGAATATCAATACGCGCCGAGTGTATGGAGCGAGTCGTAGTGCGCTGACACTCGAGCTCATCGTCGAGAATGTGATGATGTGTGTCATTGCCTACATCGTAAGCATGATTGCTCTCTATGTTGTTGATGGCTTTGTGGATGATGATATCAGTCCGCTGTCGAATGTCGTAGTTTCAATACTCACCTTTGTGTCGGCAGTCATCGTTGGCGTGCTGTCTGGCGTATATCCTGCCTACTTCATCACCTCCACAGCTTTGTCTATGTCGGTAAAAGGCATGAAGACCTTGCCGAAGAAAAAGCGAATGTTGAGCGACATCCGATTAGCCTTCCAGCTTTTCATCTGTCTGCTCACCGTCATCAACTCCTTTGTGCTTATTGTGCAGGCTTATTACATCTTCCATTCCGATTACGGATATTGCAAGGATAGGGTGGTGTATGGTGTGGTCAACTCTGTGTCGGCTTTGCTGCAGAAGGATTCTTTCAAGGAGAAGCTGCTGGCTATCGATGGCGTGGAAAGTGTCAGTTTCTCTCGTTTCATCATCGGGGCACATGACCGTTATATGATGTGGTCACGTCCAGCGTACGAAGGCGAGGAGAATGTTTTCACCAACATAATGCCTGTCGATAAAGATTATTGTAAAACACTTGGCATAGAGATTGTTAAAGGGCGTGATTTCACTCCAGCCGACACATCTGGATACATCATTACTGAAGCGACATTGAGGAAGTATCCGTGGGCGGAAGTTGGTAAGCCTTTGTATGATAATGATATAGCGGGGAATAATCCTGTTGTTGCTGTTTGTCGCAACATACGGTATTGCAGCATAAGGCGTAGTGTGGAAGAGCCTCTTGTCTTTGTTGTTGGCGGTAGTGAGAATGAGATTTTGAAGTTTTCCGACATCTACAATAACATTCTTAACATCCGTATTGCTGACGATGCTGATGTCGGCGAGATATATCAAAAGATAGAGAAATGCTACAATGAGATTGCTCCTGACGACAAGCTTAAACTTGAGATGCTTGATGATGCATTGAGCGAACTCTATGACAATGAGTTTCTCTTTATGGTTCACACATTTCTTTTCGCCCTTCTCTATATTGTTATCACTCTGATAGGCTTGTCATGCACCATAATGTTTGAAAACGAATATAACAGGAAGGAGATTGGCATCCGTATGGCTTTTGGGGCGTCTAAATGGAGCCTTGTGTTTCATAAGATGAAGTTTTATCTGCTTATATTGGCTGTCGCTTTTGTCTTGGCTGTGCCTGTGTCGTATGTCATGTGTCAGTATATGCTGGAGTCGTTTGTTGTCAAGAGTCCTTATCTGTGGATAGCTTTCCCTACAGCTTTGTTCTTTGTGTCTGTGCTGATGATAGCCATCATTGTGGTTCGCAGATATGAGTATCTGCGTGAGAAAGTCAAAGATATGATTTGTACGGAATAAGTAAGACTCGAGCCCTCTCGAGATTGCTCGAGGGGGCTCTGGTCTTATCTATTTTTCATAATCGAATGTCATGCCATTCCACTTCAGTTTATGGGCGATTTCCTCATCTTCGCCTATGCGGCTTTCTTCCACTTCGATGTCTTTGCCTTTTTGTGGAAGGATAAGGTACATGTTTGACTTCATTGTGCTCCAGCCGTTGAATGGAGGCTCGTCAAGACTTTCTATCTCCTTTGTGTCAGGATTGTAGAGGTAGGCTGCAAAACCTGTCTCAAGGTCAATAAACTCATTTTCAGCAGCTTCATCATACCATTTGTTTGCGCTCACATAGAAGAACTTGCTTCCTCCCGCTACACAGAATGGCTTTGTGTGTCCTTCGTGAACTGCCATGTCGCTGACTCTATAGCTGAAGATGAAGAGTTTCTTGCCATCTTTGCGGTTCCATAAAGCTCCGTAATAAATGCTTTGTCCTGCTCCGTCTGAGGATGTGTGGAAATATCCGTTGGCTTTGTCAATCTCTGTTTCATCGCCCCATTCGTATTCCTTTTCGAAGAATGGGAGTGCGTAGATAAATGATTCGATGTTTGGTGAGCCTTCCACCTTGAAAGAGCCTACAAGGGATGTGTGCAGCGGTTCGTAATCCACATCGCTTGTTTCTGCGTTTTCTTCGTCAGCTTTTTGTGCGCTTTCCTCTGAAGCGACAGTCTGATTCACGTCGTTCCCTTCGCTGCTTGATTCGTTATTGGTAGAACCATTGCAGGCAGCTAAAGCGATGGCGATAGTGGCAAGTGATGATAAAAAGAGTTTTTTCATTGTTTATGAGTTGTTTTTAGTTGATAATCAATCGTTTTGTCTGTCTTTCCACTTCCCTTCGTCTATGGCTTCCAGTTGATGTATGTCCAGTCTTGCTTGGTGAATCCTTTTGTGTCGTCCTTATATGAAGGGTCAGGCATGTACCACCAGAGATTAGAGAAGTATTCATTCAGCATAGGGTCTTTGAACACATGTCCGCGGTTGGCGTATGGGAGGTTCTTGGCTATGCGCTTGAATTGTTCTTGTGTGAGTTTTATGTCATCGTTGTCGGTGTCCTTGTTGTATTCCCACCACATGTAAAGCCATAATACAGATGAGCGGTCATAGAAAGAGCCGAAAACCTGTGTTTCGCCGTGGAGCCTGTCTGCTGAGCATATAAAAAGCTCGTGCTCTGGCTCTGGGCGGAAATTCTTCATGTGCAGAGATACTGCTCCGTTGCGGAGTGATATGATGTTCCCGTTGATTTTGCCGCATCCTTCCTTGAGAGTGAATTCTGCTCCAGGAAATTCTGTGTCAACTGTGAAATACTTTGCTGTGTTGTCGGCACGTATGATGAGTGTGAAGTCGTCAATCTGTCTGTTTGCCCATCGAGCAGCAGGTGACAGCTTGTAAGGCACGGTGAAAGCTGTCATCACGTCACCCGACATCTGATATTTATATGTGTGGTGAACCTTGTTTATTCCTGGCTTGAAAGTGGCGTTGAAATAGTACACATAGGCATAATTCTCTATCTGCTTTGAGTGGTTGCCTTTCTTGTAGAGCGCAATAGGGCTTCCGCAGTTTTCGTGTCCGGGAGTGTCTGTTGATTTTTCGCATCCCTCCTCCCATTTGCTGGCGTCGTCAAGAGGATTGAAGAATCCTTCTATGTCGAGGTTGCTGATGGCGTTTTTGTAGGATATTTTCTCTGAGTTTATCTCTACATTGAAGTTTTTTATGTTTGGATGAACGCCCGAAGGGTGAAGTTCGTAGTCGTCATTATATGAAGGGTCGGCTTCGAATCCCATGAGCACAGTTTTTTCTGTGTTGCTGGAGTTGTAAAACTCATAGTACACATCCACATTTGCTAATTGGTCGTCCATAAGCGAGATAGTGAGAATCTCCTTCTTTACGCTGATGTCTGTCTCTTGCAATGGGATGAGCTGGTTTCCTGATGTGAAGTACACACCATCGTTGGCAATAGCGGCTATTGTCACGATCATTGTGAATAGTGAAAAAAGAATACGTTTCATTTTTATTGTTGCCTGTCAAGTTTTGATTATATGTATCTGTTCAAAGTTTTTTCTCTTTGTCAAGAAATTAGAGAAATCAGAGATTTTTGTTTGCAAACAAACATTTCCGGATGGAAATCTCTTAATTGGCTACGCCGAGCTCTTCGAGGTTCTCTTCATTGGCTTCGCCGAGGCTAAAGGTTCTTGACCATCAAGAAATGTCAGTTCTTAGTTCAACTCTTTTTCTATTTATTCAACTTGCTCGTTTTGGGGAGTTAAAGTGGAGTTAAAGAGGAGTTATCGCTTCGCTCGGAGTTAAAGGGACATTTGTCTTGTCGGACATTTGTCTCTTTAACTACCCTTTAACTCCACAACAAGTGGAACTTGCTAAACTTGTATCTATTTATCAAGAATTTAGAGAAATCAGAGATTTTTTTGTTTGCAGCAAACAATTCCGGATGGAAATCTCTTGTTTCTTTTTTGCAAAGGTATAGAAAAAATAATAAATAAGTATCTGTTTGATATTATTTTTATAATCAAGAATGAAGGTAACTATTCAGCGAATGCTTTTTTCTGCAGAATAGCTACGAATTCAGTTTCGTAAGTGTGCCTGGAAGGCACTACAGCCTCTCCCCATAACGTGGGAGATGCCCGAAGGGCAGAGGGGGGCTTTTAAATGTCAAAAAAGGTGCGGTCAACCCAGAAACTGAGTTGTTCCGCACCCCCACATAGAAAGCTTGGTGTGTGTGTTATTTGTTCTTGAAATAAGAATCAATCTGTTCAGAAATCTTTCTTCCTGATGCTATAGCGCGTACCACGAGACTTGCTCCTGATGCAGCGTCGCCTGCTACGAAGACATTCTCAGGGAACTGTGGCTGCTGTGGCTTGATGAAGCCCATAGCGAGGAATACGATGTCGGCCTTGATAACCTCAACCTCTCCTGCCTCAACCATGATTGGGCGTCCGCCTTCTGGATTTGGCTTCCAGTCGATAGGCTGCACCTTCACGCCTGTGAGCTTGCCGTCCTTGCCGAGGAACTCAAGAGAGTTGATGTTCCAGCGACGTGTACAGCCCTCCTCATGTGAAGATGTTGTCTTGAGAATGACTGGCCAGTTTGGCCAAGGAGTGTTAGGGTTGTGACCTACTGGTGGCTTAGGCATGATTTCAATCTGAGTGACAGACTTAGCGCCCTGACGGTGAGAAGTACCGATACAGTCTGAACCAGTATCACCACCACCGATTACGAGCACGTCCTTGCCCTTTGCTGTCACGCGGTCAGCCTTAGAGAATTCCATGCCGGCGAGTACGCGGTTCTGCTGTGAGAGGAGTTCGAGAGCGAGATGAACGCCCTTGAGCTCACGTCCAGGAATGTTAAGGTCACGAGCCTGTGGAGTACCTGTTGAAACCACATAGGCATCGAATGAGCCGCCCTCGCCATCCTTTACAGGGAGCGAACCTTTGCTTGCAAGCTCTTCCAAGTCAACAGGGAAGTTATAAACGAACTTCACGCCTTCCTGCTCCATCACATTGATGCGGCGGTCGATAATCTGCTTGTTAAGCTTGAAGTTTGGAATACCGTAGCGGAGAAGACCGCCTGCAGCCTCGTTCTTGTCGAAGACTGTCACCTCATAGCCCTTGTAGTTGAGCTGGTTGGCAGCGGCAAGACCGGCAGGGCCTGCGCCGATTACTGCAACCTTCTTTCCGTTGCGTACAGGATGCTCAATAGTCACATATCCCTCGAGGTAGGCGCGTTCAGCGATGGCGCACTCATTCTCGCGGTTTGTGACAGCCTCGCCAGTAGTGAGGTAGAGCACGCAGCTCTTCTCGCAGAGGGCAGGGCAGATGCGTCCTGTGAATTCAGGAAAGTCGTTTGTCTTCTTCAGAATCTTATATGCTGTCTCCCATTCGCCGTGGTAGAGGGCGTCGTTCCATTCTGGGTCTTTGTTGCCAAGCGGACAAGCCCAATGGCAGAATGGCACACCGCAGTCCATGCAGCGGCTTGCCTGCTCCTGGCGGTCTTTTGTGTTAAGTGTCTGTTCAACCTCTCCAAAATCGTGAATACGGTCATGAACTGGTCTATATCCGGCCTCTTTGCGAGGTACTGTTAGAAATGCTTTTGGATTTCCCATATTTGAGCCCCACCCCTGCCCTCCGTGCATGGGAGGGAGTACTTACCGCTGTGGGATCACGGGTTTATAATATTTCTGTTGTTGCCATCCCCTCCCTCGCAAGGAGGGCAGGGGAGGGTCTTTTTTTTAATAGTCTCTCTGCATGTCTGCAATCTTCTGCTGAAGCTTCTGCATCTGCTCTTCCTGAAGCACTCGCTTGTATTCGATAGGAACAACTTGGATGAACTCCTCAACGTAGTGGTTCCAGTTGTCGAGCATCTTGCCTGCGAGGGCAGAGCCAGTGTAGAGATAATGCTTGCGGATAAGCTCCTTGAGCTCCTTGCGGTATGATGCCTCTTCCACGAGGTTGATTTCCACCATATCCATGTTACAGAAGTAGTCGAAGTTGTGGTTCTTGTCCCAGACGTAAGCCACACCGCCTGACATACCTGCGGCGAAGTTGCGTCCAGTCTCGCCAAGCACTACCACGCGGCCGCCAGTCATGTACTCGCAGCAGTGGTCGCCTGCACCTTCGATTACGGCGATAGCGCCTGAGTTGCGCACACCGAAGCGCTCGCCTACACGACCATTAACGTAAAGCTCACCTGTTGTTGCACCATAAAGACCGGTGTTGCCGGCTATGATGTTGTCTTCTGCTACGAAGTCTGCGTTAGCGCGGGCAGGTGGGAGAATAGATATGCGGCCGCCAGAAAGACCCTTGCCGAAGTAGTCGTTTGTCTCGCCTTCGAGCTTGAGGTTCACGCCCTTAACGGCGAATGCTCCGAATGACTGACCGGCAGAACCCTTGAACTTGATGTTGATAGTAGAGTCTGGGAGACCTTCCTCGCCATATTTCTTGGCGATGACACCAGAAAGCATTGTGCCAACAGCACGGTCTGTATTCTTTATAGCAAAGTCGAGGTTCACCTCTTCCTTGTCTTCGATAGCACGCTGGGCAGCCTTGATGATTTCCTCATCCTTCACGCCCTCAACCTTTGTGAACGCGCCGCGGTCCCAGTATAGAGGCTTGTCTGACTCCTCCTTGTAGAGAAGGCGAGAGAAGTCTATTGTGCCCTGCTTTGTAGATGGGTCGGCAGCATTCACCTCGATAAGGTCGGTGCGGCCGATGATGTCCTTGAACTTCCTTACACCAATCTCTGAGAGGTATTCGCGCACCTGCTCAGCGAGGAATGTGAAGTAGTTGATTACATATTCTGCCTTGCCTGTGAAGCGTGCGCGGAGACGCTCGTCTTGTGTTGCCACACCTACAGGACAAGTGTTTGTGTTACATTTTCTCATCATCACACAGCCGAGCACGATGAGTGGGAGAGTACCGAATG
>JAKSLL010000180.1 GCA_024401215.1 Bacteroidaceae bacterium
CAGCTCCAGTTCAATGACTGCGATATTGCTTTTGCCATCCTTGGTCTTGAACATTGCTTCCTGCTTATAATAGTGCTCACCTTCATACGGCACACTCTCATGCGACTTGCTGACACCATCGTAGCACATCTTATATGTAGGCAGTTCTACACTAATACCATAAAGCCCACCATTGAGGAAGGTATATAAGATGACACCATAAGACCTCATGCCATCATCCTTTGGAGGATTCTGTGTATCATGGAAGGTGTACATCAAACTTGCGCTGTTGGACTTATCATCCTTACTCTCAGTCAGCCACAATTCTCCGGCCTCCTTGCTCATGTACCGCTTCACCTCCTCGATTGAAGCCCCCTTTGTCTCGTAAAAATCGACGTATCGGGCTTCGATTGATTCTGAACTCGTGGATCCTCCCTGGGTTCCACCGTTGATGATCTCGTCCTCCTTGTTGTCAGAGCCGCAGGAGGTGGCGGCCACCAGCAGCGCACAGGCTGCCAAAATAAAGAATTTCTTCATAAATCCTTTCCCTCTCTTAACAGCCCAATCGAGAGAATCCATAAATAAAAACACAAAAAGCGAGGGGACTGTGGTGCTACCCTCGGAGGCTCTGGACTGCCCAAGCATGGTAACACGCAACAGCCCCTCGCGTATTACGAGGAGCCATTGCGCTTCCCTTGATGCTTGTTAGATTGTCCAGATCTCCGAGCAAGAGTAGCGCAACGCTATCTATATATATCAATTTTTTAACGCCAAACCTAAGTTTGAACGCCGCAAAGATAGGCGTTTTTTCTGGAGTCTCCAAACATTTTGGTGGAAAATTTTGTTTTTTGGGGACTATTTGTTTCTTCTATAGTAATTCTGAAGAAAAGAAGAGGAGGAAAAACATCACGTCTTCCCTCCTCCAAGTTTTTATATATTCAATGAAACATCAGCGAATTGGAGCAAGAACTGGCTCAGAGCCATTAGCAGGATCATTTGAGGAACCTGGTTCTTCTTCCTGGCCACCCCATTCAACATCATCAATGACACCGCCGACCTCGCCGTTCTTATAAGCGATATATAATATCTGAGTGTTGTCCCCTACCGAAACGACCCACTGACCAGCGGACGCAATAGCGGAAAGGTCTGAAGCATCAAGAGTAATCTGGTACATTCCTTCGTAATTAACATTGCCTGTACCACTTCCTGATGCCGTATTACCCATGACTGTAATCGTGCCACCATCATTCAAGCGAGACCACTCTCCAATAGCCTCAGAACGGTTGGTTCCATCATAGGCATAGAGGGAGTTGCTAAGTACACCTTTCAGAACTACAGTCACCGTAGATGTAGATGCTCCACTAAAGAGACTGGCTGGAAAAGCATATACACCCTCCGAATTCTTGGATGGGAGGGAAATGATGGTTCCATAATCATCCATGTCATATTCCGGCGAAGGAACAAGCGTGTTAATGGAAGAAGATGCGCTTCGCTCCTCTACTGTACCACCAGTCGGGTACATATACCAGTCTTGTGCCTTCGTATGATTTGCAACCCATTCATCAAAACTATGACCTGGTTCGCCGTATGCCTCACGAATGTCCTTGTTCTCTACTGGCCATGCCCACTCATAATAAGTATCGTCAATCTTATAGGTGGTAGGAAGAACCAACATCGCTGGAGCCTTACCCATACCATTGTAAGCAATCGTAGAAAGACCACTGTTGCCCTTTGTCACAATGTACGCTCCCACCATGCTCTTTGTTGAGGTTCCATTAGCAGAGCTGTTTGCATCAGTCTGAGCATTTGAAATAGAGAAAGTGGCAGGATTCGTAATATTCACAGTTTTCACAGTTCCTGGGTTGCCACGGTGTGAAGCATTGATTGGCGCATACAATTCATCTTCGCCAACTGGATCTGCCCCAAGAAGTACATGAATCTCGCCCAAATCCTGGACCTTGCTCTCGTCATCAGTATCGTTGAAAAATACCTCGGAATGCAATGTACCGCCTGCTGCAATCGGAGTAATCTTTGCAGTCTTCTGACCACTGACATAATCCATCTTCAGAATTACATCGTTGAAGTCCCAATCAAAACTGCCGCCAAGATCCTCGAAAGGAAGAAGCCAGGACTGAGATTTATTGTTCAACACCTCTGGCTGGGAACCATATATCTTGAATACTCTATCATTAAGGTCGAAATCGGAAGCAGACCCCCAAGCTCCATCTCCATAAGTGTCTTCTGCACCTACTACAATATCTCCCTTACTGTCAAAGTATAGACCAAACATTACAGCATGACGGGTATTGTTCATATATGTCTGAGCAGTCCAAACCTCGGTCCAGACATCAGGTGGATTTAAATTAGACTCAGAATGAGCATCCATCCAACCACTTGCGTATGTGACTTCCACTCCATCATGCCACCAATTGCCGAATTGATTACCAACTTTCTCATATCCCTCTACTGTAGAGAAACAATTTCTTGGACAATATCTATTATGATAGTCTCCTCCCATTGGTGTATAGAATCCAAATCGGGTTCCAACGGGAAGATTCACGATGATACCCTTGCTTCTAAAAGGTCGATTGTTTCGGCCTGTTAGCATATTGTCTGAGGGACAATAGTAATTTGTTCCAACATAAGATTCATCCCATCCTATAGTCTCCCAATCTCCGTCCTCGGATAAACATTGTATGCTCTCATTGAGATCGTGATTACCGAACACAATATTCTTAACTACATTGCCAGACTCATCATAGTAATAGATACCTACAGCAGTAATAAAACCGGCATTCCAATAGGTAGGATAGATGATGAATTCTCCAGTAGAAACCAATGTAAAATCATCTATAGACTTATCCATATTGTTTTTTCTTTCTGGCAAAATAGAGTTGAACGAAAGAGCTTCATCTGCGTCATAGTAATAATAGGTATATCGAGAACCTTCATTCAACTCTATCTTAATTGTTGAATCGTCCTTATCATACTTACCGGCACGGGTTCCAGAAAAAGATACAGACGCACCCACAGTGGTTTTCTGCGTCTGGCTACCATTTGTGACCAATATCTCTTTCGTTCCTTTCGGTATATCAAAGCCCAGGTCTCGAGTTTCGGTCACATTGTCATACTTAGCTACGAGCTGCCAACCTGTTGCTGCCTTGCTGTAGATGCACACTTCTGGACAAGCCGTAGGAGTAACTGTTACTTGACCACGCTGAGCCAAGTTGAAGTCGTTGGCCATATCGTAGTCTCCAAAATCCTTGCGGAACGTGATGTTGTACCCAATCTGCTCCGGAGTGTAACCCAGATCGTACTCTTGGCAGGATGTCAGCAAAGCCAACACCGTAAAGAGTGAATAGAAGAAAAGATGCTTCATTGTTTTAAAAAATGAATTTGTTTGTAAATTATTAGCTCAAAGCGCTGCAAAGTTACATCTTTTCTCTAAGAGTTCATTCTAAGTTTTCTTAGAATATACTAACTTTTTTGAACCCCGTAATAACAAGTTATTACTTGTACGGGGTAGGCATCCGGGAACAGCCAATGACAGGTCGAGGTATCAAAAAAGAGAAGGAAGTTTTACCTTCCCTCTCCTTTTTTCACTTGAAGCACTTGCCTTTCTGGTGCTCGTACATCCATTTCCCTCCCTTGTCCTTGTTCTCAATGACGAACTGAACCACAGCACGGTCAGGAATGCTTTGTGGAAACCTTAAAACAGACTCGAATATACACATTCCCAAAGCCATCTTTTCGCTGCTTTTTGGACTACAGGTTTCATTGATGCTGTTTCCAAAAAATACTGTTTTTTTACTACTATTAGAAAAGTCTTATATGGTCTTAAATAAAGAAGCAGCAGGTCTTAAATTATTGTGTTTTCGGAGCAGAAATGACACGAAAATCGTGTATTTTGGGTCTATTTAAGACAAAAACAAGGGATTAGACAGAAAATTTACCTGTCTAATCCCTATAGTTATATTACTGATAATCAGTTATTTAATATCATTCTTCAACCGCTGCCTGGGCGGCGGCAAGGCGGGCGATAGGTACGCGGAATGGAGAGCAAGAAGCATAGTTCATGCCGACCTTAGCGCAGAACTTAACTGAGCTTGGCTCACCACCGTGCT
>JAKSLL010000181.1 GCA_024401215.1 Bacteroidaceae bacterium
CTTCGCTGAAGGTTTCCCAAATGGAGAGCGATTCCTCACGATAAGTGCCGAGTTTGGGATAAACGGCTTCGATTGCATCGAGAGGTAGCAACTCGTCTGTTACTTCTGATGTGCTAGCATCTTCGTTTACGATTTGTTGCAATTCGCTATCAGCGGAAGGAAGTTTCTTCACTACCTTCTTCTTCGCTGACGACTTCTTGCTCATGGCATTGGTCGTATTGATTTCGCTACGTTTAGCAGAAGACTCGCGCTGAGTCTCAATGTTTGAGCGAAAGAGGGAGAAGATAGCTTTCAATGCACCATTGCTGAATGCAGGTGCAGTTCCCTCGTTGGCATACTGGGCGATGGCTTTTGCCATCTGCCCAGCTTCCTTATCATCAAGTTCTGCCAACATCACAAGATGATCAACAGGAATAGTCAAGTTCTTCATAAAGGTTATTTTGCAATAGGTAATACTTTATCTACGAAACGGAACTCACCAATCACATTAGCTGAGGTTCTGAAACCGAGTTCAGGAATGATTGGAGCAATTAGCTTCAAGTTGCTAGCGACTCCAGCTCGAATCAACAACAGTCCGATAGAACGATGATAGGTGTCCAATGCAAGTTTTGGAACCATATCTTCGTCATGGCAAGAACAGAATACCTGTTCCAAGAAGAGGTGCTGACATTCCTGCAATACAGGATTGTTGCTTACATCAATCGATGCGAACTTATTAAGTTCATCAGAGGTGAGCGAATTGCGACTCTTAGTTAACGCATGACGAGTAGCACGACATGCCATCTTGAGTATAACCTCTTCGGGAGTCAAATTTATATTTGCTTTTTTCATTTGATTTTCGTTTAATGGGCTTTCGCCCTGTTTTACTTTTTAATTGATTTTTACATAATTGCCTTTGCTTGTGCGTTTGAGTCTCTTATCCTGTATGAATTTGTCTATCCATTTGGAAGCAGTACTGGCGTTCTCATTCATCTCTGAAACGATTCGGTCATAAATGGATTTGTCGAACTCATCTGGGAGTTTGTGATACAACGCATAGCGACGGGCATTGACTCCAGACTCTATGTCGGGAAGGACATTGCTGGTATTCTTCGGTTGCAACTTCAAGTAAATGTGTACAGAGTGATAGAGCAAGATCTCACATAAGCACAACACCGTATTGAAGTCATCTTCGGAACATTCCAGAATAATTCTTCCGTCAGGAGCTCTGGATTGCGGGAGAGGATTGTCGAACGCACGAATTGCTGTAAACAGCATCATCATGCGAAAGGCAATGAGTCCCAGCCTTCGGACGATTCCTTGCATACCATTGTCAACTTCGTCGCAACACTCGTCATTGAGCCTGGCCAGCCACTCGACGAAGCGGTGTTGCAGATGCGTTGGCAATACGATGACAAAGGAACCTTGTTCCATGAATTTATCGAGCAAGTGTAGAAATTCGTTTCCTATGTTTTTGAATATGGTGTGCTTTGAATGACCAATATCATCCGTAGCAAAGACATCGCGTATTCCTCTACGAAAGGGGATGAAGTAGAATATGAATCTGCTGAGCAATCCGTTCTCTGCATCAGGTATGAGATGGCGTACCTGTTCGGGAGTGCCAGCCAGGACAACAGATATACGAGGATTGTCAATCTCAAGATATTCTCTATCCTTGCGACGGCTCATGCTGATTCGTTCATGATGGAAACCCTTACGTAGCATATCTGAATAATTACCATGTTCTGACTTGAGGGTTTGACTAAGCGTATCTCCTTCTGTTTCGAAGATAAGCCCTCTGCCATCATTGTCGGCAAGAATGCCCATCAAGGAACTTGCGCTGCTGTTTGCCGGAACAACCAACGTCTTCTGCGGTGGTGGGTTGGGTTCGACAGCATCAGGATTCTTACCTTTGTTCTTCTGATACTCCGACAAGTCTCGTTTGTAATCAAGAGCCATCTGCGATGATTGTTCGTGTAGTCTCTGGTTGAGAGGATCCACTAACTCTCTGCATAATGACAAAGCCCCTTTGCCCATTCCAGCATCAGCCACAACAAACAAGTAGAGATTAGAATAAACTACGCGTTCGTCGTAAACACCACACACATTGTCGAAGCATACAGACAGGCATCCGATGGCTCCCAAGAGTATCACGTCTCGATCCTCTGAAGAGATGGCATTGTTAACTACTTTCTGTAAAAAGAGAGGCAATCCGTCAAAAACGATCTCTGGGAAACGAGGCAATTCATCAGCAGGCTTCACCCATTTTGCCGTTTTACCATTTTGGTAATTTGGTAAAATGGTATTAACAGAACGACTTAACTTGATGCCAGCTTGAGCCGCATAATGGAAGAAGGATCCAATGGTCACACCTGTTCCTTTACCATTCAGACAATTAGAAAACTGCCTGTCGGTGATGGAATAATCATAGTCATAATGTAATCGGCTCATACGATGAAAGTAATTACGTCCACCTTCACCCAAACCGTTCGCTAATGCGAAGCCGCTATTAACCCAGGTTCCATATTCAGGTGCAATATCAATTCCACGCGCCTCGATTTCTGCAATAACACTCTCAACCTCCGCGTGAAGATCTGAGGATGGCTCGTTGAGAGTCTGTGCTGTGGGATATGAGGATTCCTGCTTAGAAGGGACATTCTCCCACTCTAGGGGTGAAAATATTTTCTTCGACATATTCTTGATATTTTGGGTTAATATACGCCTGTGGGTCGTAGGGAAGGAAACATGAGCGTGCCACGTCGCTTCCCGACTTGTCAACCTCTGGTAAACCTGTTGCCTTGATGCAGTTTGCTACTGCCTTGAAATAACGGGAGTGCTCCCATCCCTTCAGTTCGATAGGAATAATCCATTTCACACCATCGCCAGAAGGACTTGTGAACAAGAGTTCCGTATCGAAGTAGTCATGCTGCAATAGTCGTTCTTTGAACTCTTCGGGGTTACCGATGTGGTCAAAGTCCAAGCACATCAATCCAGAATGAAGTATTATCTCCTTTTCATTTCGCCTGCGAAACAATCCCGAGAATGTGCAGTAGTCAAAATGAGTAGCCTTAAATTTCTTGGCATCAGAAGGAGAAGTCATTGCACGTAGTGTTTCTGTTTGAGGTTTCGCATAATGACCGACAATGTATCGGTACACATCGACCACGGTGATAGCTCTACAAGGCTCTACATTCTGAATTGGCTTCCGGTAGAAGGAGAACTCATGCAAGTCCTCCATTCCTTTCCAGAAATCACTTGTGTAGTACCCTGCCATGTTAGTTGCCTCTTTTTGATTCGATGAACTCACGTGCCTCACGCATGAGATCTTCTTCGGTCTTTTGAGCGCCGCTCTTCAGCCACTCATCGATTTCAGACTGTAGGAACATAAGTCCCTTGGTCATCTTATGATATGGTATTGTCTTCTTTGACACCCATTCATAGACGGTCTGCTTCTTGGGATGGCTGGGATGGTAAGCACAAAGTTCATCAATGTTCATCCATCGAGGTGATTCACTAACCTGCTGCTTGTTTCGCAGGCTGTTGACGGCCTTCTGAAGGCTATCAACTTTTTCAATGAGGTGGGACAATGCTCTTGGCATCTCCTCCAGCGAATTGACTGTGTAATTTTCGTTCATTGTTTATATTGTTTTTACTTTTTGATTTTGCGCCTTTTCTTGTTGTTTGGCGATGCAAAGTAACGCACTATTTCGCGAACAGCCATAAAAACAGCCTTTTGCAGCCCCGATATTAAAATAGTTTATATTTTGAGTATGATTTTACGGCGAAAATCATACTATTAAACTAGAAAACAGTGTTTTATAGAAGGTGTGAACAAAGACAATAAAAACTTACATGGAGGAGATAGTAAAGACACAAAAAAGCCCCCGAAAACTCGGAGGCTAAATAGAGAATACGTTACGGATTATCAGATGGCTTTTGCGTCATCAGGAGATTCGCTCGAAGCATTAAGTCCATCTATCTGGAGAGCCTCGGCTGCATTTCGTTTGCTCTTGTCAACGATATGTGCATAAATCTGAGTGGTCTTTACATTTGTATGACCGAGCATACCTTTTACAACAAATATATCCGTGCCATTCTCCAACTGAAGGGTGGCGAATGTGT
>JAKSLL010000182.1 GCA_024401215.1 Bacteroidaceae bacterium
CAGGCAACGCAACGTTGCGTTGCGGGGGAACGATGGGTGGCGTTGCGGGGGAAGGATGTCTATATTACGCTGCGCGCTGAAAGGAAAAATAGGGAAAATAGGGAAAAATAAGAAAAACAGGAAGAACAAACTAGGATAACTAGAAAAGCTAGAAAAGCTAGAAAAACTAGAAATACTAGAAAAGCTAGAAAAACCAGGAAAACTAGAGAAACTAGGAAAGCTAGAAAACTAAGAAGAATAAGTAAAAGGCTCTTTTTATCTGTTTTTATTATTTTTATTATTTTTATTTATTTTTCCTTTCCTGCGCGAAGCGTACAAAACCAGCGAGGGGAATCTGTCAACCTTAGATGTTTCTGCTATATGCCCTTCACGCAAGGGCATTGTCTGCCACCTCTTCTAAATAATAATTCACCGATTACTTAAGCAGTTCAGCAGGAACGCATGCCGCCATAGCCTCATACGCCTTTTCGCTTGGATGCAAATGATCGCCCGAATCAAAGCCATCAGCAAAACTTTCGTTTCTTACAGAGTCACGAACAGCCACATCAAAATCCACGCATCCATCAAACTTATCAGATGTGCGCAACCACTGATTGAACTTCACTCGCAACTCATCACGTTCTTTCGTGTAAGTTCGCCATCCATAAATCGGCAGCAGAGTGCCACTATATACCTTAATATTATTATATGTACGCGCATGAGACAAATATATTTCCTCTACACCTTTTATCAAATCCTCACAAGTTGGCATATCGCTCCATGGCCGGAAAGGATTAACATCAGCACCAACAGGATGAATGATGTCATTTATTCCGTGTTGGATAATCAATCCGTCAGCACCTGCAACATTCATCTCTATAGGAAAGCGCGTTTCGCCTTTAAGCCCATAAGCTTGGTATGTGATACAGTCATACTGACGAAGTATTCGAGTGCCGCTGACTGCCCTACGGATAACAGATACATTGTCGAACCCTTCTCTATGAGCACGAATGCTCAAATAGTCAGGCCAACTTTGTGCTGTAATCGAATCGCCATAACATATCAAGGCATGATTCTTTTCTTCAGTAAAGACATCAATTGTGTTAAGGAAATAGAACCAGTTAGTGTTTCTGCTTAACTCTATAGGGAAATCCCTCAACTCAGCAAAATCGCCATAGGCATATTTAGCCTTAGACAATGGCCCTGTAATAAGTGTGCCCGAATTCATCTGGGTATAGTCAGCAAAATACATGCTGACATTAACGGTGTCACCTGCCAAGACATCAATAGACACCTCATCGCTTGTCACCTCTTTGCCCGGTTCAATACAAACATTAGCCGAAGATGAAAACGTGATTGGCAAAGACTCATACTTGTCTTGCACCTTTGCCACGAATGCCTTACACAAAACCACAGGTTCGGTGCCTGTGAGATTAGAAAAGCGGAAACGCAATTTACTGCCAGAAAAGCACATCCTAATCGGATACCTCAACGTGATATCCTTAGCATATACAGCCTCTTTTCTATCTGTTATTGATGTTGCATTACCCCAGCAAGCAACCCACTTCGTATATTTGTCATTAAGCATAAATCAACCTAAATAAAGTATTTGTTCAAAACTAATTACAGCAACTCAAATCTCTCGAAGTCAACATTTCGCAATCACTTACAATGTGTTTTGAAAATCCTCAATGATTCGTGCAGCCTCCAATGGACTATCTGTTATGCTAAGCAGAAGATTTCTGTATTTCCCTTTTTTCATCAAATCCTGCAAGAAAGGATATACAGGTATATCTTCTGTCCAATACTTTGTGTCGAGAAACACCATAGGGCTGCTCATCTCCAAAGTAAGATAATGATTCTGAACAGCTTCTTGGAATATTTCCTGCATTGTGCCAGCGCTACCAGGTGCAAATACCAACCCTCCGTAAGAGATTGTAAGCAGCATATCTTCACGCACACTATTTTCAAACAGCTTAGCAATTTTTGAGGCGAAAGGAGATGTTGGTTCGTGTCCATACAGCCATGTTGGAATAGCAAGGCATTCGTACTTGCCTGTCTGCGGGAAGCGTTCAAGCACCCTGAAAGCCATTTCCAAATACCGCTCATCAGTATATCGTGGTGCTTCCGACAAAATCTCTATTGCCTCATCAATACACTTCTCATCTCTCCCAGCCATCAAAGCGCCAAGACTTGTAGCTTCCATTGCGCCTGGCCCTCCCCCACTCACAAGCAAAGAACCTTTTTCTGTAAGATACTTGCTGAACACAGCCACATTTCTATACGCTTCATCTGTACGAAGCATTGCACTTCCACCCATAACGCCAACCACCTTGCTCTTTTGGCTATAGCATGAAAGAAGGCTATTGACACCTTTCAAGACAAAATGATCATGAAGCGAGCGAGCCATAGACTCTTGTGGGTCTTCTGTTATCTTCCCTTTTTCAAGAAAATGCTTATACACTTTCCAGTCATAACATTCCTCGAATGAAGCAGGGTCATCAGGATTATATCCTTGATAAAGCATCTCCGCATCATACATGCCAGGCATTGTTGTTATAAAAGGCACCTCATCGAGATACTTACCAAAGCCTTCAATATCAAAATTTATCCTTGTAATCATATCGCATTTGAATTAAATATTAGAAGCTTACTATGCCAAATCATCTTCAGATACTACATTTATTCTCATCGCATAACTTCCTTTTTTCTGTATTCTGAAGGTGACACGCCAGTCCTGTTATGAAACATACGGGTGAAATGTGTAGTGTATGCAAAGCCCAGCTGTTCAGCAATTTCGTTGATTGACATACCAGTAGATGCTAACAGCTGCTGAGCTGCAATCACAATCTTATCCTGGATATAATCCTGAGCTGTTATGTGGATTTCTCTTTTCACAAGTTCACCAAAATAGTTTGCCGACAAATTAAACTGTGCGGCACACCATGCCACAGTAGGCTGACCTTGCTGCTCTGGAAGCCCGCTCGACAAATAATTGTCAAGCACAGCATCAAGCCTGTCCTTTATGCCACGGTTGGCACGAGGACGACGCTCTTCAAACTGTCTCTCGAAATACCTCTTACAGTAACTCAGCAGCAATCCGATATTCAATCGTACAAGATGATTTGTCAGATAGTCGCTTTTTGTCAGCAGCTCCGCCTGAATGTTTGCAAAACTGTTGAGGATAACATTTTTCTCGGAAAGGGACAATTCCAAAGCTTCATTCACATCATGATTAAAGAAGTCAAACATATAGAAGTCACGCCCCAATCCACATTTTTCGAGAAACTCCTCCCTAAAAGCAAGCATCATCCCACGAGGCTTCACCGTATGATCAAGATTCATCGACACAGTCTGCCCTGGCCTAAGCCAAAACATTGTGCCAGGCTTATATCTCACAGAATTGCCGCATTTCACAAGTTCGCCAAAGTCAACATCCATCAACACCACACAATACATCCCAAAATCCGTTGGAGAATACAAATCCAAATTTGCACGAGACAAATCGCCGACACTCACAAGAGGATGCACCGATGGCTGATAAAAATAAGCGTTAAACTGGTCAATATTCGTTATTTTTACTACATCCATATATGCAAAGATATGCAAATTCCACATCAATAACGTAAAAATGGTCTTAAACATTGGTCAGCAATGTCAAATTAAGTAAAATTGGCACTTTGTTCCGTAAAAATGTGTCATTATAAATAAATTCAATACACTAATTTTGCGAACACAAAACTTTTTGATGCCTAATTGAAATAAATATACTCAAATAACAATCACACTAACAAAAATCTAATATGGCAGTTAAATTTTATCAGAGTGAGAATCAAGTTCCACTCGAGATGCACAAAGTGCGCATGATTCAGAAGCTCTCGCTTCTCCCAGTAGAAGAACGTCTTAAGAAAATCCAGGAGGCAGGAAACAACACATTCCTTCTTCAGAACAAGGACGTTTATCTCGATATGCTGACAGACTCAGGTGTTAACTGTATGTCTGACAACCAGTTCGCAGCTTCTTTCCAGGCTGACGACTCTTACGCAGGTTCTGCTACATTCCTTCGCGT
>JAKSLL010000183.1 GCA_024401215.1 Bacteroidaceae bacterium
TAAAAACAAATTGCCTATGGCAAAAAAATATCAGGTAGTCCACATGGGTAATCTGGCGAGCATGTCAACTGGCGAAGCCAACGAGCATCAGCGAAGGTTCACAGAAAAGATGTGGGAGAACCGTCAGAAGCGCAGAAAGAACGCAATAGACCGCAGCAGAAGTAATTGTAATTTTGAGCTTGTGCGTGGTTGCAAAATGGTGCCACTTGGATCAGAGAAAACCATCAAACAGCGTATAGAAGAGCGCTACAAAGAAGCAAAGGTCACAGACCCTAATGTGGCTCGTATGGAAAGGTACAAGGCCCAGGGAAAAGTCTATACAGGCAAACCTTACCGTACCATTTGTGAGATTGTCTTCAGTGGCAATGCCGACGAGATGCGTCGCCTTGCTTTTGGTGAGCAGAAACTTGACCGTACCAAGGGCGTTGACAACAGCCATCTGGTGCTACAGCAAGGCATCATTGATTGGGCGAAGGATGTCTATAATGCTATGGTAAAAAAATACGGCGAAGAGAACATCGTGAGTTTCGTTGTACACTGTGACGAGTCGTCACCGCACATTCACTGTTGCATCCTTCCCATCTATTATGATGAGAACAAAGGTCGCAATCGTGTGATGTATCGTGATACTTTCGGAGGCGAAGCAACTGTTCTTGATGAACTGCACGATTATATGGCAGAAGTCAATGCCAAGTGGGGCTTGGAGCATGGGGAACCTGTGTCCGTTACTGGCAACAGGCACATTCCACGTGAAGAATATTACGCAATGCTCGGTCATGAGATTCAGGAGCGCGAGGAAAAGAAGTCTAAGCTGGAGAGTGCCATCAAGGGACTGGGTACGATGATTGACCACCTTACTACTGAGCGTGACGAATGCACAGCAGAAATCGAGGAACTTGAAGAGCAGCTTGCTCAGTGCCAGGGTGACAAGTCGGAGATTGAAGCAAAGATTGAAGCACTCAAGGCAAGAGTCTCAGATCTTGATGCAAGACTTGCAGATAAGCGCACCAAACTCATGGAGGCTGACCGCAAGTTGAAGGAGGCTAATACCAGAGTTCGTGAGGCAGTTACTAATTTCGAGAACATGGAAAAGGCTAACGCCATTGTTCAGGAGGAATTGGGCAAGGATGTTGACTCACTCTTCAAGACTACCTTCTTTGAAGATGCCGTTGATGGTGTCAAGACAATGCTTTCCAACAACCCTGACTTGAAGTTGGGTGACAAGGCAGAAGTCCTTAATGCCATGTTCCATGCTGGTGCAGAACATATGGTTGATGTCGTTGACAAGGCTAAGGAACTCTTCCTTGCTGGTATCAATGGCGCAGCAAATGTTCAGGCTTCAGGTGGTGGCGGTGGCAGTACAAGCGACATGCCTTGGCGAGACAGGGACGAGGATATTGCCAAGTACCTCCTTCGTTGCTTGCAGGCTGCTGGCAGACAGGTTCGCGCCAAGTATGCCAAGCCGAAGTACAAACCAAGACGTTCATAACTGCCCTTTTTCTACATCGAAGCGTGACATTCCATTTTGCAGGATGCCACGCTTCATTTTTCTGTTCTGTCGTCGTAAATGAGGTATTTTGACATGCCCCATTATAGTGCTACATTATATTCATAAGGACTTCTTCAACTACTGGGTATGGGGTGTATATATCATAGATTCCATCGTAGTAGGTTACGCATTCTCCTTCATTGATGCACTTCTCGGCATAGATTGTTGAGTCATACTTATCAGCAAGTCTCAGAAGCTCTGTCTTCATCTTTTCCCTTCTGTCTCTGAAGAAATTGACTATCAAGCTTTGCATCTTCTGCTTTACAGAAGCATGAAGACTGGCTTTTGAATATAGTGCCAAGAGCTTAGTGTATGGCTGTGGATTCCAGTATCGTCTTATGACTAGATGCTCATAGCATTTAGCCGCCTGTGCCCAGTTCTTTTCAGCCTCGAAAATCTCTCCATGAGCCATTATCTCGTCAGCTTCCTTTTGAAGCGCTCTGATGGCTATTACCGATGGATGGTCTTCTGATACATCCTTGTCATTGTCGCCATTGTAGAAGTCGAACTCTGGAAGCGATGTAATCTGCTCATTGAGTTTGTAGATGTAGGTATCTTCTTCTGAAACCTCCATGTCGAAATGAGCTTCTTTGATATTATTCTTCCTTGATTCTTCGAAGGCGGCGAGTTCTTCATCCGTCATCCAAGGGGATTGGGGCGCTGGCTTAGGCTTTTCTTTTGGCTCTTCAAGCGGAATCATATTACCTTCGGCATCAAGTGTATAAACTGGAAAGTTGTATTCTTCCTCTTCTTCCTTGACTATGGGCTTTGGTTTAGGCTTCGGAGCATCCGACCGTTTGGTTTGATTGGTTGCAGGACGCATGTATCTGTGCGCTTCATACTCAGCCTTGAACTTGTTCTTCTCAAATTCAGCCTTTTCTTTCTCGGCAGCTTCATACCTCTGCTTCTCTAATTCATAGAGCCTGTTGATTTCCTCTTGTGGAGTATCGCCAATGAATGTTACTTGCTCGTATGTGCCAATGGTGAGTCTGTCCACTGTTACCACAAGATAGGACTTTCCTTCAAATGTCTGGGTAGGGGAGTTGCTTGGCTTGCTTACAACAAAAACCGTCTTGCCATTGAAATCTCCGCCACTAATCACAATAGGGCGACCATTATCAGCATATCTCAGAAGCTTTTCTTGGCTATCTGCGCTGACAACAGGCATCTGGTACTCATTGACATTGGGCTCAACTTTTACTTCTCGTGTGGTTGAGTTCTTCTTTTTGCCAAATATGCTATCAAGTATGCCCATTTATAGTCAATCTTGTATCGTTACATTAAGTATTCTTTCGAGTTCAGATAAGGTTGCTTTTCGTTTGTTGCGAATCTTCTCCATATTCAGACAGTCGATGAAGTTCTCAATAGAAACACCTTTGGCATATATCTTTCCGCTTCGTTTGAACAAGTTGAGCAGCTTAGCATAGCCACTTGAACCTTTG
Organism: Bacteroidaceae bacterium; assembly: GCA_024401215.1. GTDB lineage: Bacteria > Bacteroidota > Bacteroidia > Bacteroidales > Bacteroidaceae > Minthosoma. The sequence continues at coordinate 2,992 of JAKSLL010000183.1, forward strand.
AGCGAACTGGGTATATCTTTCTGTTTGAGGAATGTACATAATCCTTCCAAATCATCAAGCAACCAGTCTTCAATCGCGCTTTTTACTTCAATAGTACAGAATTCTTCTATACCCAGCCGTATTATAGATTTTCTAAGTTTCTTCCAATCTACAATAGGTGATTCGTCATCCTCAAATACGTCTGTATCATAACTGCAGCACACACCATATACCTTCATTCCCTTTCGTTCTGACTTCGGAATTATCTCAGCATCCAATTTGCCAACGAATTTACTGCTGGCATATCGGCTCACACCTTTCATGTTCTGTATCTCGCACGAGTGAATCGGTGTTGATGAGATTTGTCTATAGTAGGCTACAAGTCGCCCGAAAAAGACTTCGTCAGTATCTCCTTCAACGAATATCACAACATGAGGAGTCAATGCTTTTGTTCCTTTTCTCATATCTGTGGTATCTTAGTCAAAGAGTTCTGTAATTTCTTCTGATTCGGGTTTCAGATTAAGCATCAGATCAAACATGTATTCTCCCAATGTCATCTCCATGGCAGATGCACGTTTGACCACAGTCTTAACCTTTGTTTGCTTCAGTTTGTGGAATGAAGCTACGCCCTCTTCTGTTGGCAAACCGAATGTCAGTTGACGTGATTTGAGGTAACGAACAAGATAAGGTGAGTGACTTGTTGTCAACACCTTGATGCCCTCGGCAAACGACTGAACCATGAGAATCATGTTTTCCAACAATTTCGGATGAACAGAATTTTCCAATTCTTCCATGCAGATCAATGATGAGCCAGTCATCTCTGCCTTTATTATTTCTGCAATGATTGTAATAATCCTGCGACTACCACTTGACAGACGTGATATACTGATGTCTTGATTATTAGACCTTTCATTGATACGCATATCATAGATAGCGTCCTCTATGCGATATGGAACGTTGCCCGTTGCAAGTCCCATCTGCGAACACGTTGGCGTAATAGCCTTGATATTCGGTACA
>JAKSLL010000184.1 GCA_024401215.1 Bacteroidaceae bacterium
TTCATAATTCATAATACAAAATTATACTGGCCTTGTAGCTTAGCTGAATAGAGCGTCAGATTCCGGTTCTGAAGGTCATGGGTTTGAATCCCATCAAGGTCACGAGTGTTCGGATATTTCTGATATGAACACTATGATATTTGGATTGGACTTAGATAAAAGTAGCGTTTCCTTTGAGGGAGACGCTACTTTTTTTATTGGTAAGGAGTGGAAGGTGAAAAGAATAGGATTTTTGCGATTTTTGCCTCAGAAGATGTAGGTATTATGATTTATTTTTGTATTTTTATGCTTTGCAATTATGATTTATAAAAAAAAATGTGTATTTTTGCATCGTGATAATATGAGGATCGATTAAATGAATGATTATAAAACTTTCTCAAAGACTGTATTGGTAAGTTTGGTGGTTGCCATTTTTGTCAGCTATCCAAACCTATTGTTCATGAACATTGATAGGCATAATATAGGAAGCGATGCAATGGGATGTTATCTCTATAGTATGCTGATGAGATTCCTACTGTTCTGGGTGCTTATTCTCTGCTCTTTGTTGATGAATAGGAATTTCCTGAAATCACAGTCATTAGTGAAGCGTATCTTGCCAAACTTCCTTTTAATACTATTAGGGTTTGGTGTTTACAAAGGTATGATTGCACTATTCTTCCCAGACTTCGATTGCCGTCCTATCATTCTCACGTTCCAGTTTGTTGTGCTTGGTGCAATGGGTATCATGCTTGGTTATACGGACTACCTTAGTCGTATTCATCAGAAGAAGGTGGAGGAGTTTCGACAGTTGCAGGTGGAAAGTTTGCAGAGCAGGTGTACAGCCCTTACTAATCAGATTAATCCGCATTTCTTCTTCAATTCGCTGAATGGTATCAGCAGTTTGGTGAGGAAGAAGGACGAGAAACTCACGATATGTTATATCGACCATTTGAGTGATATCTTCAGATATATCCTTCAGAGTGAGAGAAAAGTTGTGGCAACACTTGAAGAGGAGTTGGAATTTGCACGTTCTTTCAGTGAGGTGATGCAAGTGAGATATGCAGGAAAATTTGATGTCACATTTGATGTTCCTGATGATTGCATGCATCTGCAGATTCCTGTTCTGGCTTTGCTTCCGCTTATTGAGAATGTAACTGTGCATAATATGATCGACAGTGAGCATAGGATGAATGTTCTGATTAGTATGAATGACAAGCATGAACTTGTGGTTAGTAATCCATATTTTCCAAAGCAATATAAGTCGGAAACGCATGGTACAGGAATAAAGAATCTTGAGAAGCGTTTTGCCCTGTTGATGGATAAGAAGATCAGGGTAGAGAAGTCGGATGATATGTTTAGTGTAGTGCTTCCTCTTGCGGAGTAACCCGATAAAACAGGAATAAAATGAAAGTTCTGATAGTAGAAGATGAAACTGCTGCAAGTGAGAATCTCCTTGCAATGTTGCAGGAAATAGATAGTGATATTGAGGTGCTGAAAGTTCTTGAGAGTGTTCAGCAGACTGTGAGATGGTTGAGCAGCAATCCTGCTCCAGACCTTATCTTCATGGATATTCATTTGAGTGATGGTTCTGCATTTACACTTTTTCAGGAGATAGAGGTACTGACTCCAATCGTCTTTACAACAGCTTACGATCAGTATGCTTTGGATGCGTTTGCGGTCAACAGTATTGACTATCTGCTGAAGCCTATCAAGGCAACAGAATTGAAACGTGCCTTGGATAAGTTCAAGCGTTGGAATAGTAATGATGTGATAGGCTATTTGCAGCGTATGGTCAATATGGCTGGCCCTGCAAAGGTTCAGCAGAGTGGAACGTATGTTTCTTCTTTACTTGTGACTTTGCGTGATAAGTTGGTTCCAGTTCCTGTTTCTGATGTTGTGTGCATATATAACACGGGAAGAAAGACTTTGCTGTATCTGAAGGATGGTAAGAATATGGCATACAACAAGTCGCTTGAATCTATTATGGCTACACTTGATCCTACATGTTTTTATCGTGCCAATAAGCAGTATATAGTGGCGAGAGAAAGCATCAAGGAAATCGTGATCTGGCTTGATAGCAGATTGCTGGTCAGTATGCCAGTAGAGTTGCCTGAACCTCTGTTTGTAAGCAAGAATAAGGCTTCTGAATTCAAGAATTGGCTGATGGGTAACTAAAGGGTAGGCATCTTTTAAATAACAGCTCCCTTCATTGCGTATGACAATGAAGGGAGCTGTTGCATTTATATGAGAGGTGCGAGAACAATAGCTCCCAACACCTGACGGCATTGGGAGCATATTCCGTGTCATATGAATTTGTTTTGTTCGTTGTGTGAAACCTTGTCTGGCTTCTTCGTGTGTTTTTACGATGAATCAGAATTGATTCATTTGCTGGTAGTTTTTTATTAGTTTGGAAGGGTGAATGTAATAGGTACACTATACTTAGTGTTAACTCTCTCACCATGATGTCTGCCAGGAATCCACTTAGGCATTGAAGAGATAACGCGCTTTGCCTCTGCATCAAGAAGAGGGTCAGAAGAGCGAGAAATCTCAACGTTTGTTACCTTACCCTCGTATGTGATAACGAACTGGCAAGTAACACGTCCCTGAATCTTATTCTGCTCTGCGAGTGGTGGATACTTAACCTGATTGTAGAGGTAGTTGGCAAGAGCAAGGCTACCACCAGGGAACTCAGGCATTTCGTCAACAACGTCATATACGCGTCTTGAGTTGTCTGCAAGTGCCTGACTTGCTTCCTTCATCTGGCTTGCTACATCACCATACTTCTGCATGAACAGGCCATAGTCTTTTTCACTCTGTTTTTTACCACCAATCTGCTTGATGATATAGTCTGCAGCAGAGAGACCACCTGTTGAATTGTGTTCTGCAGCTGCGATGATATCGAAAGTATTTACTGTGTAGGTCTGAGGAGCAAACTTCTTGTGGATGTCCTCTACACGAATATACACAGTTGGCTGCTTTGTCTTGAGAACTGTGAGAAGCTGCTTGAAGTATGACTTTGACATACATTCTTCAAGGAATGACTCAATCCACTCATTACGTGCTACCATACCGTTGGTTGCTGTAAGCTTCTGGTATGCGTCTGATGTAGCGAGCATAGTGCAATTGAGCATATTGCTGCTTAAGTGTGCATATGAGATGCCAACGCTGTCGTGTGGGATATATACCTTCTCCATAAGACTCTTGAGAGCACGGTCAACAAGTGATATAGAGAGGAAGTTTCTGAAATCAGATGCCACTTCACCATTATTGAGGTCGATGGAATTCTTGATATTCTGGTAGCTGAATGTAAATGTATAATAAGGTACATTCTGCTTTGCATCCATGATATATACATCCCATGTGTATCTTGACTTTTCTATAGCCTCAAGGAACTTAGGGTCTTTCTGTACCTCTCTTGCGAGCATGTACATTCCATACTGGCGATTAACGTAACGGTTCTCCTGTGCATCAGTCTTGAATTTGCCTTCGGTTAATTCAGGGAAGAGAGGTCTGAAAGAGCCGTCAGGTTGGTTGAAGATAACTTTCACACGATTGCCATCAATTTGTATGTTTGCAAGTGTAACGCGAAGAGTTTCATCGTACTTACCAAAGCCCGATTTCTGCTGCTCAATATATGCTTTGATGTGGTCACGAGCATCCTCTTCTGACATTTCCAATGCCATTATTGGTAACGAAAATAGCAGTGTAGCTATTAAGGTCAGGTAGCTTTTTATTGATTTCATAGGAGATAAGTGTTGTTTGGGTTAATATAGCTGATTATTTAAAACCAATTTTTTGCAAAAGTAGCAATTTTTTTCGAACGAACAAATTTTTTGAGTGTTTTTTTACATTTTAGGCGAAAAATATGTTTGGTTTGCTCAGTTTTCATGTGTTTTTGCGGTTTTTTGTGGAATAATTACAAATTTGGGTGATGGTTGTTAGGTGTTGGTGGTTTGTAAATGTCAATAGTGAACCAGCCACGAATAATACTATACACTA
>JAKSLL010000185.1 GCA_024401215.1 Bacteroidaceae bacterium
TGCCAAGGAAGTCCCTGGATGTTGAGCTGCTCCATGAATGGATCTGGATCGAACTCCTCAACGTTGTGAACGCCTGGCATAGACCATGTGCCCTTGAGGAACATCATTGCACCAATCATCGCTGGTACACCAGTTGTGTAGCTTACGCCCTGCATGCCAGTCTCCATGTATGCGTCCTGGTGCTTGCAGTTGTTGTAAACGTAGTATGTCTGCTCCTTGCCATCCTTCAGACCGCGGATACGGCAGCCGATAGATGTCTCGCCCTCGTAGTTCTCACCGAGCTCCTGTGGGTTAGGAAGAACTGCCTTGAGGAACTGCAATGGTACGATCTTTACCTTCTCTACGCCTGTTCCGTCAGCCTTTGGAGCCTCGTATTCTACCTCATCGATACGTGACATACCGATGTTCTGGATTACATCGAGGTATGTGAGATACTGCTGACCGAAAGTCATCCAGAAACGTGCACGCTTGATTGTTGGGTAGTTGATTACGAGTGACTCGATCTCCTCGTGGTGGAGGAGGTATGACTCGCGTGGACCAACGTTAGGGTAGGTGAGAGGCTTGTGAATCTCCATTGGCTCTGTCTCGATGTACTTGCCATTCTCGTAGTAGAGTCCCTTCTGGGTGATCTCACGGATGTTGATCTCTGGATTGAAGTTTGTAGCAAATGCCTTGTGGTGGTTTCCTGCATTACAGTCAACGATGTCAAGATACTGAATCTCGTCGAAGTGATGCTTTGCTGCGTATGCTGTGTAGATGCTTGTAACACCTGGGTCGAAGCCGCAACCGAGGATAGCGCAAAGGCCAGCCTTCTCGAAACGCTCACGATAAGCCCACTGCCAAGAGTACTCGAAGTGTGCTTCGTCCTTTGGCTCGTAGTTGGCTGTGTCGAGGTAGTTGCAACCGCATGCAAGACAAGCGTCCATGATGGTGAGGTCCTGGTAAGGCAGAGCGAGGTTTACCACGATCTCTGGCTTGTAGTCGCTCATGAGAGCCTTGAGCTGTTCAACGTCGTCAGCATCCACCTGTGCTGTAGAGAGAGCGGCCTTGCAGTTTGGCAGTTTCTCGTTGATGTATTTCACGATGTTGTCGCACTTAGCCTTTGTACGGCTTGCAATCTTTATCTCCTTGAAGATGTCACAGTTCATTGCCATCTTCACGATAGCTACGGTAGCAACGCCACCGGCACCGATTACTAAAACTCTTCCGTTCATATAATTTTCTTTTTTTTGATTATCAATTTGCTTTAATCTCGTCGCTCTTTATTCCAAGAGCAGACATCAATGAGTATCCGAGTATCTCTTGTCTGAAATTACCTCCTGCAAGTGGTTGCATACCGAATACCGTGATTCTCTTGTCATCATCTGCATCTCTTAATGCTTGACGTAGGTAGTCCACCATAGTGCCGTCATCACAGTTTGCTACTATCATAACTCGCTTCACATCCTTGTGATTGGCTGCGGTCTTCACGATGTCGATGATGAAGTCGTCTTTGCTTACAACCTTCTCGACAGGGAAACTGCTCATAGTGAACTCGCCAAGATTATCACGGAACGCTTTGCCATCAAGTTCATCCTTGTAGTTTGCTGGATGGAAATTCTTCATTGCTTCGGTATCGTTGTTGTGAATGAAGATGACAGAGGTCTCTGTTTCTCCTTTGATACCACCATCCAGAGCGATGCAGTCAATCCAGTGTGCAAGGTCTGCCTCTGGGATGTGACGGCCAATCATTCGCTCAAAATTTACAATGAGATTGAAGGCTACAGAATCTACATAATCACCATCTACGATGATTACGTTCTCACTCCATTTCTCGGTCAAATTGCTGTTGTTCATTATTTGCTATTTTAGACTGCAAATTTAATGAAAAAAAATGAGAATCCCTTTTTCCTTCGGGATTTTTTACGTTTAGGCATAAAAAAAGTTGCCAACCATACGGTTGACAACTTTATTTATACTAAGATTGGATTCGGTTTACCAGTTATCAGAGCTGTCGCCCATGAAATTACCTGTAAGAACACCGTTGATGAAAGAGTTGAACTCCTGCTCTGTGTAGAACTTGTTGTCCTGATACTTAGCCTGGAGAGAAGTCTCCTGGTACCAAGAGCGAACGAGCTTTGTGAAGTCCTTATCACGAACGCCATCCTTCTGTCTGGTAAGGATTTCGTCAACTACAGGAGCAGCAACCTTTACCTTACCATCCTTAACCTCGAAGTTAAGTTCATAATAACCACCGAGATATACATTTTCTTCTTTGTATGTGAGCTTTGGGTCGAATGCACGGATGCCTACAGAAGAACCGTCGATAGTGATGATTACCTTCTGCTTTGGATCCTTATACACCTCACCTGCGTTAACGAAGAGAGCTGAGTAGATCGCGTGAGCTGACTTGCCTTCAAAAGGAACAATAGCGTAATTACGTCCATCCTTCATGTGGAATGTTCCATCAGCTGTTAATGTGAACTCAACTGACTGTGCACTTGCAGATAATACTGCAGTAAGACACAGAACTGCAATGAACAAAATTTTCTTCATGTCTTTTGTTTTTTATTGATTATGTTAGTACTTTTATTCAATTATACTCTTTTTTTTGTGCGTCTGACAGGACTCGAACCTGCACATCGTAAGACACTAGATCCTAAGTCTAGCGCGTCTACCAATTTCGCCACAGACGCAACATAGTATTTGTTTTCGATGATATATCGTATACTATTTTTATTATTTCAGTGGCAAAGGTAATAAAATTAATTGAATTCCTCCAAGAAAAATGACTAAAAAATATGTGCAATTAACATTTATTAACTCAAACAGAGCGCTTTCTAACTGCTTTTAGTTAAATGCAGTTTCAATTATGGTGTCAATGCCTCTCTGATAGTCTGTGGTTGATATATCAACTTTTTGGGTCGGTTCAATTCCGAATTCTGTGCTGTTGCGATTGCAATCATACATTGGACATGCGGAAAAACGTACTCCCCAGCCATTTGGAAGCTCACTGCTGAAAGGCATTCCTGCACCACCACCAGTTCTGTCACCTATAATGGGTGCTCCGAGCGTTTTCATGTACTTCACGAACTCGTTTGCGGCACTGAAAGTTGACCGGTTTGCAAGGACGCAGACCTTCTTTTGCCAGCGTATTCCCTTAGCAGGTTCGATATATTGTGCTTCTAAATCAGAAAAACTATTGTGCGCTGTGCCTGTTTTGTGTTTCATGTATCCAACAAGCGTTTTATCGTTGGTGAAACGTGCTGCAAGTGTCTGTGCGGAAGTGATCAATCCACCACCATTGTTTCGTACGTCTATGATAAGTGAATTGCATGGTGCAAGATATAGAAGAATCTCATCGAGATTGCCTGCGCCAAATGAGTTTTCAAATGATCCGCAGTAGATGTATCCTATGTTGTTTTCAAGAATACGATATCTCAAGCCACTTGAAATGCGATAGTCTGTTCCGAGATATTTTCTTTGAAGCGTATCTGAGAAATTTGAAGGATAATTCTCTTTCCATGACCAGTTACGGGCGTAATCGAAAGCGGCAGAGAGATTGACGTGTCCGTCCTTCAACTCTCCAATCATCTTGCCAAGGAACTCGAACAACTGCTCGTTGTTCATGTCATCTGACACCTGTGATGCGTATCTTGCATGGACTTCATTCCAGTCAACTCCCAGTTCTTTCTGCTTCTCTTCAAAGAAACAGTAGTGCTCATCCATTATTTTCCATAATGCCTCAAAATTGTCTTTTGGAGTATTGGCATAATCTTCTTCCTTCACACATGAAGAGAGTGTGAAGATCAGAAATAATGCGGAAAATATGCTGATGATTTGTTTCATTTTATATAACTATCTGTTACATATTCCTAAATGCCGGTAACGTAACCCACTATAAAAGAATTTGTATAGGTGTGCTGCTTTAGGTGGTTTGGCTTACTTTGACGATAGTCTCCGA
>JAKSLL010000186.1 GCA_024401215.1 Bacteroidaceae bacterium
GATGTAGCTGCTGTATAATCGCACATCTCGCAGTAGTAAGAGTGAACGAAATACACGTAGTCATTCTCGTTGAGTCCCTTGAAAAGTGGAGACTTCAGATCGTGAATGGCGTTCCATCCCATAGCTGGCACTTTCTGCTCATGGCATGTAGGCTGGAAACGACGTACATTGATTGGGAAGATTCCTATGCAGTCTGTGTCACCTTCCTCTGAATGCTGACAGAGAAGCTGTTGTCCGATGCAGATACCGAGCGTTGGCTGCTTGAGTTCTGCAATAACCTTATCGAGGTTGTGCTCACGCAGATACTCCATCGCTGTTCGTGCATGTCCCTGACCAGGGAAAATAACACGGTCTGAAGAAGCTATCACCTCTGGATCGTCGGTCCAGAGAGGCTCAATGCCCAGTCTTTTTACGGAATTGATGACCGAGAATATGTTGCCAGCGTTGTATTTTACTATTGAAACTTTCATTAATTTGCTTTGTTATCTTGCATTTTTATTTAATAAGGTGCAAAATTACTAAAAAACTTTCACATACAAGTATAAAATTCCAATTTTCTACACTCAACTATCAATATTTTAGATATTTACCAAAAAAAATGCCAAAAAAATTTCCGATTCACGAGAAAATGTTGTAACTTTGCACCGCAATTTTTTGAAATATCATAATTTAATCAGTAAAATGACAAAAGCAGATATCATCAACGAAATCACAGCAAATACAGGTCTTCAGAAGCGTGACGTTTCTGCAGTAGTAGAATCTTTCATGGAGTGCGTTAAGGACTCTATGTGCAACAAGGAGAACGTTTATCTCCGTGGTTTCGGTACATTCCAGGTAAAGCATCGTGCTGAAAAGACAGCTCGAAATATTTCTCAGAAAACTACTCTTCTCATCGCTCCACACGACTTCCCAGGTTTCAAGCCTGCTAAGAGCTTCGTACAGCGCATGAAGGGTGAAGAGGTTACTGCAGAGGATTAATCCTCTTTGCGAGACTTTGGAAATCAGTTATATATAACAATAAAATTTACAATTATGCCTAACGGAAAAAAGAAGAAGGGCCACAAGATGGCTACTCACAAGCGTAAGAAGAGACTGCGCAAGAACCGTCATAAGAGCAAGTAAGCTCTGACGTGTGCCTGTAGCAATTCTGTTATCAGGCTGAATAGGGTGTGCCATCATATTGACTATGCTGTGCACACCCTAATTTCCATTTTCTGTGAAGAGAGTGCACCACTAAGTATCTTAGTAAACCTAAAACTCGTAATTCGGTAATGACAAGCGAAGTAATAATTGACGTAAAGGAGAAAGAGATCAGTATAGCACTATTGGAGGATAAGGATCTGGTGGAATATCAGACAGAACCTCGATCGGCATCCTTTAGTGTCGGCAATATCTATGTGGCTAAGGTTCGCAAGATAATGCCTGGACTCAATGCTTGCTTTGTTGATGTCGGATTCGAGAAAGATGCCTTCTTGCATTATTTGGACATGGGTCAGCATTTCAACTCATACGCCAAATATATCAAGCAGGTTAATAGCGACCACCAGCATCTTATGCCTTTTGAGAATGCCCAGAAAATGCCTGATCTTGAGAAAGAAGGCTCTGTGGCACAGGCTCTTACCGTAGGACAGGAAGTTCTTGTCCAGATTGTTAAAGAGCCTATCTCTACCAAAGGCCCTCGCCTTACTGGTGAGCTTTCTTTCGCTGGTCGCTATCTCGTTCTTATGCCTTTTGGTTCAAAGGTTGCTGTTTCATCCAAGATTAAGAGTGCAGAAGAACGTGCCCGCCTTAAGCAGCTTGTCCAGACTCTCCGTCCAAAGAACTGCGGTATCATTGTTCGTACCGTGGCTGAAGGACTTCGTGTAGAGGACTTGGAGAACGAGATTAAGGTGCTTTACAAGCGTTGGACAGATGCGATTGCAAAGATGCAACGTACAACTAAGCGCCCAATGCTTATCTATGAGGAGACAAGTCGAAGCGTTGCTTTGCTTCGTGATCTCTTCAATCCTACCTACGAGAATATTTATGTCAACGACGAGGATGTCTATAATGAGGTGCGTGAGTACGTGTCTCTCATAGCTCCTAACAAGGTTGGAATTGTGAAGCAATACACAGGTAAAGTGCCTATCTTCGATAATTTCAACGTAACACGTCAGGTGAAGTCTGGTTTCGGTAAGACCGTAAACTATGCTCATGGCGCTTATCTCATCATCGAGCATACTGAGGCTATGCATGTTGTGGATGTCAACAGCGGTAATCGTGCCCGTGGTGTCAATGGTCAGGAGGCTAATGCCCTTGATGTGAATCTTGGTGCTGCCGACGAACTTGCCCGTCAGCTTCGTCTTCGTGATATGGGAGGTATCATTATCGTTGACTTTATCGATATGAACCTTGCTGATGATCGTCAGCTGCTCTATGAACGTATGTGTAAGAACATGCAGAAGGATAGAGCTCGTCATAACATCCTTCCTCTTTCTAAATTCGGACTTATGCAGATCACTCGTCAGCGTGTTCGTCCTGCTATGGATGTAACCGTAGAGGAGGTTTGTCCTACTTGTCAGGGAACAGGTACAATCAAGTCAAGCATGCTCTTTACCGAGATGCTTGAGAATAAGATTGCTAATCTTGTTAACAAAGTGGGCGTCAATAAGTTCACTCTTCACGTGCACCCATACGTAGAAGCTTATATCACTAAGGGAATTTGGTCTATCAAACGGAAGTGGCAGATGAAATACGGCCTTGGTGTAAGCGTTATTCCTTCTCAGAAACTCGCTATGCTCCAGTATGAGTTCTATGATAGCGAAGGCCAGTTCATCGACATGAAGGATGAAACTGACTCTAATATGTAGCTCGCTTTAATCGTAGGTAGGGACTATTATCTGATGGAAGGTTGTCGAAAAACTAAAATATATGAAACGAATCATCACAACATTAATCTTTGTGCTCTGCATTACAATGACATGGTCGCAGAAGCATTCATATACCTTGACAATTCCAATAAATGTATCTGCATTAGAAGGTAAATGTGCTTATCTGGCCGACATGGATGCTGAGTCGCCTAATGAAAACAACTCTGTATGGGCAACAATAGAGGATGGGAAAATTATCATTAAAGGAGCTATAAGTCAACCTACCATGAAAATGCTTTTCGTTGAAAAGAAAAGAGTTCGTGCCATACTTATAGAACCTGGTGAAATAGTTGCAGATCAAAAAATGCAGTACTTCACAGGAACTCCTTTGAATGATGCTTATACTTCATTCCAAAAAGAGAGCATAAAACTGCAGAAAGATTCCCTTGGCCTTTTTCTGAAGGAACTGAAAGCATTTGTGTTAAAACACAATAATGACTTAGCGGGTTTGATGGCATTGGCTTCATGTCAAGAAATGCTTGACTTGGAAGACAGACTTTCTTTAGTTTCCTCATGTGGCGAGATAATTAAAGATAATCCTTCCATAAAGAAAAACATTGAGTTATGGAAGAATGAATACATTACACGTCCCGGACAGAAGTTTGTAGATTTAGAACTAACCACAGAAGGTAACATGCAAAGACTATCTGATTATGTAGGCAAGGGATATTACGTGCTTGTCAACTTCTGGGCTCCATGGTGTAAATTCAGCAGGGAGGAAATGCCCAACTTGATAAATATCTACAACGAATACATGGACAAAGGGCTAAGAATCATTGGTGTTGCCTGCGGAGGCATTGAAGAATCAAAGAAGGTTATAGATGAGTTCTCAATCCCGTACCCACAGATGTTTACATCCCAAAGTGGTGTTGAGTCTCTTTATGGCATTGACAAATATCCAGAGATAATACTTTTCTCACCTGACGGAACAATTGTTGACCGTTGGTTAAGAGGCGATGATCTGGCAAAACTATTAGAAAA
>JAKSLL010000187.1 GCA_024401215.1 Bacteroidaceae bacterium
AAATTTAAGTAGGTGATCAAAATTAGTTTTATAATAGATATACTCTATTTTGATGAAGATTACTATCTTCAACTGAAGGTAGCACCCGTAAAGAAGCGTGACTGTCACGATTTAGGAAGCGGCCGAAACAAGTGCTTTTGTTGAGGACGGATAGATGCGGGCATAGTGACTGAAGACGAAGTAGTAAGACGAGGCAAGAAATTGATTAAATATCTATTTTGAAGACTCGGGGCGCAGCACTCGACACACAGACTTTGAAATAATGGCAGAAGAACTTTTGGAACTTGATTATGAGGTGTTTGACCGTCAGGTGGAGAACCTGATGGCGATGAGCCGTGTGCTGGCAACAGAGATTGAAGATTGCAGTATGCAGGAAATGACACATGACCTTGTGTCACTCCAAACAAAATCGTCACGTTTGTGCTACATGGCGGATGTTGACTATGCCTTGCAGCAGACGGAGATTTCTCATGTGCGCGAAGAGAAGAACAAGAAGTATCATGAGGCGTTTGAAGTGCTCATGGCAAAACATGTGTCGCCAACAATAATGAGAATTGTTGAAGATGATATCAGAAATTATACAGCAGCATTACATAAATACCCTTCTACCCTACCCAATCTTTCCACATTCCTGCCTCGGCTCAAGGAGCTTGTGATGGCTGACGGTGAAACGGGATGGCAAACAACGCTGGATTCAATCGAAGCCAATCAAGCCTTGTTTGCCAAGAAACTGAAACTCACGACCTTTCCTGGCATGCAACCTGCAGAAAGATTCTGGCGACTGTTCCTATATTACTTGCAGATGTGCTACCTGATGTATCATTTCAGAAGAACCAGCAAACTATGCGGGCAAGAGATTGAACCAAAAGAGATGGGGCGCTTGCTGACTGCTGCGATACAGCACTATGCTCTTTCAGAAGAAGGCAGCAAGGAACTGGAGCTTCTCATGGCAAAGCTGAAATATAACAGCAAAAACGCCTTGCTTTCTGTGGAGGAAATGCAAGACGCACAAAAAATATTGCTCAACGAAGTGCCAGACTCCCTGCAGCTTTGTTACATAAAACATACAAATAATATTGATTCATTGGGGCAAGCCATCAGTAAAGAGCGATTCAGCAACGATGACTTGGCAGCATTAGTGAAGGTCATTGCAAAATGGCAAATGCTGGAAAGCCAGATAGAATGCATACTACATCCAAAGGCAAGTGAGGAAAGCATCTACAACGAGGTTTTCCACACCAACATGAACGGGAAGGCAGTCAACCTCAAGGAACTTAAGACTCGAATCGAGCGAATGCTGACGGATGTTTACAAGAAGAATCAATGGATATGCGTATGGTGCGTATTGAAGCATCATAACCTGCTACGCAACACCCAGCTCGAGCCTTTCGCACGCCAGATGATGCACAAGGACTGGTTTGGCGGCATCAGCGAAGAAACACGAATAAAGGGCGACACGCTGCGTGACTATACAGGCTATTTCACGATGTATGACTACACACGCTGGGACACAGCACAATTCAATGCATATTGCGAGATGCACCACAAGACAAAATGGTCTGCAAGCCTATTCAACAAACTCCTCCACACCTGTATCAGCATGGAAGAACTATATGAAGATGACAATTGGCGATAAACGACAAAAATAAACACCATTCGGCAATACTGTTTTCAAAAACCCTTTTGCCCATTTTGAGAAATTTTCATAAATTTGCAAACAAATTGCATAGTAACGGTAGAGGAATTTTGTTGCTATGCAATATAAAATAGATAATGTGTAATTTATGACGATAAACGAAAAGATAAATGCATTGCGCGAAGTGATGAAACGTGAGGGTATCAGCGCTTTCATTACGCCAAGCACCGACCCTCATTCGGGAGAGTACATCCCCGAGAGATGGAAGGCGCGCAGATGGATCAGCGGCTTCACAGGTTCGGCAGGCATTGCCGTAGTCACTCTTGACAAGGCTGCTTTGTGGACAGACTCTCGCTATTTCATTGCTGCCAACGAACAGCTGAGCGGTTCTGAGTTTGTGCTGATGAAAGAAAAGATTGAAGGCACTCCCACACAGGCAGAATGGCTGGGAAGCGTACTTCCTGCTGGTAGCGTGGTGGCTGTTGACGGATGGGTAAACACAGTGGAATATGTTGAGGATTTGAAGAACGACCTGATGGCGTACAGCCTTGAACTGAAGACAGATATCGACCCATACGAGGAACTGTGGATGGATCGCCCAAGCATACCAGACGGCAAGGTGTTCATACAAGGATTGCAGTTTGCAGGCGAGAGCGCAAAAAGCAAGATTGCACGCATTCGCGAGAAGCTTAACGGATGCGGATTGCTCGTGTCTATGCTCGAAGAAGTGGCATGGACGCTGAATCTTCGATGCAGCGATGTGGAATACACTCCTTTCCTTGTCAGCTACATGCTGATTACTCCAGAAACAGCAACACTCTACATCAACAAGGAGAAGCTCACTCCAAAGGTTGAAGATTACTTGAAAGGCGAGAATGTCGGCATACGTCCATACGAAGCCATTGCAGAGGATGCAGCAGCATGCGACCTGCCTGTCTATGCCCAGCCTGCAAAGACAAACTATGCCATTTATTCCGCATTGAAGAAACCTGTTCGCAAGGACAGTCCAATAGGGAAACTGCTGATTTTCAAAAACGATGTGGAAATCAATGGCTACCGTTCTGCCATGGAGAAAGATGGTGTGGCTATGGTTAAGTGGATAAAGTGGACACTCGAGAATGTGCCAAAGGGAGGGCAGACAGAACTGTCACTTGCCTGCAAGCTGGAGGCTTTCCGCGCTGAACAGGAACATTTCATGGGCATAAGTTTCGAGAGCATCATGGGGTACGCACACCACGGAGCAATAGTGCACTACGACCCAACACCAGAAACCGACATACCAGTCAAGGCAGAAGGACTTCTGCTCATCGACTCTGGCGGTCAGTATCTCGACGGAACGACAGACATCACTCGCACCATACCTCTCGGCCCTCTCACCTGGGAGATGAGACGCGACTACACTCTCGTGCTGAGAGGCTGGATAAAGCTTGGATCTGCCGTGTTCCCTAAAGGCACCTGCGGCACACAGCTCGACGCTTTTGCTCGCGAGGCAATGTGGAAATATGGCATCAACTACCTACATGGCACAGGCCATGGCGTAGGACAATTCATGTCTGTTCATGAGAGCATCGACCTTCATCAGTTCCGCATGCAATGGAGGCCAACGCCTCTGCTGCCAGGCATGACAATTACCGACGAGCCAGGCATCTACATCGAGGGCAGCCATGGCGTGCGCCATGAGAACACCATGCTTGTTGTTGAAGCCATGGACGGAATAACTTTTGGTCCATACTATAGGTTTGAACAGCTTACGCTCTGCCCTATCCTGACAGGTCCTATCCTTGTCGAAATGATGGAGAAGCAGGAAATAGAATGGTTCAACAGCTATCAGCAGGAAGTATATAACAGACTTGCGCCTCATTTGGACGAGGAACATAGAGAGTGGTTAAAGGAAGTCACAAAACCAATATAAGCAACGTGTGAAAAATTGGATGTTATCTTCTAGCTTGCATTTTAAGTAGGTGATCAAAATTATTTTTATAATAGATGTGCTCTATTTTGATGCAGATTTCTAACTTCAGACGAAGGAGCTATGCGGGCATAGTGACTGAGGATGAAGTAGAAATATGCACAAAAGAGAGTACAGATATTAGGAACACACCTGCGATAATGAAACATATAAATAATTTTGATTACTTACTTACCTACTTATAATCAAGAATACAAGTTTCGCTCCACTCGTTGTGTGGTTAAAGGGTAGTTAAAGTGACAAATG
>JAKSLL010000188.1 GCA_024401215.1 Bacteroidaceae bacterium
AGATTATTTGCAATTCTGTTGACTACATTACCGGTATTAGGCTTCGCAAATGAAGTCTATGTAGATGGTCTATATTATAACATCATCGAAGGAACGACTCAGGCAGAAGTAATCAGTTGTGGTCGCGAAGGTGACATCGTGATCCCTTCGACTATTACGGAAAATGGTATCGAATATAAAGTTACCAGCATCGGAGACAATGTGTTCAATAGCAGTTATATTACCTCAATAGAGATACCTACCAGCGTCACCAGCATCGGTTCTTGGGCATTCGAATATTGCAGTGCCTTATCTACGATTGAGATTCCTGCGGGTGTCACCCGTATAGGCTCTAGCGCATTCTGTGGCTGCAGTTCCCTGTCCTCAATAAAGATTCCATCCGGCGTCACCAGCATCGAATCTGACACATTCTATAAATGCTACAACCTAACCTCAATAGACATCCCATCCAGTATCACCAGCATCAAATCCGGAGCCTTCTCTGGCTGTAGTGCCCTGTCTTCGATAGACATTCCTGCGGGTGTCACCAGCATCGGATCTTCAGCCTTCGCCGGTTGCGCTTCTCTGTCTTCGATTGAGATACCTTCTGGCATCACCAAGATAGAAGATTATGTTTTCGGTTACTGTAGATCCCTGTCTTCGATAGATATTCCTTCAGGTGTCACCAGTATAGGTTCTAAAGCCTTCTCTGATTGCACCTCCCTGTCTTCAGTAGAGATTCCTGCTGGCGTTACCTTCATAGGCACCTCGGCATTCGATGGGTGTAAAGCACTGTCTACAATAAAGTTACCATCCAGTATCTTTTTGATTGGCGAAAGAGCGTTCAGCGGCTGCTCTTCGCTCACCTCATTAGAGATACCATCCAGCGCCAATAACATTGGCATCGGACAAATGGCGTTCAGTGATTGCTCTGGCATTAAGACCATTGAGCTCTCTGCCAGTGTGTTCAGTATCGGATCAGCCGCATTCACTGGCTGCAGTAACCTCACTGATGTTTACTTTTATGGCACCCGACTCCCTCAGTTAGGTGGTTTCACCAACCAATTCGATGGATGCGACTTGGGAAACGCCACTCTGCACGTCTCCTCTGACTTACTCGATGACGCCCTGAATGCATCGCCATGGAGGAGCTTCGGAAATGTTGTGTTCTTTGACAACCCTAACGTCCCTCAATGTGCAGCTCCCACCATCAGCTATAAAACAGGGAAACTGTCGTTCGCCAGCGCGACACCCGGCGCCCAGATACACTACGAAATAGGCAGCACGGATGCTTTGAGCGGCTCTATTGACGCGGGTGACGTGGAGGTGTCGACCTTCATCACCGTCACTGCCTACGCCACAGCCATCGGCTATCGCCGCTCCGTGATCACAACCTATCAGGTGCCCTTCTCTCTGGGCATCCCAGGCGACCTTAACCATGATGGCGAGGTGAACGCAACAGATATCGTAGAGATTGCCAACATCATCCTCGAGAAGGAGAGTGAGCAGTAATAAACGAAGTTGCCTGCTATCATCTCATCGGCCGAAAGTACCCATGTTCATGTAAGGCCGAAGCGGGGACTCACCGATTCGCTTGGCAGAACAAAGGGATAAAATCCGCGTAATCCCAAAATCCCTCCAATCCGTGTTCTGGCGCAAAATGTTCATGTGACTTACGGCTAATGCATCAGCTTTTGAACCTCTGTCCAGTAATAGAATGCTTCAATATTAGTTTTTTTCAATCTGTTAAGTTTTGTGGGGAAAGGAGCAACGATTTCTAAATCATTCAAATCTGATGTATTGTCAGGGTCGAAGTGATGTACTTCTATTCTTCCTTTCTCAATAATCTTGCTTAGGTAGGCGGCTTTTGAGGCATTGATGACGGCGCTTCCAAGTCCGTATTTCTCACTATGGATGAAGCCCTTGACACGCTTCATGCCATCTATCAGCATTTTGTATTCTTCAGGATCTCCTATTCCCTGAATGGTCATAGAGAGCGAGGTGTTGAAGATGTCATCAAGAACTTGTTGGATGTCGTCAGTAGGCAGATGTCTGTACGCAAGCTCAACGGCAGCAAATCTCTTGAAGGTCTCAGTTGTAATAGTCAAATCATTGGTCAAGTCAAACAGCGAAGCTATGTCGTAGAGCTGCTTGTTGATTTCCATGCTACAGTTTTTTTCGCCTTTGAAGAATGGGATGCCTGTTGTATGAGGCGCAAAAGCGGTCAGCTTATCGCCCAATAAATCCTGATAGCTCGGAAGATTAACCATTACAGGCTCGCCTTCAGTCTTGAGGAGCGGGCTTTCGATCGGTAGCGTAACAACCTTGTTGTAGTGAATTTCCTCAAACAGCACATCAAGCAAAATCTTCTCTTCGTTGCGTCCTGCGAAGAATGACACCTGATAGAAGAACTTTGCATGCTTCTTTGGGACGTCCGTTCTTGACATACGCTCTACAAGTTGTATGTTCCCGAACCCATATTCTTCGGCATACATTCCGAGGTATTTCTCGATGTCAGTATCGGGAGGACAAATTATGTCGATATCTATGGAGAGACGCTTGGAGCTGTTTAGGTGAAGCATGAGTGAAGTGCCACCTTTAAACACAAATGAACAGCCACTGCGCACCAATGCTTCAAGTAAAGAGAATGCTCTGATTGTTTTTTCTATCAGTTGTACTTCCTTGAATTTATATTTGTCTGCCACTTCTTGAATCCAGGGAAGTGCTCGGCTATCTGGATGTATCATAGGTTATTTGATTTAAGAATTTGTTCTATTCTTTCTTTTCGGTTTCTTCGTGAAGCATAGCGCAATAACTTCTTCTTATTGACTTCAATCGACTCAAACACATTATTATATATGTGGTATAGTTCAGCTCCGCCTGCATAATCAAACTCCTTTTCAGAGACGATGTCAACCAGAATCTTCTCTATGCTTGGAGTATTTACTCCTTGGTATGTTGACAATGGAGCTTCTGCAATCAACGGTCTAACCACTATGAGGTTATCCATATTCAGATAGCGGTCACAATCGCTTTGGGAAGGATTGAGCAGTATCATGCTTTCTGGGTATTGGCCTTGCAGATGCTGGAACACAGCATCCATCGCAATACGTTCAACATCGACCAGAATGAACGACATAGAAGGTATGTGCTGCATGAATGGTGTAATCGCACTGGCTTTCCAAACACAGCAGGTTACGAATGGAAATTTACGTTTTAAGGCTGATGACAATTCTTTTTCCGCATCGTTTGGTATATAAACGTATGGCGGTTTGATCATGTCAGATAAAATAAACAAACCATGTCCTGCCTTTGCTAACTTTCCACTCTCTACAAGTCTGTTCAATAAGACATGAACAGTGCCAGCTGATACATCTTCTGTACCAGCTTTCAAGAACTCCAGAAGCTCCTTCTTGGTGAAAGAGCTCGTTCTGGATGTCGCAAACTTTATTATCTCAGAACTTATTGTCATTCTAACTTACCATAAATTGAATGCAAATATATAACTTATTTGGCAAAAATAAAATATATTTGCCAGAAATGTTATAATTACAAAACATTTTTGATAATTCTTCCTAAATCTGGCACCTTAACATGTCTTATTGCTGAAAAAATGTACTTAAAGCGAATTGAAAACCTGAATGACAATCATGACAAGAAGACAATGACAAGGGTGTTAATTCATAATTCATAATTGATAATTCATAATTGCTCCGCTTGGGTCGATTTACCCTCGAAAGTACCCATGTTCATGTGTCTTACGGCCCTTGCACATCCTACCTTAAAACCTGCGTACTCGATTTGGCCATGCAGGTACTTTTCCACCCCCTTTTCAACACTTATCAACGGGTTTTCAACA
>JAKSLL010000189.1 GCA_024401215.1 Bacteroidaceae bacterium
TTTAAACCAAATATTCTGTCAAATTTAACAAAATAACGGTCGAAGAGTCTTTATTTCAATACCTTCCAAACACCTGATTTGGTACCTTCCTTGTCTATATAGCCCTGATTCCTCAGAATTGATATTTCTCGTTCTACAGTTCGTTGCGACATGCCGAGTATTCTCGCCAAACTTTTTGCGGTATTCTCGCCATTTGTTTTAAGTGTATTATATATAAGCTGTTGTCTCTCAGTTAGTTTATTCTCGCCAAAGTTCTCGCCATTCAGCGACTCAGTTTCCTTACTTTTTCTCCAGAAGGTAACGGTCACATCATGTGTGGTTGCTGTCCATTCAGGTTCAGGAACACCATATTCCTTGCAGATTTGCACGATACGCTCTACACCTGTTCCCCAACGTTCAAGATAAGCCGTGAGGTAAAGAACCTGTGCTATCGACTTGTTGCGAGGATAGGTGACGTAAGGTTCCAGCTTGCGGATTTCACGCCCAATCTCCTTGCGAGTATTGTCTGTAACCATCTGTCCGATGATTTTCTTCGATCCCGGTGCAATACCGAAGATGACGTAACCACCATCGCTATTGAGCATAGCACAGAGCGAGTGCATACCATCTTTCAACTCGCCTGTAGTCTTCTTCATTTCCACAAAGCGAGTTTCATCTGTCTTGATAAGCTCTTTTATTTCGTCTAAGGTCATAACAATGATATTTTATGCAAATTGGCGGAGTTCTTTTCTCAATACTATTACTTCTTCAGGAAACCATACTCATAAACCTTTGGTCGTATCTCCGAAGCAAGTACCTTGAGCGATTGGCGAAGATTGCTTATCAGCTCGGTGTATCGTGCGTCGTTACTCTCGCTGTTCATCTGTTCCTTGCCGCTCTTTGTAACCTTTACGCCTTGGAAATGAAGTCGGATGTCGTAAAGCGAAGCGTTAGGATTTGCATTAGGCTGAGCGTGATAATACTGCCAGAGTTCTCGACCTGCATCCAATACAGCCTTTGCCGACTCGCTAAGATGGTTTATTGGGATGTAGTCATCGGTTGTTTCTTCATCCTCAAACAATGACTGCTGAGTGTTCGGTTTCGCTTTCTTGGCATACTTACCATGCAGATAGTCGCTCATGAAATGACTCTCAAAGTTGTTCTGGGCATTGACTTCTGTTTCTGTAAATGGTATCCAGTGGTTGGCGCCATGCTGTGAACTGATACGATTTTGACCATGAAATAATGCAAATATGAGACAATTTGTTTGGAACTCATGGTCTGATTTCCAACCATCATTTGGGTAAAGAAATTGGTCACGGTCATTAAGCCAATCAGATGGAATGCACATTCTTGTCGCAAAGTAAATGCAATACTCCCTAACATTACTTTTCGACATCCACGAACCATTTACCTTCTTGATGTCATTCGTCGTTGGATTAAGAGTGATAAACACTCCATTTTGATTAAGGAAATCATTGCCCAAATAACGCCAATATGCAATCAAATCGCCTTTCTTATCAAAGTATTGTCGCAACCATTCGATAATATACCGACAATCTTTGTAAGCAAATATCGTTTTTCTTCCAAGACACTCACCTTTAGCATCATAAATATCAGCTTCAGCTTCAACAAATTCTTCTTCTAAGCCTGTATTCCATATTTTGAATCCAATAGGGAATTGGCCACTGACATTGTCGAAGGTATCAGCGGGAACGCAAAAAAATCGACCCAGCTTCGCTGGGAAAAAGGTTCGGAACTCCTTGAAGTTGGGACCTTGCAGAATTTTCAACTTTGAAAATTCTGCAAGTATCGCGTAATGGAGTTCTCTCACTACTCGTACATAGAATTGGGCAAAAAGCTCATTGGCTGCCCTACCAAGTTCTTTCTTGTACTTTTCTTTTATCATAGTGGTAGAGAGACCTACACGATTCTCACCTGTTCCTGTTATTGTCCTAGCGTTGCTTGCCTCCGCATACGGAGGATTAATATACACCACCAGTTTCTTGCGCCTCTCAGGATCGTTCACAATCTGACGCAATCCATCAGGCAGTTTGTCGAAAGAATCATTGAGAAAGTCAAACTGAAACACATGGCTCTCCAATAGGTTTGCACCTTGACCATTGCTGCTGTTATCGTTCATGCGCTTGATGCGGTCGTGCATTATATCAACGTCTTGGGGATCAATTGTTGATGCCCAAATATTATATTTGTTTGTAAGACCCGCAAGCAGATTTCCTGTACCGGCTGCACAATCCCAGATGTAGTATTCGTCCTGCCAATCTTCTCCCAATTCCATGGCAAGATACTGTTGTGAGAGTTCTACCCATTGAGGAGGTGTAAAGTAAGTTCCTTTTATCTCGCGAATATTCTGAGGGACAAGCAGGTCACGACGCTCTACGATGTAATCCCAGTATTCACGCTTCGGAGGACGGTTGTAGCGTTGCCAAAACTCATGGTGTGCCTTTTGCTTGTCTGTAAACGGTGCAGACGAAGAAGAGAAAAGTCCCGTCTGGGTGTCTATGTGGCGTGCAAGCTCGTAATGGTCGGCACGCAGAAGGACATATAGCTTTTCGCGTAATGTAAGGTTGTGCTCAGACAGTATGTCGGCAAGGTAGAAGTCGGCATCAATGATTCCGCTCTTGCTGACCAATTCCCAATTTACTGCAATGGTAGGCTTCACCTGCTGACACCATTTCTGGTATATGGCAGTGAAGTTGTTCTTGTTTATGCGTACCTTTGTCTGGCGACTCTTGCCAACAATGAAGTTGTTGCGAATAAAATGACGCAACTCCTTCTCGTCTTCATCAAAGCGATATTTTACGGCTCCACTATGCAGCGTGTCGCTTACAAGCTCGTATAGCTGCTGAAACTCCTTCGTCTGATGGTCGGAAGGCGTAACGTTCCAGTTGAAATCATTCTGATAAAATACATCCAGCACAGTGTTGTATGGCACAAAGGCAATCTTCTCGGCATCAAACGCTCCGAGGAAGGCAGGTGGAAGGTGGCGGTCGAAAGTGCGAGCCTTGCCTATAGTGAGGATGAGTTGAACGAAAGATTCCCAAATATCCTGTTTCGTTCCCTTCTTTGCTTCAGCCCAAAGTAAACTTTCTGTCTCAAAGAGTTGAGGCCCATTGCCCACAGGAACAGACACACAGAAGTCTATTTTGCCAACAATCTGTGTCGTGTCATAGCGTTGGAACCATTCCTTGGCTACCTTGTTCTTCAATTCCTCTTCAAGTATGTTTTTAGAATAGTATGCCATAATAGTGATAGGACCTAATTGTCATTTACTTTTTCGGCAGCACCTTCTTTTCGTCAGATGCCAGCCTGCGTTCAACCTTTTTTACATCTTCACCTGCGGGAAGCTACAAGGTAACAAGCATAGCGAGTGAGCATGAAATCGATAATCTCACGTTCTGACCCGCTTCCCAACTGAACCATTTTACTGACGCCGGTAAAATGGTCACCATCGTACTCGCATGCAATGGATTCAAACTTATCGAAAAGATTCTTTATTTCTTCTGATTTCATTTCAGATAATTATGTCCCTATTATATATTCCGCGCCAAAATTAGTATTTTCCGTGCAATTCTCCAACAAATCAATTAATTAATTGATTCTGAGTTGAGCAAATTACCTTTTGAGGGATAGTTTGGGAACATCTTCACTTGCAAAAGCATCTTCAAAATAGTACTACGTCTGCGGCTTCTTCAAACGGATGCGAAAAAGATATAGAATGATTATGAAAAAAAGTTGTTTGTATTTGCAAGGTTTTCAATTGTTTTACGTTATATATATAAGAAGCAAAACAATTTTTCTCACTTATCTATGAAAAAGAAAA
>JAKSLL010000019.1 GCA_024401215.1 Bacteroidaceae bacterium
TTGTTGCCCAGAGGGTGCCAGAAGGGAGGTCGAGGTCAACGTATTCGTGAGTGTCTGCTGGTTTTTCATCCTCACCATTACCTTTACATCCACATAAGCTACAGAAAACGGAAATGCAGAGCGCAGACAATGTGATAATTGCTTTTCTCATGTCATTCATTTTTGAATTGCTAATTACTAATAGGGTTATTAATTTGTTAATTCTCTATCAAAATAACATAACCTGCAAACTTGAAAAGTTGAATAACTTATTTCTTTGCACGAACAGCACGAACAGACTGACCGTAGCAACGGTAGCTGCCGTAGAGCGCATAGTCTTTAGCATCGAAGCCGATAACGAAAGCGCCATCGTCACCTAAGGTTGATGACCAGTAATAGCCATCCTCACCCACCTCAACAGCTTTGTCGCCAATGTAACCTGCTGCAGGCAGGAAGAGTGACTTGCCGTTCTTCTTCGATGTCACCTGATAACCACCCATCTCGTTCTGCTTTGTCCATGTCCATGTGCAGAGGGTAGAATCGCGCAGCTCAGCAAGCTGTTCTTTGGTAGGCGTCTTCCAGTCATTGCCCCAGAATACGATAGCCGCATCATCTTCTGGCTCGAGTTCTGAAAGACCATCAACGGTACCCTTCTCACTTTCAACGCAGTACTTTATCATGGTGTCGAGCGTACCCTCACACCACTTGTAGTTGCCCCAGCCGCAGGTATCCTTCTCGGTTACCTCGCCCCAGGCAAAGTGAAAACCCTGTTCCTCTGGCTTCTCTGCACCCACATTGCAGGTGGCCCACAGCGTGCCCGAAGGGAGAGCCAAATCTACATATTCGTGCTGCGCGGTTGCGTTGTTGTTGCTTTTTTCCGAGCATGAGCTTAACACCCATGTGCCGACCATGCAGCAAGCCAAAGCTGCAATAGAGAATAATGTTTTCTTCATAAGTAATCAAAATTGTTTTTATATTTATCAAGAACCGTCAGCTCGGCGTGGCCAAATTAGAGAATTCTTCTTTCTGTTTGTCGCAAACTGTTCTTTTAGATTCTGAATTAAATCGTTACGATTGGAATTAAGAGAATCCATCCGGATGGCATTTCTCTCATTCTCTTCATTAGCTACGCTGAGGCTGCTGTTTATTTATGTCGCACAGGTCGAAATAATTTTGACGAGATACTTATAGCTTCTCGCCATACATCAAGTCGCCAGCATCACCAAGACCAGGAACGATATATTTATGTTCGTTGAGACGAGGATCGATAGCACCGCACACGAGAACGACATCATCGGAAGGAAAGCACTTCTGGAGATA
Source organism: Bacteroidaceae bacterium (assembly GCA_024401215.1). Lineage (GTDB taxonomy): Bacteria > Bacteroidota > Bacteroidia > Bacteroidales > Bacteroidaceae > Minthosoma. Next base: position 1,300 of record JAKSLL010000019.1, read on the forward strand.
GTCCACACCTGATTGAGCAGCAATGACGCATGCCATGACAAGTTTGTCAGGCGTACCGTTAGCCTTGAGAGCCTCGTAGGCAAGCTCCATGCTGCCACCTGTGGCGAGCATTGGGTCAACAAGAATGAGCGTCTTGCCGTCAAGGGCAGGCGAAGCACAATATTCAACCTTGATGCCCACCTCATTCTTTTCATTGTCTTTGTAATATCGGTAGGCTGACACAAATGCGTTGTCTGCGCCATCAAAAATATCGAGGAAACTCTGATGAAGCGGGAGGCCTGCACGAAAGACTGTGCCAATGACCACATCATCATCATAAGTGCTTACCATACAGGTGTCGAGCGGAGTGCGCACTGCCTTACGGCTGTATGTCAGATACTTGCTTATCTCATAAGCCTCAATATGCCCCACTCGCACCACATTCTGGCGGAAGCGCATGCGGTCGCCTTGAACTGCTACATCACGAAGTTCTGCGAGGAACTTATTGAGTACGCTGTCTTTTTCACTTAGATTTATTACTTTCATATATCTCTGTTCATGTTTTCCTATTCTGTCACAAATGTACGAAGAATAAACGAAACAACAAACAACATGACAAAATAATAGCTTAGTAATGGTAAAATAATAACTTTCTAAAGTTTCTCGAGCAATCAATATCAACAGCTTTGACTTGTCTTTTTGGCTCTTTTGCCCCAATTCATAGGTCATGATGCCCGCATCACTCCTTCTTCATTAGGACAAAATAGCCTAAAAATACAAGCCAAATCTTCCAAAGTTATTATTTCACCATTACTTATTCTGCTCCAACGCCAACAATTTTCATAATATCTTTGTACCAAAAGAATAATTTGCCTATCTTTGCAAGAAATAGACTAACTATAATATAAGTTACGCTTTTACTTGTTGTGGAGTTAAAGAGGAGTTAAAGTGATGAATGTCTGTATATGGCAAACGTCTCTATAACTCTGAGCGTAGCGATAACTCCACTTTAACTCCCCAAAACGAGCAAGTTGAAAGCGAAAGTTGAATAACTATAATTACACATTATATGGCTACACCACACAATTCAGCACAAGTTGGAGATTTCGCAAAAACCGTGCTTATGCCGGGCGACCCACTCAGAGCTAAGTTCATCGCAGAGACATTCCTTACAGACGCCAAGCTCGTCACATCTGTAAGAAACATATACGGATACACAGGCACATACAAAGGAGTGCCAGTGTCGGTTATGGCAAGTGGCATGGGAATGCCAAGCATAGGCATCTACTCCTACGAACTTTACAACTTCTACGGAGTGGAGAACATCATACGCATAGGTTCGGCAGGCAGCTACCGCGACTGGCTGAATGTGATGGATGTCACTCTCGCAGAGTCTGCCGTCAGCCGCTCATCCTTCGCCAAGGTGCAGGGCGGATGTACAGACATGGCGATAAAGCCAAGCCAGGAGCTCAACGATGTGATACGCCAGAAGGCTGAGGAGCTCGGCATAGAGTGCAAGATGAGCATCGTACACTCAAGCGACGTGTTCTACAGCGACCCGTCACAAGGGTCATGGGAGGAAATAGCAGAAGCGACAAAGAGTGACTGTGTGGAGATGGAAAGCTTCGCCCTCTTCCACAATGCCAATATGTGCGGAAAGAAAGCAGCCTGCCTGCTCACCATCAGCGACTCTTTCGTCAATCATGTGGAACTCACGGCAGAAGAACGCCAGAACTCATTCACAGAAATGATGAAGCTCGCACTCGAAAGCGCAATTGCCCTTTGAGAGGAAGACAAAGAAAAAGACTAACAATATATGAAGAAACTATTACTGACTAACTTGCTGACACTTGCAGGCGCAGCATGCGCTGTAGCACAGACAGATGTCACATACAAGATTGCAAATCCGAACTTTGAGGAGAACGGAACAGACGGATGGACATGCACAAATCTCTCTCCACAAAGCAACAACTCCTTCACAAAGAAAAGCGGGAAGGTATATCTTGAGAAATGGGTAAGTTCAGGCGGAGCTGCTGGCTCTGCCTCTCTGAAGCAGACGGTGAAGAACCTTCCAAAAGGCACATACCGCCTTACCGTAGCAGCACAGAACATACAGCAGAATGACACAAAAAAGCAGACTGGTGCGTTCATCTACGCCAAGTCGGCAACAACAAAGCAGGAGGTCACCGACGCTGCTGACTACACTCTGGACTTCTCCATCTCAACCTCTACCGTCGCCATCGGCTTTACAGCGACAAATGCCACAGGCAACTGGATATGCTGCGACAACTTCCGCCTCACCTTCCTCTCTACCGACGCAGAGAATGTCAATTCACTCATCGAATCTGCCAAAGGACAGCTCGAGAAGAAGCTCAATGACGCACACTTCAACACCCTCAAGAAGGCAATAGTCGACGCTGAGGAGGCGGTAAAAAATAATGTGGAGGACCTCACCCAGGCAGCTAACAGCCTGCAAGATGCGTATGCCGACGCACAGGCAAACACAAAGGCATACTCCACCCTCGCCTCTCTCGTGATTAAGGCAAACATCATCGCCGAAAGAAAGATGAGCAACGCTGATTCTGAAGCTCTGAAGAATGCTATCGCCGCAGCTGATGAAGCTCAGAACACTACCGACAACGACCCTGTGAAGCTCGCAGAGACGCTGCAGGCTGCCTACGACAAAGCTAACGCGAGCATCTCCGCATACAGAAACCTCAACACAGCCGTGACAAAGGCAGAGACATCGCTCGACGAGACAAAGAACGATGCCGACAAGTATGCCGCTGTTGTTGACGCAGCAAGCAAGATGTACGAGCAGGGCACAGCAACAAATGATGAGATAAACGAGCAGATAGAAATGCTCACAAAGGCTCTGCTTCTCTTCAACCTCGCAAACGCCACTCCAGGCGAAGGCGCAGCACCTCAGGTGACAGAGACAAACAGATATGTTGTGACAGGCTCCACAGAAGCTCTCATGCGCGCAACATTCAAAGGAGACAACATTCTTGAGAAGGGCGTGTGCTGGAGTACGGAGCACAACCCAACAATCCTCGACGGACGCACACAAAAGTCCTTCAGCCTCAACGGCACAATTATTCATGTCAAGGGACTCGAATCAGGCACAGTCTATTACCTGCGACCATACGTCATGAACAAGACATACACCGTTGCTTACGGCGAGGAGGTAAAGATTGTGACACACCCAAAGGGCACATGCGTAGGTTCGTGGGACGGCGGCGCACCAAGCGAGGATGCTAATACACGCTGCCGCAACGCCATCGACGAGACAATAGAATATTTCAACCAATGGACAGGCATCAAGGGCTTCCACCTCAGCGGCCACTATGGAGCACAGACTCCTACTGCTGACTGCTCTTACGGTGGATGGATGCGCATCGGACCTAATGCCGGCAACCAGGCTATAGGCACTGTCATCCACGAGACAGGACACGGCGTGGGTGTAGGCACACATGACAGATGGTGGGACACCAACGTGCATGACTGGGTGTGGAAAGGCAGAGAAGCCAACGACATCTACCACTTCCTTGAGAACAGCGACGAATATGTGATGGTAGGCGACAAGACTCACGGATGGGGCGACCACGCATCATTCGACTGGTTTGTGAATGGCGCAGACAAAGACAAGCACAACGAACTCCAATATATCGGAGGATGCGCACTGCTCTACGGACTCTTCATCGACGGACTATGCCCTACAAGCAGCTACTCAAACGGACTTGCAGGCTACACCTACAACTATGATGACAGGAAGAACTACTACATCATGTGCAAAAGTGCAGACCGCGGACTCGGAGACGGACTGCTCTACCAGCGCAACTCAACATCTGTGGCATGGAAGCCTTTCCTTACGGCAGGAGAGACAATCGACGAGTCGGCAGCATGGAAGATGGAGTATGACGCACAGACAGGATACTACTCTTTCAGAAATGCATCAACAGGCAAGTATCTCACACATGAGTCAACATCCATCAGCGCAAAGACAATAACAAAGTCACCAAGCAATGGGGAGAAATTCCAGATAATGCCTGACCGCACAGATGTGGAAATCAACACCCTCGACAACACTGGCAAGCACAAGACTCACGGCTACTGGTTCACATGGAACAATTCAGGCAACAAAGCCATGGCTGCCAACAAAATGACGGACACTGGCTATGGCACTATCACCACAGTGGCTTTCAACTTCGCAGACACAGCCACCCAGCAGCAGTGGATTATACTCTCTGAGGACGACATCATGGCTCTCGGCGCAAATGTGGTGACCGACATCAAGGACGCTACAACAGAAGCCGACAACATAAGCAAGAATGTGACAGGCATCTACACAGCCAGCGGCATAAAAGTAGAGAAAATGCAGCCTGGACTAAACATCATCAAATACTCAGACGGAACGACAAAGAAGATTATCAAGTGAAAATGAAGAAAATAGTAATATCTTTGATGGCATGCGCACTTCTGTGCATGCCATCTTTCGCAAAAAAGAATGCTGACTTATGGCCTGACGGCAAGGAAATCGGCGAATGGTTCAGACAGATTGACGAGGTAAACATCAACAATCTCGGCAGGCAGTATAAAATCACCGATTATGGCGTCGTCAACGACGGCAGAATACACACAGCGGAGTTTCAGGCGCTCATCGACAAAGTGGCAGCTGATGGCGGAGGCGTGATTGTTGTGCCCGAAGGCACATTCATGAGCGGAGCCCTCTTCTTCAAGCAGGGCGTTCATCTGCATATCGTCAGCGGTGGCACGCTTATGGGCAGCAACGACCCAAGCGACTACCCTCTCGTGAACACACGCATGGAAGGCGAAAGCTGCAAATACTACTCCGCGCTCATCAATGCCGACGGCGTGGACGGATTCACAATCAGCGGCAAGGGTACAATAGACGGCAATGGATTCACATTCTGGAAGCACTTCTGGGAGAGAAGAAGCTGGAACCCTAAATGCACAAACAAAGATGAGCAGCGTCCACGACTCGTATATGTGAGCAACAGCAAGAATGTGCAGATTGACGGTGTGAACCTCCAGAATTCAGCATTCTGGACCACACATATATATAATAGCGAGAACGTGAAGCTTCTCCGACTGAAAATCACATCGCCAGAAAAACCCGTCAAGGCACCATCAACAGATGCCATCGACCTCGACGTAGTGAAGAATGTTCTTGTCAAGAACTGCTACATGTCGGTAAATGACGATGCTGTAGCCATCAAAGGAGGCAAAGGACCATACGCCGACTACTGGAAGACAAACTACGACGGAATAGACATCAGCAAATATCCAGAGATGGTGGGTGACGGAGGCAACGAAAACATCATCATCGAAGACTGCGAATACGGATTCTGCCACGGATGCCTCACCCTCGGCTCTGAGTCGGTGTATGACCACAACATCATCCTCAGGCGAATAAAGGTGTCAGAAGCCAGCAACCTGCTCTGGCTGAAGATGCGACCAGACACACCACAGCTTTACGAATATGTGACTGTGGAGGACATCGAAGGCGACGGCAAGAACTTCATCCTCGTAGCGCCATGGACTCAATTCTATGACCTGAAGGGAAGAGAGACTGTGCCAATGTCATACTCCGACCACATCACGATGCGTAACATCAAATTCGACTGCAACGTATTTTTCAATGTGAAAAAGCAGGACGACCAGTATCGCCTTAGCAACTTCACATTTCAAAATTTGTCTGTTACTGCAAAAAATACAGATTTCAATACTGAATATGTGCAAAATTTCCATATCGAGAATGTTCGTGTAGATAAAAAGCAGTAACTTTGTCTTAGTTTTCAAATATAGTAAAGGTAAAATAAGTTTCGGGATACAAGAATTCGGAGCTTATGGTTTTAGATTTATTTTAAGTTATGGATTGGATAATTGATTTATTCAAAACAGGAGGCGGAGTGGCTCACACAGTGATATTATACGCACTTGTCATCTCTGTAGGCGTTTTTTTAGGAAACAAGATTAAAATCAAAGGCGTATCGCTCGGTGTTACATGGATTCTGTTTGTCGGCATCTTAGTTGGCGACCTCTTGATGAGAGGCGGCATAGAGGAGAATGTCGCAGTAATCAATTTCACACAGGACTTTGGACTCATCTTGTTCGTATTCAGCATTGGATTGCAGGTTGGCCCATCTTTCTTCACATCTCTCAAACAGGGAGGTCTCAAGGCTAACGGCATCGCTGCCGGCGTGGTATTGCTTAACATCATCGTTATGCTTGCCCTATACTATGGCTTGCGCAATTTCATACCTGCTGCAAACAATCTGCCAATGATGGTGGGAACACTCTGCGGAGCTGTCACCAACACCCCTGGTCTTGGTGCTGCCAACGCCGCTCTCGAACAAATCAATCAGGTGAATCCGATAGAAGGCGGTGTGCCAGTCATAGCAAACGGCTATGCCTGCGCCTACCCTCTTGGTGTTGTAGGCATCATCGGAAGTATTATCTTCATCCGTATATTATTTAAAATCAATTTCCAGAACGAGCTTGACAATTTCAACAAGAAGAACAACGCAGCAGCCGTAAAGCCTCACCTCATGACAGTAGAGGTGGCAAACGCAGCTATCGCAGAGAAGACAATTCTTCAGATACGCGGATTTGTCGGGCGTGACTTTGTTTGTTCTCGAATCCTTCATAACGGACATGTAGAGGTGCCAACAAGAGACACTCTGCTGAGCAATGGTGACAAGCTGTTCATCGTCTGCGCAGAGGAAGACGCTGCAGCCATCGTGGCATTCATCGGCAATGTTGTTGAGATAGAATGGGATCAGCAGGATGTGCCTATGGAGTCAAAGAAACTCACTGTGACAAAAGAAGACATCAACGGAAAGACTCTCGGCAACCTACATCCAAGCTCAATGTACGGAGTGAATGTCACTCGCATCTACCGTTCGGGTATCGAACTTTTTGCCAGCCCAAGCGTCATCCTTCAAGTCGGCGACGTGCTCACGGTAGTAGGTCCTGGAGATGCTGTAGAACGCTTTGCAATCAAGATTGGCGACAAGAAGCAGCAGCTTGACAAGCCAAACCTTCTCACTTTGTTTGTAGGAATCCTTGTGGGTATAATATTCGGTATGCTCCCTATAGAGATACCTGGTATGTCTATGCCAGTGAAGCTCGGTCTTGCTGGCGGTCCGCTCATCATCGCCATACTCCTCGGCCGCTTCGGCTATAAGCTCAAGCTCGTTGCTTACACAACAAACTCTGCTTCGCTGATGATCAGAGATATCGGTCTCGTGCTCTTCCTTGCCAGCGTAGGCATCAAGGCAGGCGGCAACTTCGTTGACACCGTACTGAACGGAGGTGTGCATTATGTGTGGATGGGATTCATCATCACCGTCGTGCCTCTCATCGCTATGGCAGTATTTGCAAGAATGAAGTGGAACATGAACTACTTTCTCCTTATGGGTATCATGAGCGGCGCCACAACAGACCCACCTGCTTTGGCTTTCAGTTCTGCCACAGCAAACAACGGCATACCATCAGTGGGATACTCTACTGTTTACCCTCTTTCGATGTTCTTGAGAATCATCACCGCTCAGGTCATCATCCTTATGCTATGCAGCTAAACATCATCGACATAATAAAGCACCTGATGCAGTCAACAGATTTTCCCCTGTTGACTGCATTTGTGCTTGGAATAATTGTTGCTGTCAACCCCTGCCAGCTCGCCATCAGCATCAGCGCCTTGTCGTATGAATACAAAAATAACAAAACACTCAAGGACGGCATAATATACGCTCTTGGACGATCTGTAACCTATATCGTGCTGGGATGGGTTACCATGTGCCTCATCGGCGGCGGCAAGAATGTGTCAGGACTACAAAATGCTCTTGCAAAAGCGGAGTTTTTCCTTCCATACATAATAGCAGCAATAGGCATATACTTAATTTTCAGAGCATTCCACCATCACCACCATCATGGCGACGACTGCCATAACAGCGGACGACTGATTAAAAGAAACGGTCCTTTAGGTTCGCTGCTATTAGGAATGACACTGGCTATGGCGTTCTGCCCAGAAAGCGCAATATTCTATTTCGGCATAATGATACCACTAAGCATGACATCAAGCATAGGAATTGCTGTGCCAGTAGTCTTTGGCTTAGCATCAAGCATTCCTGTGGCTGTCATGGCATGGATAATGTCGAAGACATACGACAAAGCAAAAAACATAGCACATAGGTTCGAGCATTTCCAGCAGTGGATGAATGGTGTAACAGGAGTGCTTTTCATTGCAATCGCCATTCTGCTTCTGTTTGCAGACAATTAACGACAAAACATCATATTCAGTCTTAATAATTCAAGAATCAAGTATAAAAACGCTACAAAAAACATCTTTTAAGATTTCATTTTTGCGAAAATAAAACATTTATACTAACTTCGTACATTATTTAAATTGAACATTAGTTGACAAAACGATGACCGAAGAAAACAAGAAGTTCCAGCAAGAATATGAAAACAAAAGTGCTGCTCAGATGATAGCAGTGCTTGCTAAGCTTATACTTGTACTTTTTGTGAAAATCTTGCAGAAAGGTTTGAAGATTATTGCCAGATTCGCCCTCTTCATCATTGAATGTCTGCAAGACGGCAAAGAACATCTCTCTGCATGGTGGCATGACAACAACACGCAAGAAAAAGTCACAAAAATAAAAGCCTGGATAAAGCGAAGCCTGAAAAACTTCGGCAGATGGTGCATAAAAGCATTGAAAGCGACGGGCAGAGGTCTCAAGATAGCCGCAATAGCTACATGGCACGGCATAATTATCGGCATCAAAGCAACAATAAAAGGTCTCATCCATCTTGGGCCTACCATTAAAAAGCTGTGGGCTCTGACACAAAAGGGTGCAAAGGCGTTTGCCGCATGGACAAGAAGATGCGGACGAGGCATGAAGCTATCACACATAAGGAGGAAGAGAGCATGGAACAAATTCCGCCAGAATAAGGGCATCAAAGGATTTATGGTTGATTCTTCACGAGCTATCAGCAACAGCATAAAAACATTCATGGAAGAAGACCAAGAGGAAGCAACGGCAGACGCAATAACAGATGATGACATAATAGAAGAGAGTCTGCATGGCAAGGTAGATGACAACAATAGAGCAAAGAAAATCGGAAAATCGATTTTCAAGAGCGCCCAAGAGATTGTCGAGATTGATGACTGATGTCAACTTCTCTTTAACTCCAATACAAGTGGAGCTTGCGGAACTTGTATAAAACCAATTTTTATCACCTACTTAAAACATAATAACTATCAATAACAATAGAACAATCCTTGTTAAATGAAAGAGTTTACAAGGACGCCATTCCACTACAGACTACAATGAAGAGATTCATATCACTGTTGCTGCTATTCGCAGTATTCGCTCTGCAGAGTCATGCAGTATTGAAAGAGAAGGACCTCAACCAAACTTTACATGTCTTGCGCTTAGAGCTGCATAACAAATGCTTAAGGCAGGCAGAAAACATCAAACTGATGATGGCCCAGCGTGAAAACCAGCATCAGCAGCTCGTCTCATATATGAAAAGATGTGAGACTACAAGTCTCATCCTCTATTCTCAAGAACAGGACTTCACCTTCAACACGGCTTTCGCCTGCGAAGAAGCCACAAAGCTGTATTTCGACCTCTCCAACACTTCAAGACCTTTCAGTCAAATAAAGGGAGCAATGAAGAGCGAAATTGCAAGATATGACAGTCTCATCTATTCGCTTCAGCTTCTGCCTCCTTCTGTCGGACAGGCAAAGATTGACATACAAAATGCCAAGAGAGAGAGGGAGAAAAACTCAGTTCAAAGGAAGCAAGACGAGGTATTCAAAGATAAGGAGAAGAAGTCAAGCAAGCCATTCATGCTTGACAAACAAGGACTTGAAGACCGAGAGATGTGCATCATCTATGCCACTATTCTGCGCGACAACCTTTCAAAAATGCTCACTCTCATAGAGAGAGACGACGAGCATTACGACACCTTAGACTCACGTGTGGCAAAGCTGCATGACTACGCACAAGAGAAATACAAAGCTCTGCAACAAAGCATATTCATAAACCCAGGAACAAACTACTTCAAGATTCTCATGTCCATACCTTTCAGATGGCAATGGATGCAGAAAGACTTTGCACAGAAATATTACACCCTTGAAGAGGTGAACAAAACTACGGGCGAGGTGGAGAAGTACAGGTCAGAATGGCGCGGACCAATAGTCGGCTTCGCCAGCGTCTTCATGCTCGTATATATACTCATAGCCACACTGATAAGCCTCGCCATATTCAAATGGTGCATCCCTAAGAAACTACGCACAAAGACATTCTACCAGAAGCGTCCTCTATTCATCATGTCGCTGGCAATCTTTATCTTCGCCATTGTGGTGATGGTGCTTAGGCTCTTCATCCACCACAACCTTATGCTCATGGCAACAGGGCTGATGATAGAGACCGCATGGCTTATGGAGGTCATTTACCTGTCACTTGTCATACGCCTTAATGGCGAGCAGATAAGAAATGGCGCCAAAGTTTATGCACCTTTCATTATAACATCCATCACCGTCATCTGCTTCCGTATCATATTGATACCAAACGCATTGGTAAATCTGATATTCCCACCTATATTGCTCATTTTCACTATATGGCAGTTCATCACAACGCATAAATACAGCAAGCAGGTGCCAACACACGACAGATTATTCTGCAATATATCATCGATAGCAATGCTGTGCTCTTGCATACTCGCTTTCGTAGGCTTCACCCTCATGGCTGTACAAATTATGATATGGTGGACATTCCAGCTTGCTGCCATCACAACTATAATATGCTGCTATGACCTGATGGAGATGTATGAGACACGCGTCTTAGAGAAAAGGATAAAAAAAGCTTACGGCAGCCATGTCAGCGACGGACAGGTGATATTCAGGATGAAACGAGGAGATTTCATCGACAAGACATGGTTTTATGATTTCATAAACCATGCTCTGGTACCTGTATGCGCCGTATATTCAATCATCTTCAGCATCTTATGGGCAGCAGACATTTTCGACCTCAGAGACCTCTGTATGGACTGGTTTGTGAAAGAATATAAAATAAAAGGTATAATGGATGCGTCGGCTTTCAAACTGAGCCTTATCGCCGCCCTTTTCTTTGTGTTCAAGTATATCAACTATCTGATACGCTCATTGTGGTTCCGCTATAGAAGAAACAAAGGAAATAAAGATTTAAACACCACCCTGTCGAAAAACCTTATTGCGCTGCTTACCTGGGGCATTTACATTATCATCGGATTTCTTATGCTCGATGTACCAAGCACTGGTATCGCTGTTGTCACAGGAGGTCTCTCGACTGGTATGGGTTTTGCATCAAAGAGTCTTCTCGAAAACTTCTTCTATGGTATCTCGCTTATGACTGGTCGTGTGAGAGTCGGTGACTATATCGAATGCGACGGAATGATAGGAAAAGTTGACAGCATAACCTATCAAAGCACACAGATTGTCACTCTTGATGGCAGCGTTGTTGCAATCCTCAATTCAGAACTCTTCAATAAGAACTTCAAGAATCTCACAAGAAATCATCAATACGAACTCACAAAGATTCCTTTCGGTGTCGCCTACGGTACGAATGTGGATGAAGTGAGAAAGCTGATTCTCGACGAAGTAAGACCGCTGTGTGTAAAAACTGCGGACGGCAGAGATATTGTGAATCCAAAAAATCCTATATCTGTGGCATTCTCCGACTTTGGAGCAAGCTCTGTGGATCTGTTCTTCGTGGCTTGGATTCTTGTCGATCAAAAAATCACCTTCACCTGCTTGGTTAAAGAAAAAATCTATGAAGTGCTCAACAAGAATAATATCGAAATTCCATTCCCACAGCAAGACATTTACATAAGAAGTATTGCAAAAATGGAATAGAAATGGTTTTTAAAGAAAGAAAATCACTATCTTTTAATAAAAATTCATTCTTTTTTATCGATTGAATCAAAAAAATGTATTACTTTTGCCTCAAATAGCAAAGTGCCTTAAAAGCACACGACACATTTAGTTGAATTAACTAAAAAATAAATATAAACTATGGAAGTAAAAAAATCAAAAAAAGCGGATCTCGAAGGTGAGAAAGGCACAGGTATGCTTATCGGCTATATCGTTGCCCTCGCAACAATGTTCGCTTGCTTCGAGTACACTACTCGTGAGTACATTGAGACTTCAGAGGTCTTCACTACTGCTGCAGTCGTAGCAGAAGAGGAAATCGTCCCAATCACTCAGCCTATCTTCACTCAGGCTCCTCCACCACCAGCTGACGCTCCTAAGGTGGCAGAAATCCTCGACATCGTGGACAACAGCACTGAGATTGAAGAAGAGACAATCCAGACTTCAGAGGACACTCACGAAGCAATCTCTGGTCCTGTATCTCACGTTTCTGGTCCTGTCATGGCAGGTCCTCCAGCACCTGTTCAGGAAGAGAGCGATGAGGGTGAGATTTTCGAAGTTGTAGAGCAGAACCCATCATTCCCAGGTGGTGACAAGGCTCTTATGGCTTACCTCACAAAGAACCTCAAGTACCCACCATCAGCACAGGAAAACGGTATTCAAGGACGTGTACTTGTACAGTTCGTTGTTAACAAGGACGGTTCTATCGTTGAGCCAAAGGTTCTTCGCTCAGTTGACCCAGCTCTCGACAAGGAAGCTCTCCGCGTAGTTCAGGCTATGCCAAAATGGACACCAGGTAAGCAGCGCGGTAAGACAGTACGTGTAAAGTTCACACTCCCTGTTACATTCCGTCTCTCGTAATAAAATACTTATTACAAATGATACAAGCCACACAGTATTTTATATATTGTGTGGCTTTCTTATTTATGGATGACATCCATAAAAACAAGAACACTAATTCATATACATAGAACGCCACGCATATTCACCACTATGTTCAACATCGACCAACTCATAGATATTGTAAACAAGAAAGTAGAGAACATACAATACCCTGCAGAACCGCAAAGACTCTACGAACCAATAAGATACATACTCTCTATTGGGGGAAAACGCATCAGACCCGTATTAATGCTCATGGCATACAACCTTTACAAGGATGATGTAGAGTCTATCATTAACAATGCCGTAGCACTCGAAACTTACCACAATTTCACATTGTTGCACGACGACTTGATGGACAACTCTGATGTAAGAAGAGGAAATCCTTGTGTTCACAAAAAATGGGACGCCAATACCGCCATCCTCTCTGGAGACACAATGCTCATCCTTGCATACAAGCTTTTCAATGCTGGCGTAAAGAACGAGAAAGCACTCGCTGACTTTATCGAAGCCACACTTGGAGTATGTGAAGGACAGCAGTATGACATGGATTTTGAAACACGAAATGATGTGACAGAATCCGAATATATGGAGATGATTAGACAGAAAACCTCCCTGCTGCTTGGTTATGCATTGAAGATTGGAGGCGTACTTGCTGGAGCAGATGAAGAGGATGCAAGAAATCTTTATGAATTTGGTGAAAAAATGGGCCTTGCCTTTCAGCTGCAAGACGACCTTCTCGATGTCTATGGTGACCCAAAATTATTCAAAAAGAAACTTGGTGGTGACATCGTTGAAAACAAAAAGACATTCCTCCTCATAAATGCCCTTCAATTAGCAAACAAAGACCAGAAAGAGGAATTAGTTCAATGGATAGCAGACAAAAATGCTAATCCTGACAAAAAAATCGCTGCCGTAACACATATTTATAACAGCCTCCAGATTGACAGACTCACTCAATGCAAAATTGAAGAAATGTTCAGCCTTTCTCTCAAAAGCCTCGACAAGATTAAAGTTGACGAGGAGAAAAAGCAAGAGTTAAGAGCTTTCGCCAACAGACTATTAGGTCGCAAATACTAACTGGCGATAAAAGAGGAAATACAAATTGCGCTACTTTTGTATCTTTCAAAAAACTAAAACACTTCTAAATTCATTTACCACATAACATAGAAATGCTGATAGACACACATTCACACCTCGACACGGAAGACTTTGTCGATGACTTGGAAGAAACACTCCAAAGAGCAAAGGATGCAGGAGTAGGAAAAATCCTCATACCAGGAATATGTCTTAAAGACACTCCACATCTTATCAGCGTTTGCAAGTCACACCCCGACTATCTATACCCAATGATAGGTCTTCACCCAGAAAACATAATGGATGAAGATTATCACCATGCACTTGCAGAACTTGAAAAAATGATTATACCTTCAGGAGCCATCGCTATAGGAGAAATTGGATTAGACCTTTATTGGGACGACACACATAAGGCAGAACAGATAGATGCATTTGAGACACAAATCGGATGGGCTGAAAAATATGACCTGCCACTGATGATACATTGCAGAAATGCACACAAAGAGATGATGGAGATACTAAGCAGGCACGACAAAAACAAGCTTAGCGGCGTGTTCCACTGTTTCACTGGTACGGAAGAAGAAGCTTGTGAACTGCTGACTTTCCCAAATTTCAAACTGGGAATAGGAGGAGTGCTGACATTTAAAAAATCTAATCTTCCAAACGTCATAGAAAAAGCAGTACCACTCTCAAGAATAGTCATCGAAACAGATTCACCGTACATGGCTCCGACACCAAATAGAGGGAAAAGAAACGAAAGTGCGTATGTGAAATTCGTAGCAGAGAAACTCAGCGAAATATTCAATACGGATTTTAACGATATTGCACAGAAAACGACTGCAAATACAGCCGAAGTATTCAAAAAACTGACTTTTTTCACTGAAAAATGAAAGTTTCCCACAATTATTTTCAATTGGTAATAAAAAAATCATTATTTTTGTGACCAATTATAGGTGTGGAGTCCGCGAATACGCGAGAAGCCACTCAAAAAAGTCGATTTTTCGACCATTTCCTGTAAAGGAGAGATGCTCGAGTGGCTGAAGAGGCACGCCTGGAAAGCGTGTAAGCGTCAAAAGCGCTTCGCGAGTTCGAATCTCGCTCTCTCCGCAGGAAGAGAGAAAAGAATTTCTCGTTAATGGAAAGAAAACACAAAAGACATTTTGATACTATAACTATTATAAATAAGAGAAAAATTAAATTAAATAATTATTAATCTTAAAATTTTCAACACAATGAAAAAAATTTTTGCAATCGTTGCATTGATGGGTGTGTTTACATTTGGTATGACACAGTCAGTATCAGCTCAGGACGAGGCTGCTGACAGCGCAGCTACAGAGCAGGTTGATTCAGCAGCAGTAGATTCTGCAGCAGCTCCAGTAGAAGAAGCTGCTTCAACAGGAGATTCTGAACCAGTTGAAGCTGGTATGTACAAGACAATCAAGACAAAGTTCATCGAAGGTTCTGCAGGCTTCATGGCACTCGTAGCAGTAGCCCTCATCCTCGGTCTTGCATTCTGTATCGAGCGTATCATCTACCTCGCACTTTCAAAGGTTAACACAGTTAAGCTTATCGAGGACGTAGAAGAAGCTCTCATCAAGAAGGGTGACCTCGAAGGAGCAAAGTCAATTGCACGTGATACTCGCGGCCCTATCGCATCTATCTTCTATCAGGGTCTTACTCGTCTCGATGACGGTGCTGACGCAGTAGAGAAGTCAGTTGTTGCATACGGCGCAGTTCAGGCTTCTAAACTTGAGAACGGTTGTTCATGGATCACACTCTTCATCGGTATGGCTCCATCTCTCGGATTCCTTGGTACTGTGATCGGTATGGTGCAGGCATTCGATGATATCCAGGCTGCAGGTGATATCTCTCCAACAGTCGTAGCAGGAGGTATGAAGGTTGCCCTCTTGACAACAATCTTCGGTATCGTCGTTGCCCTCATTCTTCAGGTATTCTACAACTACATCCTCGCTGAGATCGAAGGTCTTACAGCTAAGATGGAAGACTCTACTATTTCTCTCCTTGACATCGTTGCAAAGTACAGCAACAAGAAGTAATTAGAGGACTATCATATAGAGTCACAAACTAATTATTAACTTAAAGGAGAAAAAGAAATGAATAATACACAAATAACATGTGCACAGGACAAGGTCGAGAAGGTTTCTAAAATCGTTCTCTGGGCTCTCATCGGAATCAGCCTTGTTGTAACTGCACTCTTCCTCTTAATTGGTTACGACACACCATACGAGGAAAACCCTAAGTTCAACGACCCACAGTTGACAGACCTCCTTATTTGCTGGACATACGCACTCATCGCAGGTGCTGCTGTTGCAACAGTTGGTGCTGTCATTTACACAGCAATCAATGGTGGTAACAAGTCTAAGAATGAAGATAAAGGTCTTCTCAGCAAGACAGGTCTTATCGCATGGGGAACATGCATCGTTTCAGTTGTAATCGGTGTTGCAATCGGTGTTGCTGGCAAGGATGAGCAGCTTCTTATCAATGGTAAGGGTTGGAACGATCCAACAGACATCATTATGACAGACGCATCAATGGTTTCAATTCTTGTACTTACAATCGTTACAATTATTGCAACTGCGTTCTCTATGGTAAATAACAAGAAGTAAGTAACTTTAACTCAGAGCAAATAATATGGGAAAGAAAAGAAAAATGCCGGGACTGAATACCAGTTCAACAGCAGATATCTCATTCATGTTGCTCATCTTCTTCCTTGTAACAACATCTATGGATACAGACCAGGGACTTCAGCGTACGCTGCCAAAGCCACCTGAGGATGAAGAAAAGAATAACGAAATCAAAGTAAAAGAGCGTAATATTCTTAACATCCGTATCAACAAGGATAACTACCTCCTTATCGGTGACGATTATTGTACCGTTCAGGATGTAAAGGAGAGAGCTAAAGTGTTTATTAAGAACGAGGAAAACAAGCCAAATCTTCCAGAGCTCAAAGCTAAGAAGATTAAGGGTCTCGGCGGCAAGACTATGATGGTTACAGAAAACCACGTAATCTCTGTTCAGACAGACCGCGGTACTGATTACGGAGTTTACTTCGCAGTACAGGATGCGCTTGTTGCAGCCTATAATGAACTTCGTGATGAACTTGCAAAAGAAGAATTCGGATTTAAGTACGAATTCCTCAAGAAGGAGCAGCAGGAAGCTATCCGTGAAGTTTATCCACAGAAGATTTCAGAGGCTGAGCCAAAGCAATATGGAGGAAAATAAATTATGAGTAGATTTAACAAAGGTGGTGGCAGAGAAATGCCTGAGATGAATACATCATCTCTCCCTGACTTGATCTTCACAATCTTGTTCTTCTTCATGATGGTAACAACCATGCGTGAGGTAACATTGAAAGTGAAGTTTGACAAGCCAATTGGTACTCAGCTTGAAAAACTTGCTCGTAAGTCTTGTACTTCTTTCATGTACATTGGTCAGCCAACAGATGCGTTGAGAGGACAGTTCGGTACTGCTCACCGTATTCAGCTTAACGACAAGTACGCAGAGCCAAATGAGGTTTACGACTATGTGTTCCAGGAGCGTAATCAGCTTACTGAGGCAGACAAGCCATTGTTCGCTGTTTCACTCAAGTGTGACCGTGGTACTCCAATGGGTATCATCACAGACGTAAAGCAGGTTCTTCGTAAAGCTTACGCACTTAAGATTGTTTACTCTGCAAATAAGCAGCAGGATTAACAATCATTTATATAAAAAAAGCGACTTACACGTGTAAGTCGCTTTTTTTTTGTATCTTTGCCAAAAATAACAACAAGAAAATCATGAAACAATATTTAGATCTTCTAAACCGCATATTAAAAGAAGGAACAAAGAAAGGAGACAGAACTGGCACTGGCACTATCTCAGTATTTGGCAATCAGATGCGCTTCAACCTCGAAGAAGGTTTTCCACTTCTGACAACAAAGAAGTTACACTTGAAATCTATCATTTATGAACTGCTGTGGTTTCTGCAAGGAGACACGAATGCTAAATGGCTACAAGAAAGAGGTGTACGCATTTGGAACGAGTGGGCAGACGAAGATGGTAACCTTGGACACATATATGGATACCAATGGCGTTCATGGCCAGACTATGACGGCGGGCATATTGACCAGATAACAGAAGTTATCGAACAGATAAAAAACAATCCAAACTCACGCAGACTCATTGTCTCTGCATGGAATGTTGCAGATATCAAAAACATGAATCTTCCACCATGTCACATTCTTTTCCAATTTTATGTGGCAGATGGCAAATTGAGCTGCCAGCTCTATCAGAGAAGTGCAGACACATTCTTAGGCGTGCCATTTAATATAGCTTCATACGCATTACTTACAATGATGATGGCTCAAGTTTGCAATTTGAAACCAGGTGATTTTGTTTACACAACTGGAGACACACATCTGTATCTCGACCATATAGACCAAGCAAATCTACAGCTTACTCGAGAGCCACGCAAGTTGCCAAAGATGAAGATAAATCCTGAAGTTAAAAATATATTTGACTTCAAATACGAGGATTTTGAATTGGTTGAATACGACCCACATCCACACATAAAAGCTACTGTTTCTGTATAAAAAGACATAGTGTAACACACAGCAGGATAGATACTTGAAATTTAAAAAATCCGAACACAACTTACAAGAATATGATTTCTATTATTGTTGCTATATCAGAGAACAACGCAATAGGCTTTGAAAACAAGTTAATTTATTGGTTGCCAAACGACTTAAAGAGATTCAAATCTCTCACAACTGGTAACACAATAATTATGGGCAGGCGCACATTTGAAAGTCTTCCTAAAGGCGCTCTTCCTAACAGAAGAAATATAGTCCTTTCAAAGACAGGAAAGCCAGAAGACTTCCCTGGCGCGGACCTCTACCCTACTTTAGAAGCAGCACTCGAATCATGCAAAAACGAAGATGGTGACAAGAATGAAATATTCATTATAGGTGGTGCTTCGGTTTACAAGGAGGCATATCCTTTAGCAGACCGTTTATGTCTGACATACATTTTTGACACACCGTCTCAAGCAGACACCTTCTTTCCCGAAATTAACTACGATGAATGGAAAGAGACACTTCATGAAGAGCATGAGATAGACGAGAAGCATCAGCATCGATATGCATTCATCAATCTTGAAAGAAAATAATAATACAGCAGCATTTTGCTAGTTTCACTGATACCATAAGATGCAACTACCATCAGATTTTGAAAAAGAAATGACAAATTACCTTGGCAAGGAAGAATACACAAAACTTGCTGAGGCTATAAATGGTCAGTCACCAACAAGCATCAGGATAAACAGAGACAAAATCTCTGACGAAGAAATAGATTACACCAAAGATGCAGAGAAAGTAAGTTGGTGTGAAAACGGCTATTACCTAAATGAACGTCCACAGTTCACTTTCGACCCTCTTCTTCATGCTGGATGCTATTATGTACAGGAAGCGTCGTCAATGTTTCTCAGCCATATTCTAAAACAGCATTTTCAAAAAAATAATAGCACTCCTATCGTAGCATTGGATTTATGTGCTGCCCCTGGAGGGAAATCCACGCTAACCATGTCTATGCTGCCAAAAGGATCGCTCCTCTTCGCTAACGAAGTGATGCGTCAGAGGGCAAACATCCTTGCTGAGAATCTCATAAAATGGGGCTATCCGAATTGCATCGTCACCAACAGCTTCGCCAAAGACTTTCAGCCACTTGGGCCAATTTTTGATTTAATAATATGTGATGCACCTTGTTCGGGAGAAGGTATGTTTCGCAAGGACCCTGCATCTATTGACGAGTGGAGCCTAGACAATGTAGAGACATGTTGGAAAAGGCAGAGAGAGATAGCTCAAGACATCTGGCCAACTCTAAAGGATGACGCACTTTTCATCTACAGCACATGCACATACAATCCTCACGAAGACGAAGAGACTGTGGAATGGATTGCTGATAACCTCGGAGCAGAGATTTTGTCATGCAACCCAAATAAGGAATGGGGCTTGACAGATAAAAACACACATTTCTTCCCAAGCAAGTCGCGAGGAGAAGGATTCTTCATCTCTGTTCTGCGTAAAAAAACAAGAGAATGCCAAGACGCAGAAAGCGATGATTACAATAATAGCTATACGCTTGCCAATTCAAGCAAAAAAAACAAGAAAAAGGACAAAGGTTCAAAAAACGGCAACAACCGAAACAGCACAAAAAAGACACCTCAAGAAATAAATGCGTGGATAAAGGATTCAAACCAATTTACCATATACCAAGAAGATGAAACTTTCCACGCTTTCCCTACCACATACACAGACTTACTCGAACAGGCAAGACAAACTGTTAGAGTTGTTCATGCAGGCATAGACATCGCAACGATAAAAGGCAAAAATCTTCAGCCATGTCACAGTTTAGCTTTGAGCAACAGCCTCAACAGAGAAGCTTTCGTAACACACGAAATAGACTACAACCAAGCTATAGCATATCTGCGTACAGAAGCCATACAGCTCGACGCTGATGTGAAAGTTGGATATGTTCTTATCACCTTCAAAGGCCATCCACTCGGTTTTGTCAAGAACATTGGCAGCAGGGCTAACAACCTCTATCCATCAGAATGGAAGATAAAAAGCACATACACGCCCCATAAGTAATGATAAAAACAAAAAAAAAACATAATACCTTTCTTTGTCTCAAAGAATTACAGTATCTTTGCAAAGCATATTTGCCAATAGGCTATATATAACTTGTTAGGAGTCATAACTTAACCGAAAGATATTCATATCTCAACCAATCCCCAACAAAACTTTGATAAAAGACTTTATTTAGAAATTCCGAAAAAGTATTAATCACAATGAATTTATATGTAAGATATTTTGACCATGAATGTGTGGCTAAATCTGTTGAAGAATCTATAGATTTTCTCAACAGCATTGGTGATATCAAACTTGAGTCAAACACAGCAAACAGAATAACAACATTCTTAAAATCCTCCAACTTATACCCTTTCCGTCTGAAAGTGAGCTTCTCTAATTACGTCCTTTTCCTTAAGACTGAAGCAGAGACTCTTGAAGACTTCAAAATAGAAGAGGCTAATCGCAAAGAGCAGAAAGTGGAAAGACCGATGTCGATGGCTGACAAGAAGAAGAGCATCTTGGAAGCTCTCAACGAGCAAAAAATCGGATGGTGGGATGGAGTAATAACTTTCAAGCGTGTGCTCACAGACAGAAATGGCAAATGCCAGTATGTTGACACTCGATTCCGCGCCCGTCTCAAAGCCATCAGCGCAATGGATGCATATAATCGCATCATCGACCATCTGAAATCTCGTGATGACATTGACCCTCGTTCACAGTTCCCTGCAGCAAAGAGTCCAAGCTGTCAATTCACATTCTTAGAGCCTACGGATGCTGAGCAATAATTACAGCGACATTCAGCAGCATGTTATTCTTGTCAGCTATTGGATGTTCATTTAGCTTGCAATTGCTTTCGTTTATTTTCAACAACTACATTATAAAGAAGCACCGCATTGAACTGACCAATGTGGTGCTTCGTTAGAATTAGTGATGACAAAAAGAATATACGGACATATAGGGGCTATAATTGTTATAGCTATATGGGGCACCACATTTGTTAGCAGCAAAGTGTTACTCAACTCCAGCCTACAGCCTGCGGACATCTTTTTATACCGTTTCTCTATAGCATATATTTGCATGCTCATAATCTCACACAAGAGGCTATGGGCTGACAGCATAAAGGACGAGCTTGCACTTTTAGGGATGGGAGTTATGGGAGGTTCGCTGTATTTCCTAACCGAAAATATGGCTCTGACATACTCCACATCATCAAATGTCAGCATACTTGTAAGTACTACCCCTTTGGTAACAATGCTTGTTGTGTCCCTATTCTATAAAAGCGAAAGGATGAAAGCCAAACAGATAATCTCTTCGTTCATAGCATTTGCTGGTGTGGTGCTTGTCGTGCTTAATGGTCAGTTAGTGCTTCATCTAAATCCCAAAGGAGACATGCTCGCATTAGCAGCATCAACAACTTGGGCCTTTTATTCGCTGTTAATGAGGAGAGTAATGTCACGCTATAGTTCGGATTTCATCACCAGAAAAGTCTTTGCCTACGGACTTCTGACCATCTTACTCTATTTCATATTCATCACCCCGCTTTCTTTCGACATCGACATATTATTTCAGCCTGTAGTTTTATCCAATCTGCTATTTTTAGGTTTCATAGCATCAACCGCAGGCTATCTTCTATGGAACTGGGTGATGAAACAGCTTGGAGCGGTTCACTCCTCTAATTATATCTATCTACAAAGTTTCATCACAATGCTTGCTGGTTCTATCATCCTCAACGAAAAGATAACTATGATGGGAATAGCAGGAGCCGTGATACTTATACTTGGTATGATTGGAGCGTTACGCAATGGAAAAAAAACGACTACTTAAAAGCAGGGCCTCATGGATTATTATATGAGCGCCTACTTTCACACCTCACTCAAACAAATACATAATACATACTTAACATCTATGGGAGAAGACAAAAAGAAAAGAGCGGGAAGGAACAGAACACTCTCAATCACGCAAGCAGAGACAGAGGGATTGGAATCTCTCATATACTCATGCGATGACCTCAGAAAATCATTCCAGGACGACATGATTATCAACGGGGATTTATTTGATTGCTTGGATAACATTCCAAATGATTTTTTCTCCCTCATAATCATAGACCCTCCTTACAACCTTGACAAAAACTTCCATGGATTGAAGTTCTCGTCAATGAAAAGTGATGTGTTCGAAGACTACTTGCGCAGTTGGTTTTACAAGGTTTGCGACAAGCTCAAACCAAATGGCTCTCTGTATATGTGCGGTGATTGGAAATGCAGTTCATCAATGCAAAGAGTTATCGAAGAGAAACTTACCATAATAAACCGAATCACTTGGCAGAGAGAGAAAGGAAGAGGAGCGAAGACTAACTGGAAAAATGGGATGGAAGACATCTGGTTTGCAGTAAAAAACAAGAACGACTACTATTTTGATGTCGAATCCGTAAAGATGAAAAGGAAAGTTATCGCCCCATACAGAACAGAAGGCAAACCAAAAGACTGGTGTGAAACTGAAGACGGAAATTTCAGAATCACATACCCTTCCAACTTCTGGGACGACATCAGCATTCCATTCTGGTCTATGCCAGAAAACACCGATCATCCTACTCAGAAGCCTGAAAAGCTATATGCCAAGCTCATCCTTGCCTCATCAAAAGAAGGTGACTACATTCTTGACCCATTCCTCGGAAGCGGGACAAGTGCTGTTGTCGCACGAAAACTAAACCGTCATTTCTGTGGCATAGAAATAAATAAAGAGTATTGTCTATGGGGTGCAAAACGACTTATAAACGCAGAAAGCGACAAGAAGATACAAGGTTATGCCGATGGCATCTTTTGGGAAAGAAATAGCGGGAAATGAAAACTGGAAACAAAAAAAGCTTCAAAGAATTCTTTGAAGCTTTTTTTGTTGGGATACCCGGACTCGAACCAGGAAAAACAGGACCAGAATCTGTTGTGTTGCCAATTACACCATATCCCAATTATTTCAGCAATCCATACATCAAGAACCCCTTGTTCTGAATTGCGATGCAAAGTTATTGCTTTTTATTGAATCCACAAAGATTATCTGCATTTTTTTTATCGTAAAGATGTTTTTCAGCACATCCACGCAGTTATAACAAAGAAAATTAGTAAATTTGTTGTCGAAAAGTAATATTACAATGGAAAAACTCATTTTCATAAGCAACGATGACGGATACAATGCTCAGGGCATAATTCAGCTGGCTGAGATTGCAAGAAAATTTGGCGATGTATGTGTTGTTGCTCCCGACGGCGGGCGAAGCGGCTCAAGCATGAGCATCAGCAGCCATACGCCAGTCAGAAACACATTCATAAAAGAAGAAGCCGCTCACGACGACAAAGGCAGTCTCATAATCTGGTCATGCAGCGGAACTCCTGACGACTGCACCAAGATGGCTTTTGAGAAGATTCTACCCCGCACGCCAGACCTCGTACTCAGCGGTATTAACCATGGCGACAACTGCGCCATCAACGCTCACTACTCCGGCACCATGTCCGTTGCTCTTGAAGGATGTATCAAGAAAGTACCTTCCATTGCCTTCTCAAGCGGGAAATTAGCTGCTAACGCCAATTTCTCATATATGGAGAAGCACGTAGAAAGCATCATACAGATGGTTCTTGACAATGGACTCCCATTGGGGGTATGTCTCAACGTCAATACTCCTGACACAGAAAATCTAAAAGGAATAAAGGTCTGCAAAATGGGGTTAGGCGACTGGAAAGAAGAATGGCAAGAAAGAACACACCCACATGGCGGCAAATATTATTGGATTGCAGGGTATTATGAGCCATACAATAAGGATGACAAAGATTGCGACTCTTGGGCATACCAAAATGGCTATACCGCAGTTGCGCCAATACATATCGACATGACTGCGTATGAAGCTTTAGACGCTCTGCGCATTTTGGAAAAAACAAAACGATAGATATTTAATTCCATTTAACTCCATACGATTAGCGATCTAAGATTTGCTAAAGTTGAATATTTGACTATTCAAGATGAAATACTATCTTATAGCAGGTGAAGCATCTGGCGACCTTCACGCCTCAAATCTCATGAAGTCTTTACAAAAGGAAGACGCAGAGGCAGAATTCCGCTTTTATGGCGGTGACAAAATGGCTGCAGTAGGAGGCACATTGGTTAAGCATTACAGCGAACTCGCTTTTATGGGCTTTATACCTGTGCTACTCCATCTGCCTACCATATTGAAGAATATGCGTAAGTGCAAGGAGGACATAGCAAAGTGGAATCCAGACGTTGTAATCCTAATCGATTATCCCGGATTCAATCTCGACATTGCCAAATATGTACACAAGCATAAGATTAGCAAGGTTTACTATTACATAAGTCCGAAAATTTGGGCATGGAAAGAGTATCGCATTAAAAACATACGCAGAGATGTTGACGAACTCTTCTCTATCTTACCTTTTGAGGTTGAATGGTTTGCAGACAGACACTACCCTATACACTATGTTGGCAACCCATGTGTGGACGCCGTTTACAAAGGTGTACAAGAAGGCAAAAGCATCACAACTTCCAACAACAAGCAGATTGCCATCCTTGCCGGCAGCCGACGCCAAGAGATAAAAGATAACCTGCGCATGATGCTTGAGGCTGCCTCAACATTCAAAGACTACAAACTTGTTATTGCAGGAGCCCCAAACATTGACGTTGATTTCTATAAAAGATTCATACCACAAGGAATTGATGTTGAAATACGCTTTGGACAAACATACGAAATCCTGCAAGAATCCTGCGCTGCACTTGTCACATCAGGCACAGCTACACTTGAAACAGCAATACTCAGAGTGCCTCAAGTTGTATGCTATTATCTTACTGCCGGCAAATTCTTCTCTTGGCTCAGAGGAGTATTGCTTAAAGTCAGATACATCTCACTTGTCAATCTTGTAATCAACGAAGAGATTGTCCAGGAACTGGTGGCAGACCAGATGACAAAAGAAAATGTCATCAAGCACCTTCGTGACATTCTTCCTGAAGGTTCAAGAAGACAGAAGATGCTTGATGACTATGAACGAATGAATCGCATCCTCGGCGGACCGGGTGCGTCAGAAAGAGCGGCAAAAGAGATGATGAAATGTTTGAAAGGATGAAAGATAACGAATGCGAGCCACTGCCACTCTCACTCTCTACCCTTCAACTCTTCGTCCACCCTATTAGTCAAATCAATATAATCTTGAACAGAAAGCTGCTCAGGACGTTTTGAAAACAACTCATCAGCAAGCATTGGGCAATCCTTGCCAAGTATCTGCTTCATTCCATTTCGCATCATCTTTCGACGCATGGTGAACACTGTTTTCACTATGCGTCGAAATAGTTTTTCATCACATCCAAGACTATCCTTTCCGTTGCGAGTGAGACGAATAACTGCACTCTTCACCTTTGGGGGCGGGTTGAACACATTCTCGTTCACAGTAAACAGATACTCAACATCATACCACGCCTGAATCAGCACACTCAGCACACCATAAGCCTTACCTCCAGGAGCTGCCGCCATACGTTCTGCCACTTCTTTCTGAATCATACCCGTACAACATGGTATAAGATTCTTGTTTTCAACCATCTTAAAGAAAATCTGAGATGAGATGTTGTATGGATAATTCCCTGTAAGGACAAACGGACGACCGTCAAACACTGTTTCAAGATTCATCTGCAGGAAATCCCCCTCTATGATATTGTCACCAAGCTCAGGGAAATGTTCATGAAGATATGGCACTGATTCAAAGTCAATCTCCACAACCTTGAACTCCCTGTCCTTTTTCAACACAAACTGAGTAAGAACACCCATACCAGGTCCTACTTCAAGCACAGGAATATCTGGGCATGCATCCACAGTATCTGCAATGCGACTTGCCACACTGAGGTCGGTAAGAAAGTGCTGGCCTAAGAATTTCTTTGGTTTAACGCTGTTCACGGAAAAAATAATGAATTATGATTAATGAATTATGATTAATTTCGTAACTTTGCACAGATAACAGAAAATTAAAATCAATTTCCGTATTGCAAGATTATTGTGCAAAGATACGACTTTTTTGATGAACAGCAATAAAACTATTAAAAAGGCGCTAAATATTGGTATCCCATTTGTGCTTGGAGGGGCTATTCTATGGTGGATGTACCGCGACTTCGATTTCAAAGAGATGGAGCAGACTTTCCTCTATGACATGAATTGGGGCTGGATGTTGTTTTCGCTGATATTCGGAGTTACTGCCCAGCTTTTCAGAGGACTAAGATGGAGACAGACGCTCGAACCTCTTGGAGAAAACCCACGTACATCCGACTGCATACACGCCATCTTCATCTCATACGCAAGCAGCCTAATCATACCACGAAGCGGTGAACTCTCCAGATGCGGAGTGCTGACAAAATACGATGGCACATCTTTTCCAAAAGCTATTGGCACAGTCGTGACAGAACGCATCATTGACTCACTACTCATACTCATAATAACAGCAATCGTCATTCTCTCACAGCTGTCTGTATTCGACACTTTCTTTGACAGAACCGGCACAAACATAGAAGACACTCTTAGAGGGTTTACCACAACAGGATACATTGTCACCGTAGTCTGCGCTGTCATCACTATAGCTTTCCTCTGCTTCGCAATGAAGAGGTTTGCCTTCATGGCAAAAATACGCGAGACAATGGGTAAGGTAAAAGACGGCATCATGTCACTTAAAGACGTCAAAAACAAGCCTTTATTCACTTTCTACACTCTTGCTATCTGGGTAAGCTATTTCCTCCATTATTGGATAACATTCCGTTGCTTTGACTTCACAGAAGGACTCGGCTTCACAGCTGCGATCGTGAGTTTCATCGTTGGCAGCATATCTGTGATAGTGCCAACTCCTAACGGAGCCGGTCCATGGCACTTTGCTGTAAAGACCATACTCATTCTCTATGGACTGGCAGACAACGATGCTGTATCTTTCGTGCTTATTGTCCACACCATACAGACAGCTCTTGTCCCTTTGCTCGGAGTATATTCTCTTGTATGCCTGGGATTAAGAAACAAGACATCCCATCAAGAATAGCATATACGCTAAGCTGCATACTGAATTTATTCACAAAAAGTTTTGTTGTAATACTGATTTAGCGTATCTTTGCTAACAAAATAGAATAATACTTATGAATCCAATAGAAGAACTCTCCCCAAAAATCGTCTGGAAAAATTTCTACTCATTGACACAGATTCCTCGTCCTTCAGGACATGTGGAAAAAGTTACCGACTATCTTGTGAAATTCGCTCAAGCACACGGAGCAGAGGCTTTTGTCGATGACGCTGGCAATGTGATAATGAAGAAAGGGGCAACTCCTGGCTATGAAGACCTTGAAACAGTGGTGCTTCAGGCACATATGGACATGGTGCCTCAAAAGACGAAAGACTCCACACATAATTTCGAGACTGACCCGCTTGATGTCTTCATTGACGGTGAATGGGTCACCGCTCGCAACACAACTCTCGGAGCCGATGACGGCATGGGGGTTGCTGCAGCAATGGCAGTCATAGAAGACGAGAATGTAGCTCATGGCCCCATCGAAGTGCTAATCACAAAAGATGAGGAGACTGGCATGTATGGCGCCTTTGGTCTGAAGGCAGGGATGCTTGAGGGCAAATATCTGCTCAACCTCGACTCGGAGGAGGAGGGAGAAATCACAATAGGATGTGCTGGCGGAATGGACGTTGTCTGTACTATGGAATATCAAGAGATGAATGTCAATGCAGATAATATGCTGGCATACAACATCGCTATCAAGGGATTGCTCGGCGGACATTCCGGACTTGAAATAAACAAAGGAAGAGCAAACGCAAACAAACTCATGGCACGCCTTCTCTTTGCTGCTGTCAACACACAAATCGCATGGCTCTGCAGCTGGCATGGAGGGAACATGCGAAATGCCATACCTCGCGAATGTGAAGCGACAGTACTTGTGCCAAAGACAGCGGAAAAGGAGTTTATTGCGCTGATTGACAAAAGCCGCAATATCTTCTGTGAAGAATATGCCGACATTGAAACTGACGGCATAACACTTACAGCAGAAGAGACTACGATTCCATCAAAAGCTATGCCACAGGACATTCAGGAGAATATCATAAACGCAGTGATGGCTGCACATGATGGCGTGTTGCGCTTTACTCCTTCTATGCCTGGACTTGTTGAAACATCAAGCAATCTTGCAATAATAAATGCTGCAAATGGAAAGGTGGAGATAGATATTCTTGCACGTTCTTCAAAAGATAGCATGAAGACGTTCCTTTGCAACGGACTTGTATCATGTTTCTCTATGGCAGGCATGAATGTAACACTCGAAGGTGGATATAGTGGATGGCAGCCAAACCCTAAAAGTCCACTTGTGGCAACAATGTCCTCCATCTATGAGAAGATGTATGGGCAGAAGCCTACCGTCAGCGCATGTCATGCGGGATTGGAGTGCGGCATCATTGGAGTCAACTACCCGGACATGGACATGGCAAGCTTCGGCCCTACTCTCGTAAGTCCTCACACACCATCAGAGGCATGTTTCATTCCGTCTGTGGACAGATTCTATGCTTTCATACTTGAGATTCTAAAGAACATTCCAAAGAAGTAAGAATAAGACATTAACAGAAAATATGGCACTCAATAAGAACAAAGATTTGAAACTTTTTTACAGCATCAGCGAAGTAGCAAAGATGTTTGATGTCGCAGAGACTTTGCTCCGATACTGGGAAAAAGAATTCAGCAACATAAAGCCCCAAAAGACAAGCAGAGGAGTACGCCAATACACTAAAGATGACATCGAGCAGGTGCGTCTCGTCTATCATCTCGTAAAAGAGCGCGGTATGACTCTGCAAGGAGCCCGCGAAGCTATAAAGCATGACAAAAGCGGAGATACAAACAAGCAAGTGGAGGTCATAGACCGCCTTAAATCCATTCGTTCAGAACTGCAAGAAATTGGTAAAAACCTCGGCGGACTGGTATAACTGAATCCTGCCAACTTAAAAATGCACCAATGCATTGAAAAGGCTTTGTCAACAAGCCTTTTCAATGCATTAGTGATATTGCTACAGGTTGCTTTTCCCTTTCATCTCTGTAACATTCATACTTTTCATCGCCAACTTCAATAGCAGAATGTAATTCTTGCTCTGTATGTCACTCCATCCACTTTTTTCGCTGCATTCTGGAGGCATGAGGCATCATTTGTACTCAATCTGTAAGTTGCTGATTACTGTGGCAGAAGCCCCTGTACTGCCTGTGTGCTGAATGTGAATGCCGCCATAGGAATTGACTGATGGAATCTGGGCGTTGAGAGTCTGCTGATTATCACCGTTGGTGAGGTGAGCCGAGAGTGTGTTGCCACGCATGGTGAGGATGAGATGAAGACCTGCACGATAGAGGTTGCACAACTCGGTAGATGTGATAGGAACAATGTTGCCTTGCTGATATTCAACTAATTTCACTTCCACGGCTCGGTCGTAGTCGGGGGTGCGGATGAAACGCATGCCATAGCCTGTAAGGGTGTAGGGATCGAACTTGATGCAGACATCCATGTACTGACCAGTAGCACTTCCGAACCCCTGCCCAGCAGACTTACATGGTGCGAGATCAACATTCAGCGTCATGTCGGCATAATTGCCTGGAAGGGCACAGTACATCATACGTGCACCACGCACATTCTGCATCATGCCAGAGTGCCCTTCTGCTCCATCAATGCCACTTGAATACACCCATGCCGCTCGGTCGTTAGCTGCTGTCCAGTTGTATTCTGCTGTGTCAGATGGCTTGTAAGCATCGATAGTCCATTTTCCAGGGATTATGCTTGTCTGATTCGTTATCTCTATGCCAGGGAGCGTGACTGGCACGGGATAAGTACTCGCATTGGGCAGGTTGAGCGGCTCACCATTAAGAGTGCAGTTTATCATCTGGCATTCGCGACGCGGGTCAGGCTGCTTGCTCCACTCTATCCTCAAATTCTTGTCGTCGCTCGTCCATCGGCAATTTTCAAGCTTTATGCGGTCGTGAACCTTGGTCAGGTACTGCACTCCGTGAACCTTGGTATGGATGTCGCAATCACGCAACAGGGCTCCTTGTGGGGATGTACAGTAAAATGGCTTGGAAGAGTAGAGAGTAAATTGGCAATGGTCGTAGATGCCTGTGCCACAAAGGGCGTCGTCAGTACACTCGAAGTAGCAATCACGGAAATTCACCTGCTCGGCACCTACGAATGGACAGAGGTTGAGACGACTGATGAAACGGCAGTTGTCTATCTTGTATCTTCCGCCATTGCAAATGACCAGCTGTGCCTGAACAATAGCATCAGCCCTCTTCTTGCGACTGAGTTTGGGGTTGCGAGGATAGTCAAGGTCAACATTGCAGTAGTTGCCGAAGGTCACATTTCGAACCTCAACATCAGTGCCATCCCAAAGGAGCATAGTGTAGTTGCCCAATGCGCCTTGTGTTTGACCACGGTTGACAGCAAGGACCACATCTTCAGGATTTTCACTAAGACCAATGATGCGCGTGCGAGACATTTTCACTTTCATGCCGAAAGGGGTGGATTCGCCTTCTTCCGGGATACGCATAGTGCTGTCGTCGGGATTGTCTATCCAATACACTCCAGGAGACAGACGTATTTCTGTCCAAAGGGTGTCTGTGGCGTATCGTTCAGCCGTGCGCAGAGCCTTGCGGATATCATCACCCTGATGGACTGTAATGATGTGTACTTTCTGTGCATGTACAGAAAGGGCAAGAAGAGCGATGGCTATATATACGAATATCGTTTTCATTCTGTTAAACTTCGTGCTATTGAGAGAAAGCAAATGTAATTTCGTTGCAAAATTACATGATTTTTCAAGAAACAAAGAACAAAACGCCCAATTTATTAGTGACATCACTCAAAACATTGTGTAACACGTGCAACATGCTCAGTGTTACACATGTAACATGCCCGATGTTACACACGTAACATAGAGCGTGTTACACGTGTTACACCGAGCATCAGGTTCACAATGCAGGAGGCGCATATAAACTTACATTCTATTTACCTAAATGCTTCCATTACTTCCCTATTTTTTTAGAATATATTACCATATCTTCATCCGTACCATCCTTGCGACCAATTCCACACGAGATCTATAAGGGTAAGAGCAATACTAATGATGGCTGGAGTCAAATATCCTCCTGGATTCTCCACTTCCTTTCTCCTTACAAAATACAATATTATTCCCACGATTGGTATGAAGAAACATAACAAGGACATCCAACAACCAACATGCGATTTTCCATAAGATGATGTTGATGGAGGGACTGGTTGTGGGCGAGGTATTGGTTGTGGTTGAGGTTGAGGTCTTGGCGGAGGGACCGGTTGAGGACGTGGAGCTGGTTGTGGTTGAGGCCTTGGTGGAGGGACTGGTTGAGGGCGTGGAGCTGGTTGTGGTTGAGGAACAGCAGGAGCTGATGCAACCAAAGCATGCATACATTTTCCCCATTCCTCTGCTGAAGGTCTATCTAATGCTACAGAAGAGAATGCTCTCAAGAACAATGTTTTTGCATTAGGATGTAACACATTAAATTTCTTGTGCAAGTCAGGATATGACTTCACCTTACTTGCATTCGGACCAAATGGAAACAGGTTGGCAGCAATGTTCTGAAATATCTCATTACTATTCGCATCTTTTTGTACATAAGGAGTCACTACATAAGGATGAAGACCTAGCAAGATTTGGTAGAACACAACGCCTAACGCAAAATTATCCCAAGACTTATCCAACAAATAATCTGCAGTCTTTCCTACATTAGCAGAATAGTACTCAGGAGGCATATAATTTGGAGTTGCAGCTGTGCCAGGAAACAATAATCTTCCTTGGTCTGCAATTTGAACAGAGTCCATGTCAACCAATGTAACATATCCATTATGTGTAATCAATACATTTTCTGGTTTGAAATCACGTAGGACATATTTATTGGTTGAGTGGAGCAGATGAATAGGAATAGATATATTTTTAATCAGCTTTAGACGCGAGATTAATGAAGGTATTCCATTTACTCTGTCATATCTATTATACCATGCTTGGCTTAACTTTTTACTGAGTTTTGGAGCGGTAAGTTTTATCAGTTGTTCACTATTTGGGAATGCCAAGGGCATGATAAATCCAATAAATTTACCACCAGCATCAGTTACATAGTCAAGTGGCCAACCAATCAAAAAACCATTACCTTTTACCTTTGCTGGAGGATTGGAAACCATAAACTTGATTTTCTTTTCAAGTTCAGGTGTTCGTTTCTTTTGGTAATAGAGTTTTACGCATATGTCCTTAAACTGAGAAGGAGCACTTAACACACGCCTTACTTCTCCTTCTCCACCAGAGGAAAAAGCATCGTTGTTTAATATGATCTTTTCGCGTTTTGATGTATATACGTCCATATTATTTACATGTATAAAACACCAAGTATCATGGTTTTATCATCAGTTTCATCTTTGAATTTCTGATTTCCTTCTTTGATGAACTGATACCATTCACTTGCTCTTTCATTCTCTGGCTTTCCTTGTTTTCTTGACTGTTTAAGTGTCTCACACAATGGTTCAAAGAATCCCTTATGAGGCGTATTTGGATCATAGAACTTACCAGTTGTTTTATTTAATTGATTGTATAACCATGATGTATTTTCACATCCGTCACTCATCAATGTAAATGCAGAAACTGGCTGATTTATAACTCTAGCCTCAGGAACCATGACACCGGACATTTCGTAGAATGGAATATCCCAAAATTCTGAAGGTAGAAATATCGTCTGATTAGCTTCTTCTCCCTTATGAGGTGTTAACATACTATGCCATTCGCCGTTCATATCTCGATAGCCAGAACGTCCATCACCAACATGAGCAATCAAAAGACCCAAAGGTGAATGTATCACAACAATCACAGTTGCACTTAACGATTTAAAGACTATACCTCTTTGTTCTGCAAATTTCTGGATGTCATCATGCACTAACCTAAGTCCCTTCAAGGCAAGTTTTGTCCAACGAATCTCTGAAGGCAATTCATTTTTCGTCATCCAACCTTCATTCTCAACAACAGTTTTCATATAGTGCAAAGTTCTAGATACTGTTATCTTTGAACCTACATCTGAATGCTTGGCAGAGCCTGCACCATCAGAAGTTATAGCGATGCCCCAACCGTCACCAAGATATTCATAAGCAGAATAATCCTGGCATGGTATATTGGAACTGATATGACCATTTCCTTGTACAGATGCTCCTACAACAATCCATTCTCCAGCATCTTTTGCATATGCAACAATGTTCTGAGGTAGTGGATTCGGAGTAGGTTTTGGAGTAGGAACTGGCTGAGGTGATGGAACTGGCTGAGGTGATGGATCTGGCTTTGGAGTTGGGATCGGAGTTGGTTGTGGTGTTGGGATTGGCTTTGGAGTTGGAACAGGTGTGACTTGAGGAGTTGACACTGGTTCTGTTTCCTCGTTGCCTTTTTCAACCGCAGCTTTCCTGTTCATAATTTTTGAAAACATCTTTGCTATACTTTTCCTCTTAAAGAAGGCTATCAGACCAGCAATTAATGCCACAAAAGTAACAACCACCCAATTTCCAAAAGCTCGAAGAATAAAGATAATTTTATCAAACATTCCTTGTTCTTTTTTGTTTAGATCTTTTACTTTTACTATATTGTTATTCGTAAAATCATTATTTGCTTTATCTTTTGATGGTTCATTTACAACCTCAGTAGAAGTAGATGAATCCTTATTTTCTTGAATTTCTTCTTGTGGTAACAAGAAAAGAAATCTTCCATTCTTATACTCTTTTCGGTAAGACTTTCCCGATTCTTGAATACATTTACATTCTTTGGTAAGATCTTCAATTACTGATTTGAAATTTGCAAATTTTTCATCAATTTCAGACTCTTTGTCCCCATAGGCTTTTGTTAATTCTGCTTTGTATGTCAAACGCATGGTATCAACAAGTTGGGCATATTGATCAACTGTGTTTTTTGACAATCCTTTTGTTGATGTATTAACAATTCCATAGAGTTTTGAATCTTTCTTTTTAAGTGCAGTTTTAAAAAGCGAAAGATTGGAATTTTCAATCTTGTTCAGTACTTTTTCATCTTCAAAGCCAGCAATTTGGCAAGCCGCTCTGGTCATATCAGCTCTAATCTCACCATACAAATTTATCAAAGTTGTGTCTGGTATAACAACCTCGGCGTTAGCTTGCAAAGCAAGAAATAAACAAATAATTATTAGAGAGAAATATCTTTTCATTTCAAATATTCATTAAATTGAAAACGATTCCATCCAATCAGTTGAACCATTTGACAAATCAACAGTTTGACCTTCTTCGGCTGATACGACAGTACCCATACTTGCACTAAGCCACTTGAAGAAAGAGCTAAACTTTGTTCCCTTTAGTTTCATCGCAGGAATTCGACCTTGAATCTGTTGCAGTACACTCATATTGGCGTTATCTACACCTATTGGAAGGAACTCGTATTTCTTACTTGCCGTATCTTGTTGTATTCTTTGAGCAAGAGCTGGAACATTTTGATTTGCATTTGG
Organism: Bacteroidaceae bacterium; assembly: GCA_024401215.1. Taxonomy (GTDB): domain Bacteria; phylum Bacteroidota; class Bacteroidia; order Bacteroidales; family Bacteroidaceae; genus Minthosoma. The sequence goes on from JAKSLL010000019.1 coordinate 36,378, forward strand.
CTCTCCGTCAGTCATGAGTATAATCCATGGACGATAATACGGTTGGTTTGTACTTTTGTACCACTGTTTTCTAGCAGCAACAAGATCAATTGCCTCATATACAGCATCAACCATTGCTGTATCTCCATCTGCTTCGAGTACTGGGAATGATGAGTTTGAAATCAATGCTGGTTCCTGAATAGTTTGGACATAGTCACCAAACGTTACAATTGACAATTCAAGTCTTTGCGAGGTAGTTGCATCATTCTCAATTTCATTGTAGAAATCATGCAAACCACTAATCAAATTATCCAACTTAGAAATACCACCAGTTACTACATCGTATATCTTACCATCTACAGATACAGTTTGACCTGTATATTCTATATTTGTATTGTCAATGACTTCATTCATAGACCCTGATATATCAAGAACTAAGACACAAAGACATTTCTGTTCATAGTTTTCTGCTGCTTCAGCTGAGAAATCATTTTTAGCCATAATAGTAATATTTTTTAGATTGTAAATGCTGACATCCAATCATCTGCACCTGCAGATAAATCGACCTGCTGGCCTTCCTCTGCGGAAACCACAGTACCCATACTTGCACTAAGCCACTTGAAAAAAGAACTAAACTTCGTTCCCTGAAGTTTCATTGCAGGGATGCCACTTTCTATTTGTTTAAGAATGCTCATCTTGGCACCTTCTACGCCAATAGGTAAAAAAGCGTACTTCTTTGCGGCAACATCCAGCTTAATGCGCTGAGCCAATCCTGCAACATCCTGATCACTATCAGGCTCTCCATCGGTCATGAGTATGATCCAAGGGCGATAGTATGCCTGATTTGTGTCTTTGTACCACTGCTTACGTGCAGCAACTTTGTCAATAGCATGGTTTACAGCAGTAACCATAGCTGTTGAGCCAGAAGCGCTTAGAGTTGGCATTGTAAAATTCTCGACAAGAGCTGGCTCTTGAACTGTATTTACAACGTGACTAAACGTAATTAAAGAGACTTCAAGTCGCTGACGAGTTGTATTGTCTTTGTCAATCTCTTGATAAAAGTCTTGAAGACCTTTGTTTAATTCTTGAATTGGTTCACCTGACATTGAGCCAGAAACATCAAGAACCAATACGCATAAGCATTTCTGTTCGTAGTTTTCTGCTGCTTCAGCCGAGAAATCGTTCTTTGCCATATGGATTTATTATTTATTGATTAAAAGTCTTAGATCATTATTATCTCAGAACTCCAGAATGACTAAAAGCTGTATAGCCAAACCATACTATATAGATAAGAGACAAAACAATACATATTAATGTAGCAGGAGTTGCCGCTTGATTCTTAGAACAAGAACAAACACCTTTATATAAAGAAGTCCATAAATAGATCATTGTACAACCCATCCAGCACCACAACAAACAATTATAAATTTGTGCGCATGCATATAAACCTTGAAATTGTGCATATATTGCAACACAAAAGGTTAGGATTCCACATGACATCATAACATAATTGCCAGCCTTGGACAATTTATTTAATCCAATTATAATTAAAAGGATTGAAGTAAGCATTGAAGTGAAAACACTTCCAATTAGGCAATTGTGTAACTCACCACCACCTGTTTTACATGTGCCTTCCAGTTGATTTATCCACAATATTTCCTTGGTGTCGTATGCAACCACTCCTATGCAGAAAAATGTAGCGGCATTGAGTATTACGCATAGACTTAAAAGAGCTCCAGAAACAGAAGAAGATGTCACCAATTTTTTATTAGATTGACTTCTATGCATTGGTGTCTGTATTGTAATTGTATTGCCGCATTTTGGACAATAGCTCATTCCTGAAGTTAACTGCGCACCACAGTTTGGACAATAATTCATATTTCGTTTTTAGTTTGTATGACTTTTATATTCAGCAACTATGCGGTTTATGCTTGTCACTTTGTCCCACATAATACTATGCTTTTCAATAAAGACTTAACGAGTGTATTAATTATTATTATATTTGCAATCACTAAATTCGTTTATATCAATTGCAACATCGATATGACCCAAACTTAAAACAAGGTCTTCTTCTTATAGACAATAGAACCAAAGGCACTATTCTCCGTTATCAGTCCGTTGTAGAAACGAAATGTGCTACTACTTCCATCCATGTTGTTGGTCGTGATATTCCCCATAGCATCCATTTCCCAATAGAACGAATATTTGCTACGAACAGAGCCACCATCAAGCAATGTAAAAGTTCCTGTCCCGTCTTGGTTAAAACGAAGTTGCGAAATTAGATAATCGTCTGATGGGTCATCAGCGCGATACTCTTTCCATACACCATAAACTGAGTCAGACCCCGTACTACTGCATGAAATTGTAATAGAGCCAACTAACATAATTGCAATGACAATCCAAAAATAAAAATGTTTCATGATAATTATAATATTTTAACAATTGTTTTTACTATACAAATTTACACTCTAATTCCTTAATAATGTCTGCATCTTTTTCTATACTTTATGTAATAGCGGGAATACTTTACATACTATCCCTTTTCATGAAATGCCTGCATCTTGCCGTTGTGAGTTTTGAAGTCCTCAATCGCAACAAGCGACTGCTCACCAATATTCTGCTTCAACTCTCGCAGGGAATCTTTCGAGGCTGATATTGCAATCAGCGGCAGTCCTGGCGAATCACGCAGCAAAATATTTTTGCGAAGGACGTTTATCTGATATAGATACTTTGTGTTGATGTAATGGCTCTTTCCGACTCTTACAAATTGTATATTATCTATAGCCTTAAACACTTCTGCAAGACTGGTCATGCTAGTAAGCAAGTTTGTTGAAATGTTTCCCAAGCTCACCATCTTGATGTAGTTGCCATTAGATTCAAAGTATATCACTTCATTCAAGTGCACCCGGATTAGTTCATCACGAGTGGAAAAATACACGAGATCGTTGATTTTTAAGTCTTCCATTTCTTTGATTTTTATGCAAAGTTATGCATACTATTGTTCACTGAAAAACAATATCAGCCATGTTGTATGAACAGGTGTTTATAATGTATGAAATAAAATAAAGGTGTATAAAATCGATGTTATATATAGAGAGGAATGCATTTTATACATAAAATATGGTACTACTAAAACACAAAACGTAGGCATCCCTCTCTACCGCCCGATTCTTGAGGTCCTAGGAAAACCAGAATAGTTGAACGTGTAGAGTGTCTGCCTACGCCAAAGTATGAAGCATGCATCCCCGAAAAGTGTGCTTAGAGGATATAGCAAACCCTCACACGCACACTCCGGGATACAGTTATAACATACCCGTAGCAGTCACTTCTGACATTGTCCACTGAACTATTCGTTGAAATTTCCTAGGTTCCAAGAATCCAATTGACAAAGCATCAATGACGCCTTTACATTATGTAGTGTCCCACCCAGCCGCACACCCTTTTATGATGGCACAGCGTAGGCAACGACACTGCAAAGTTACTCTTTTTTATGAGGAGCGAAGTAAAAAAAATAAAAATACACACAAAAATTGCCTTTTAACTCAAAAACACACACAAAAAGCACCTTAGTAATGGTAAAATTAATAACTCCCTAAAGTTTCTCGAGCAATCAATATCAGCAGCTGGTCTTTTTGTATATATGAGTATAAATAACCTACGGCAATTTGATAATGAATAATTGATAATTAAAAATCGGCAAAAACATTTATGTGCTTTTGCCGAACAAATCATACATTAATTGTCAATTAACAATAAGCCTGAATTTATTAGTATCAAGCTAAACCATAAGCCTAGCTTAGATGAATCTCAATTCGTCAGAAAAGAAAAGATCTGAAGGTGCAACAACTAAACCGTCGGGATCCATGCCACGCTTTTTCATCACCTTTTCCATACCGAAAGTAAAATATCTCGTCATTGGTTTAGGTTCACAAAGTTCCGTTCTTAGCTGATATTTGTAAATGTCATAGACAAGTTCAGAGCAATAGTAATTACTGTTGTTGAATGAGAATGCCAAATCATATCTTCTGCCTAACAAATGACCATAACGGATTTTTCTGCTAATGCCCGACTTCGGACGCTTCACCCAATAAGCCCCACATCTGCCTCGCTTGATGAAATCGCGAAGGGGCGTAGTTTTAAGAGTGGAACTTGCCTCAAGCACATAAGGTTTACCAGATATCATCACTACCACTCCGCAATGCGTCAAAGGACTACCCGTTGCAATTGCTATGAGTGGCGACTGATTGGAGGTTGACATATGGAATATCACATCGCCTTCTCGCACATCAGGGTTCGAGGCGAAACGAATGCCACGATAAGGAAGCAACACTATAAGAACCAATCCAATAATTAAGTATAAAATGATTTTACGCTTAGTAAGAGATTTTTTATTCATATTCTATACAATTTATTTATTTTTTCTAAATATCACATAAGGAACTGGTCGCTTGTATGGGCACATGCTTCTTTGCTTAAAGTCTGAGATCCAACAGTTTCCTGTATATATCGCAATATGCCCCCATATACTATGCTTGCCGTTCTCGATGACTACCACATCTCCCTTCTGCGGACGGAATCCGTTCATCACATTCCCTTTGCCTGAAGCGACCTTCTCATAACCATATAATGGAAGAACATCACGATATGCCCATGCTGGCAAGATAATCATTGGACACCCACCACTTTGCATAGAGCGCATCACAAACCATGCACAGCATGAGTGAGATTTGCTCAAATAGCTACTTTCTGCATGAGCAACAGCTTTGTCAATGTTATAGCTATATGTTCTGCACCATATCAAGTATCCAAGCAGAACAACTACTAAAGAAATAATGATTTTTTGTTTCGTCTTCATTCTTTTATAATTTGTTTCGTTTGATTTCATTGCAAAATTATTCATAATTCATTTGTTGATAGAAACAATTGCTGCTGGTTGTATGAACTACCTCTATTTATGTATGAACTGCTCCGCAAGCAATTTACGACACCTCTATTCTCAGCCAAAAAAGAGGGTGTGTCTATGACTTTGACACACCCTCTTTCCCTTTTTATTCACCACTTTGTCGTTAGAATGCTAAAACTATTTCTTTATTGTAAATATTGTAAACAATGAATAATCACCGTTTTGATGATTTCTAATGCAGCTTGGGACGTGCCTGTAACTAATATTAATACTATTATTGCTACCACAAAAATCATTAATGTATATAAAAACATCATAAAAGGAGAAATAGCAACCAGCAATTTGCTTTTCCATGAGCATTTTATTAACTCTTTCTTCTTCGCGTAATTAGGAAGAGCAAATGGGGAAAATATCCATAACAAATAACAAACAGCTATAGGTCTATATTTGGGGCTAAAAAGTAAAGCAATTAATATGATTGCAAAAGCAACTACAATCACTAATACAATAAGAAACAAAGCAAGTACTCCTATAATTATCACAAAACCAATTCCAAGGAACACCCAATTCGCTGCATAATATCCATCCCCAGGTGGTGGCAAATCATCAACGTCTTCGGCGAATAGCATAACATTACAAAATAAGGCTACGATTATCGCAATCATTTTTTGATAACATATAAAGAACCCATTGCCATTGGGAATCAATAACTTTCTCATAATCTGTAAATTTACAATGTAGTTTCACAATCTTTCCAAAAGACATCATACAAGCTTGCGTCAGCATATATCGTTTTACCATCAATGTGGTACTCCACAAAGTCATGATCTTTCACAAAGTTCTTCCACCTTTTGTTTGGCATACACCATTTAAGGATATCGCAAAGATTGACTCCGTAGAACATGACATAGCCAACCACAGGTTTTGCAGACGCATTTATACCATTCGTTCGGAAAGCATAATTACTGATGCCGGCACACATCTGCGCATAACCTACACAATTGGCTTTCCCATTCGCAAGGTTGTTCTTAACCGTAAATGACAGCCTTTTAGCCGTTTTCTTTATGCTATACAAACGTATTTCCTCTGCCGACATGCCAGCCGTTTCTGCTTTTATTTCTTCTTTGAGAGCAGCATCTGGATGATACGGATTGGTTCTGTCACCGAATTTTGTTAGCGTCAAAGGCGACCAAACGACATAGATTACAATAAGAATCAATATAGCAAAACCAATTATTTTAAGTTTCTTCATGTTTTGTTGATTCATTTTGCTATTCCTGTATTTGTTGATTTTTAAATTGCTACTGCTTTTTTATATTATCAGAGATTATTCTGTTAGCTTTTTCTCCGCCATACTTTATAGCCAACTCCCGCATCTTCTCAAAATCAGATGTGTTGTTCTGTTTATAGTAAACTAATGCTAAGAACATGTAGGCTTCAGGATTCTTGTCATCTAGTTTGAGTATCTCCTTCGAGAAATGCTCTGTCTCCTCTAAGAAGTCATGAGAGTAGAATAAATCTATAGCTTCAATATAGTTCTCAACAGCCTTAGATGTGTTCTTTTTTATCGTGTAGATATCAGCCAGATTGATATAAGGGCGTGCATAATAAGGATTGATTTTTAGGGTTTTGTCATAACACTCTATTGCTTTTGAGTAATCTTTCATAAGATGGTAGGCACAAGCTAATGATTGCCATCCCATATAGTCATTCGGATATTCTTCGCAGTATTGTTTGAGCACAACTGATGCCTCTTTATACTTTTCCAAGTTGCACAAAGCATCAGCATAACCAATAGTAAGAGTACCGAGGGTGTCACCATCTGCAATCACTTTCTCACATAGATATACACTTGTGTTCCAGTCCTCATTGTTAAGGGCGTTAACAATGGATTCTCTCATATCGTTTGAATTCTCAGGTAATGACAATGCTCCCAAACCTATTCGAACACTACCAGCATTTGCCTTGCTTTCATCTTTTTCTGGAGACTCGATCACCATTATAACTCCAATTCTATAGCCTTTGTAGTTGTAGAAATTCATGTATGACATGCTGTAAATGCCATCACTTGTCGCAGTCCATTCTTTCTGCTTCAATGGTTCACAATTATTATAGCGATTGTACAAAATACTGTCCATGCGATCAAAAAGCGAACGAGCATCTTCTGCAGAGCCTTGAAAAACACAGGTAGTAGATGTCCGTCCTTCTGTCAGTTCATAGTCGTTGCCAAAACCGTCTGTCCACTCTTCAAGCTTTGTTCCATTCCAATCCAACTTTCCCGAAAGCAGAAGCTTGTGGAATTCTGCAACCTGTTCGTCCTTGTCAAGATTCAATCCAAAGAATTCATTTGTCTTCCATTCTTCGAATGGCTGATTGGTATTTGTACATGCTGATAGAGTGAAACAACACATAAGTACAAATGATACGTTAAGCATTATTCTATTAAACATAAATAATAACAATATTAATTGTTAGAAACTTTTGTTGTGTATCTCTTTTTCCTATGAAAATCATCGCTTTCTTGTCGCCTTTTCTAAGTCTTCTTGCTATTATTAGAGAATCAATATGAGAAACTGCAATTTGGCAATGATCTTAAAGTATTTATTTTGAGGTCGTCATACAAATCACTTGCCAATCTTGCACCTGGACTACCGTTATAATATGCATCGGCCCTGTGCTGCTCCACAGAGTTTATGTCCTCGCGTATTTGCATTTCACTCTCCCAAGGATGCTCTCCTTGTTGTCCGTAGTTTGCGTATGCAACGATAGCAATTCCATTTTTAATTACCATCTTACTTCTCTCATCAGAAGAATACACATCTCCTGTATATGCTTCACCATTGTAATAAGCATACCTCAAGCCATTCACTGTTCTGATATCAATATCATAAGTGTGTATTTTCTTTTGTCTATTATTACTATTTTCATAACACGAGCATGTCAATACACATGCTATCAAAATCACAATCAAATTCATTACTTTTTTCATAATCTTATACAATTTTCGATGATAACATCCTGTTTAATCATTTTACAACCTTTGAGTTTTAATAAATATTGAAGAAATAAGTACAATTGTCACCACGACTTCTATACTTGTATTTACTTACATCAAGCATTATTCTATCTGGCACTCCACTACCATCAACAGGGACATCAAGCAAAGTCGGAAGTGTACTAATAGTTGATATGTCATTTTTGTTAATAGAGTACTTTTCTATATCATAAAGCACAAGGTAAAAACCGTCTTGTGTGTTAACAGCTTTTGCATATTTTGAATTGATATCATACCAGGTTTCACTATTGCCAATATACTGGATTCCAACTACTGAATATATTTGTTCTGCTTCGGCATTATTATCGTCCATACTATAATCGCCACCTTGATATGCGCCATCACTTTCTTCATACTCGTTGTCAGCCAATTGATCAATTTCGTGTAATACTTTGCCGATAACATGCGCCTTGCGAGGATTGCAAGAAGACATTGCTACTGTTACCATTAGTGACAGCACAATAAAAGATAATAGTTTTGTTTTCATACGTGAATCATTCGTTTTCTATCATTATTTACTTAAGTAGTGATAAAAATTAGTTCTTTACTTCCCTGTATATCTATAATACTTCACATCACAGAAACCTACAGCATGCACGGCAAGAAAAGGTTTTACAGGTAGAAAATGAACAAAAATGCCTCCAACAACTGTATTTGCACAGAGCGGTCCGAGTAAAGAGTTCATTGTATAAACTCCCGCATGACGTGCTCCATCCCACTTGCGAAGGAAGAGCATCATATCACCAGGAACAGCTTCGTCAGCACTCACCTCATGGAATCCCCATCTACCAGGATTTGCCATGAACTTGTTGCAATTACCAGCACGATGCCCATTATTGTAGAGGGAACTGGCGGTATTGATGCAAGAAAAAGGTTTCCATGATGAATTGGTAAAATCCTTTCTTGAATCCATTGGCAGATCCACACAATTGCGAAAATCATAATTAGCACCCTTGCAAGCTAAGGCTCGCTTTGCATATTCCCACTGAGGCGATGTTGTGGCATGAAAGTAGAACCCAATTTGAACTATCACCAAAAGTGCTATTAGCACTAATACTGTCTTAAAGAACTTTTTCATATCTTCTTCATAAATTAAATTTGAATTATGTCACAAAGGTACGTTCGTTTCCCACAAGTACAAAAAACAAAGATACTCGTTGTATGAACACCTCAGTTTTGTGTATGAAATATAGAATACTGCTCAGCTGCAGTTCAAAAGTACTAATTTTTCGTAAAGTTACATTTTCAAACTCATATAAGATTCTACATTCTCATCATAATTTATGTACACCATCGAATACTTTACATACTGCCTCTTTCACGAAAGGCTTTCATCTTGCCATTGTGAGTCTTGAAACCCTCAATCGCAAGAAGAGAGCGCTCACCAATGCTCTGTCTCAAGCTACGCAACGAATCTTTTGAGACTGACAGAGAGATGATCGGCAGTCCTGGCGAGTCACGCAACAGAAGTTGCCTGCGCAGAATGTTTATCTGATACAGATGACTGGTGTTGATGTAATGGCTCTTGCCAACCCTTACAAACCAAACACTCTCAATAGCATTGAACACTTCAGTCAAACACACCATGCTCGTCAATAGGTTTGCGGCTATATTGCCTACACCAACCATCTTGATGTAGTTACCATTCGACTCAAAATATATCACGTCATGAAGATGCACTCGGATAAGTTCATCACGAGTGGAGAAATACACGAGATCATCAGTCCTCTTATTTTCCATGCTGTTGATTTTTACTCTGTTATAAACATATGTTTAGAAAATACGAACACCTAATTATGACTAACCTTATTTATGCTGTACGTTTCACGCTTTGATAGATTACTGCATTAACAATAATGTCGGCAACAAAAATGATGACAAAAATAATGATGTTAACCATCACATAGCTCGTTCCTGTAAATGCAGCCATTTGATTCAGTTCTCTATAGCAGAGATCAAAACCATCTTCCAATGGCATCCAGTAATGCACGCTAATAACATAAAACACAGCAGCGTGTAGCATTGCATTTATGACACAGAACGCTGTCTTCAAGATGCCTTTTCTTGTTCGCAAACATAGCATTAATGGGGCGAGAGCTGATACCAGGCATAATCCTGCTTGCAAATAAATGTTGCCAAGCACACAAAATTCTTTGTATGTCAAGTCAAGCACCCACGCAAAATACGCCATAATGCCACAACACTCCAAAAAGAAGTTCACCAACGGATTGCTGCCGGTTATGATGACAGCAGGAACACTCATTATACACATTATAACAATAACAAAAGCAAGGCTATACGTTATTGGACGCTTTGTCTTCTGGATGATAAAACCGATAATCACATTTGGAATAATCAATGCTAAAGTCAACACAGATACAATAACTTTGAATTGAGTCAAAGTATTACCCATTTGTGTGATTGTATCAGCAACTTGTGATTGTACGCCAGCAATCCCACACTCTCGAATTACGACACCATAAAGAAGCACAAAAGAGTATAATACTAAACATAAGAAAAGTGCTAAAGAAGGCTCGTTGAACTCTTCTTTCATCTTCTTAAAAGACATAAAACAAGGGAAAAGGGTTGACAGAAAACAAAGAGTCAATGCTATAGTTACCATAATCAATATTTATAAATGAGAAACAATTACATGCTTACTAACATTTTAGGCATAAGGGCCAACAGACCTAAAAGATCCATTGGCCCATAAATTAAGCAGATTATAATTTGCCAAACACACTCTTAGCCATACTGATGATGTCAGAAGACTTCTTGGTCATAAGGCATTTACCTTTTACTTTGTCTGTCACTTCGAATGTGGTTGACTTGATGCGGTTGAGATCCTGCTCTGTGTACTTGGTGACATCCACTTCGCTATACAAGCGACAAATATCGCCTTCCTTTTGGTAATAGACAGTGATGGTGTTGCCATCGTTGAACTTGATTGTCTGCTTAACGATGAGGTTGACAGGGATGTCAAGCTTCAAAGACTGCTGGTTCTGTACTGTCATTGTCTCATTGCTAGTTGTCGCACTAGCGGTCGCTGCAGCAAATGCACTCATGAGTGCGATGCTCAGAATTGCAAAAATCTTTTTCATATCTTGTCGTCTTTTTTATTGACGCTGCAAAGGTAATGCAGATTTAATACAAGACAAAAAGATATGATTGACGTTGTACGAACACCTTAGTTTTTTGTATGAAATTCAAGAATAGCTAATAAATGCACAAAAAATATGGTTTGGATGCTTTGCGTTGACAGACCTATCAAGCACATGAAACAAGGGCACAACACTCTGCCCTTTCGGGTATATATGCTTTACGAAGCAAAGCATATATACTCGACGAGCTAAAGCATCTGCTGTTTAGCTCGTCTCGTTTTGAGAGTACAAAATGTGCATTCTCAACGGTTGAAAACTAATAGTTACTATATGCCATGCGTGCCACCTGAAACTTCCGAAAAAGCGAAGACCAACGTATAATACATAATAATAAAAACAAAAGAGGAGACGCGTATACAACCCCTCTTTTGTTTTGTATATCAATAATAATTGTGAAGCAGAATAAAGTGATCACTAAGTACGAGCAACCTCTTTAACATCAGGAATGGCTCTCAGGCTATTCACAATATCTTTCACTTCATTGCTATCGCGTACAAATAACTGTATGCGCGATTCAAAGAGTCCATCATTAACTTCTATCTCCAATTTGCGAATGTTGACACTATGCAGCTGTGATATCACCTGAGTAATCTCGCAGAGCAATCCCAACTTATCAATACCTCTAACATGAAGAGACACAGGGAATAGCACTTGGCGCTTCTTCATCTCCCATGACGCAGCAATCACGCGATTGCCATGGTTAGCCTTCAAACGTTCAGCAAGAGAGCATTCAAGCTTATGTATTACGATGTGACGATTGTCATCGATAAAGCCCATTACAGGATCGCCAGGAATTGGGCGGCAGCAGTCACACAATGTGTATTTCTGAGGTATCGTATCCTCCGAAAGCATAAGCACTTGCTTACGGTCGAAATTTTTACCTGCTGTAACAAGTGTGCCCACACCTTCATTCTTAGACATGACACGTTTGCCGAAGGAGAAGATTTTCTTCCACCCCTTTGCTTCCTCTTTAGCTTTCAGCAATACAACATCCGACTCACCAAGCTTTATCTTATTGTTAGACAATGCCATATACAAGTCATCAAGCTTTGTCACATTATGGTTCTTGCATAACTTGTCGAGAATAAGAGTATCTTTGGCTATGTCATGACTACTCAAGAAAGAATCAAGAATTGCCTCTCCATTCTTCTTCGCCTCACGTTCTTCTCTACGCAGAATTGCGAGAATCTTTGTTGTCGCCTTAGCCGTGGTTGCAATATTCAACCACTCACGACTTGGATGACTCGACTTAGAAGTCAGAATCTCCACCTGGTCGCCACTATTCAGCTTATGACTGATTGGTACAAGCTTATGATTGACTTTAGCACCTATACAATGGCTACCCACAAAGGTGTGGATAGAGAATGCAAAATCAAGCGCAGTACATCCAGCCGGCATAGTGCGTATCTCACCTTTTGGAGTAAAGACAAATATCTCTGACGCAAAAAGATTGAGTTTGATAGTGTCAAGGAAATCCATCGCATCAGGCTGTGGATCATCAAGAATCTCCTTTATAGTGGCAAGCCACTTGTCGAGTTCGAGTTCGGAGGATTTCTCGCCTTCCACACCATCCTTATATTTCCAATGCGCAGCAAAACCTTTCTCTGCTATTTCATCCATCCTGCGCGAGCGTATCTGCACTTCAATCCACTCACCCTTATGCGACATAAGAGTGACATGAAGTGCCTGATAGCCATTAGCTTTTGGTCGGCTTATCCAGTCACGAAGTCTGTCAGGATGAGAAGTGTATATCTTGCAAAGACGAACATAAATGTCGAAACACTCATTAAGTTCGGTCTGCAAATCATGAGGATCAAAGATGACACGCACAGCAAGAATGTCATAAATCTCCTCAAATGGGATATGTTTGTTTTGCATCTTACGCCATATAGAATAAGGAGACTTGATGCGCTGTTTCATGTCATAGCTTATGCCCATAGCATCCAGCTGCTGACGAATAGGAGCCGTAAACTCATCAAATACGGTATCACGTTCCGCCTTCGTTGCTGCAAGTTTGTTCTCTATCTGAGAGTATTCCTCTGGATGTTCGAACTTGAAACTCAAATCCTCAAGCTCTGTCTTAATAGAATTGAGTCCCAAGCGGTTAGCCAAAGGAGCATAGATATAAAGCGTCTCGCCAGCAATCTTATATTGCTTGCTTGCCGGCTGACTGCCAAGGGTGCGCATATTGTGCAGGCGGTCTGCAATCTTGACGAGGATTACACGTATGTCATCGCTCATAGTAAGGAGAAGCTTCTTGAAATTCTCCGCCTGAGCGGACGCATGCTCGCCAAATATTCCTCCAGAAATTTTTGTCAAGCCGTCAACAATCTGCGCCATCTTTGGCCCAAACATGTTCTCTATATCTTCTACAGTGTAGTCTGTGTCTTCAACGACATCATGCAGAAGAGCCGAGCAAATCGATGTTGACCCAAGTCCAATCTCAGAGCATACAATCTGCGCCACAGCCAAAGGGTGCATGATATATGGTTCGCCAGAAAGACGTCTGACACCTTTGTGGGCATGCTTAGCGAAATTGAAGGCTTTTGTTATGATTTCAACTTTCTTCCTATGTTTTGTGGATAGATATGAGTCAATGAGGTGCTGAAAGGCATCATTCACCATCTTTTCCTCGTCATCTGTGTTGACAAATACTTCCTCCATATTACGACGAATGGTTTATTAGTTCAACATAGCCACCATAATGTCAGTAGCTCTACTTCACTCTGATAGACTGGCCCGGTCTGATCATGTCACCCTTGATACCATTGAGGCGACGGATATTGGCAACTGTTGTGCCATTCCTCTTAGCGATGCCTGACAATGTGTCTCCGCTCTTTACAGACACGTTCTTTGATGCAGAAGACCTACTAGCTGTGCTGCTACTGCGTCCTTTTCGTGAATTTCTGTTAGATGCTGCTCGAGAATTGCGTACGGCAGGAGCAGAATACGCCTCTACATCATCTGTGACAGCACGACGAGTGGATGCTACAGTGAATGCAGAAGATGCTGTTGAACCATAAATGCTGTCTTCTTTTGCAACAAAATCCTCTACAGCACTTGCAGGAAGACGGAGGGTATATGAAGCTGGTACAATATCCTTTCGATATTGAGGATTGATGGCACGAAGTTCATCAACGGACACATTACACTTAGAGGCTATCTGAGCGAACGAAACCTCGTTGCGTACAATTACTGTGTCAGACTCAAGTGGGAGAGTAGCGTCACGAGGAGTAATGCCATGGTCACAGTAATAGTTCATGATGTATGTTGCCGCAATAAATGCTGGCACATATCCACGAGTCTCTTTTGGAAGACGCCCATACACAGTCCAGAAATCAGGTTTTTCCTGATTGCCTGATCGAATGATAGCCTTCTGCACATTACCTTCACCACAATTATAGGCTGCGATGGCAAGACTCCAATCGCCAAACATACCATAGAGGTCAGACAAATAATGCGCTGCCGCTTCACTTGACTTTATAGGATCACGACGTTCATCAACCAAAGTGTTGATTTCAAGTCCATAACGCTTACCTGTTGCAATCATGAACTGCCACAGACCTGCCGCTCCCACACGAGAAGTGGCTGATGGACGAAGACCTGACTCTATGACTGGCAGATATTTAAGTTCGAGGGGAAGACCATATTTCTCAAGAGCCTCCTCAAAAATTGGATTGTAGAAATTTGATGCACCAAGCATGACAGAAACAGAGCCTCCCATTCGGTTGCTGTATTGCTCGATAAATTTGCGTGTCACATCATTGAGCGGCATCTCAATAGTAGTCGGGATGCGTGACAACCTATTTACAATAACAGAGTCGTTATATGACAAGACACGACTCACGCCTGTTCCCTCAGACAAATTTGTCTTGTTAGTGTAGTCATTCATCAATTCATCCTCACTAATCAACATACCTTCTGGCATATCAACCTCCACAGCCTTTCCTACTTCATCACCATTAACAACTTCCTGCGCATTACAGAATGTAGTGAATAACGCAGAAAGAGAAGCAATAATAACTTTCTTATCCATTTCTTTTTGGTATTATATCGGTTAATATATCTTAATAGTTATATCTGTTTCAAAAACTTAATCTGCACTGAAGTCCATACGACCCAGCATTCATACCATTAGCCCTCATCGCAGAATATCTATCGTTAATTATCACTGGGCGGATTTTCATGGTAAGATCACGATTGATGTCAAAACTTGACATTTCAGCATCAACATACGCATCAACAATAGAAAGAGCATACACACCAATCATACAGAACATGCTCAAATCGCGATAACGTCTATAATAGTCCTTTTTGCGGCGAAAGAGATTCTTAAGTCTCTCCTCATTTTTCTCAACATCATAATGAGGAGGGAGGAAGTTCTCATAACTTTTTGTGTTGGTGTCTGTGTCCATAATATCTATATAGGCTTGAGAATAATCTCGATACATCGTATTATTCCAATTCATAGCATAGACACAACCAAGAAATCCGCCATATACAAGAGGTAACTTCCAATATTTTCTGTTATAAATTTGTCCACCTCCAGGAAACACAATAGCCATCCACATCGCTCTTTTGGGATCCGGCACAAAATCTTTGCGAGTCTTTGTCAAAGACATTGAGGAAGCTAAAGAATCCAAATCCATGCGCAAAGTTCCTGTCGAATCCAATACCGCATCAAGAGTCTTGACAAATTTCTCTTCCATCAATAATGAATCTTCGGCAAGTACAGATTTGCTGTCTTTGGAATGGGCAGAATCTAATGCAACAGAGTCTGCAAGAACATTCTTCTCACCCCCCTCACGACGAATGCGGGCTTGAGGCAATGGAGTGTCACCGTCTTCGACATTCTGGGCTTTGCCAGAAACGACAAAACAGACAAGCGCAACAATCACATAAATTAGGCGATATGTATATTGTTTATATCCCAATTGATTCGTTTTTAATTATCAATAAAGCAGCAGCTTAGAGCCTATTGTTTTAATTTCACTGCCATCCATTCATTACTGCCACCATTTAGATGAGTGACAGTATCTTACGAAGTTCCTCCTCGTTTTTAAATGCGAATGTCACCTTACCAGAGCCTTTTGCAGAGCAGGAAATTTTCAGTTCTGTGCCAAACTTCTCAGCGAACTGCTGACGTATATTCTCATATTCAGCAGCAAGTGGCTTAGCAGGAGCCTTCTGACGAGTGTCCTCAACAGTGCCACCTCCTTCATTTCTGTTCTTTATAATCTCTTCAACCTGACGGACAGAATATCCTTTTTCCTGAATCTCCTTAAAGAGCCTAACTTGCTCTTTTGGATCGTCAAGAGCCAACAAAGCACGAGCATGACCTGTATCTATCTGATGATTCTGAATTGCCACCTGGACAGGAGCAGGAAGTTTAAGAAGTCGAAGATAGTTTGCTACAGTAGCCCTCTTCTTTCCTACCCTATCGCTAAGCTTTTCCTGTGTAAGATTGTACTGGTCAATAAGATGCTGGTATGCAAGAGCAATCTCAATCGAATTAAGATCTTGGCGTTGAATATTCTCAATCAAAGCCATCTCCATCACATTCTCATCGTCAGCAGTACGGATATACGCTGGTATTGTTGCCAGACCTGCAATCTGAGATGCACGCCAACGACGCTCGCCCGCAATTATCTGATAATTGCCATTCTCCATCTGACGGAGCGTTATAGGCTGTATAATACCTATCTCCGCTATTGACGCAGCAAGCTCACGAAGCGCCTCTTCATCAAATTCATGACGAGGCTGATTTTGATTTCGCTCAATGAGTTTTATGTCAATTTCATTTATCGTCGAAGATCCTTCTGGCTGAACGTCCTCTGTAGATATAAGGGCATCAAGTCCTCTACCAAGTGGAGATGCGAATTTCTTTCTAACCGCCATTGCTGTATTACGTTATATAATGAATTAAACAGAGAATATTATTTTAGACTCAGGCATTCTCTCTGGCAATTATTTCTTTTGCAAGCGAGGTATAGTTTTTAGCGCCATTAGATGTAGCGTCATACAATATACATGGAATGCCATGACTTGGAGCCTCAGACAGCTTAACATTTCGCTGAATAACAGTATCAAACACTAATTCCTGGAAATGCCTCTTCACCTCGTCATATATCTGATTTGCAAGACGCAAACGTGAATCATACATGGTAAGAAGGAAACCTTCAATTTCAAGATTGGCATTAAGCTTTGACTTAATAATCTTAATTGTATTAAGAAGTTTGCTTATTCCTTCAAGGGCAAAATACTCGCATTGAACAAGAATTATTACAGAGTCAGAAGCTGTCAATGCATTAACTGTAATAATACCAAGCGATGGCGAGCAGTCAATCAATATATAATCATATTCAGAACGCAATGGCTCAAGAACACGTTTAAGAACCGCCTCACGCTTTTCTATATCCAACATCTCAATTTCAGCGCCAACAAGATCTATATGGCTTGGAATAACATCTAATCCTTCTATATCAGTTGAATAGATCGCTTCATGAGGATCAATGTTATTTATGATACAATCATATATTGATGTGTCAACTTGCTGCACATCAACGCCTAAGCCTGATGAAGCATTTGCCTGAGGGTCTGCATCAACAACAAGCACTTTTCTCTCAAGCACAGCTAAACTTGCAGCAAGATTTATCGCAGTTGTAGTTTTACCTACACCACCTTTTTGATTTACCAATGCAATTATTTTTCCCATATAATTTTCTTTTTGGTTTTTTCACTCAATTCAAATGCAAAGTTAAGAAAATTCCGTGGAACAAACACAAGGATTTGTGTGGAACATTTATTTGTTTTACAATTTTTATTACACAACACACAAAACCAAATAAAGCAACCATCTTCACAAAGAAGATGACATAACAAGTTCAAAACACCTATTATAGGTAAGGATCTGATTGGATAAGCAATTATAAAAGACTACAAAGATCAATATTCTTAGGCATTTGCTAACAAAGTATTTACCAAATATTCTTTATATATTGACCAACTATTCGTTATTAATGATTAGCCATATCTTGCAATCAAAAAAACTGACACAAAAGTGATCTTATTCAATTTAGCAGAAGCCCCTGCTTGTTTTTTGACATTTTTGCGGAAAACTCATGACCAAATCATTTGGCTCGCTAATTTTTCTTTAATTTTACACTTCGATGAAGGGTATATTTACACGAAACACATTAGAACAACAAAAAAGGAATCCTAAATAGGATTCCTTATGTGGGCGTTGACGGATTCGAACCGCCGACCCTCTGCTTGTAAGGCAGATGCT
>JAKSLL010000190.1 GCA_024401215.1 Bacteroidaceae bacterium
AGCACATTATCCAGGCAACCGTCGTATCTTACAGCCCAAAGCTTATCGTTTTCTGTTATTTGTTCAAATGTCATTTGCTGAATATTTGCTGCAAAGGTAGTCAAAAAACGGCAATTCTACAACTTATAGGTTTATTGTATGCATTTCTATTGACCTATTTAAACAATACACCAAGGGCTGCAACGGCACATTCACCGTTGCAGCCCTTGATAGTTATTTCTTTCGTAGCTTCTGAAGCGGTGTAAAGTATATCGTTTCTTTTAACAATATCACGTTATTGCTAATCGTAATCGGAAATGCCTAGTTTTTTTAGTGCGTCGATGGCATTCTCACGCCCTTGCTTAGCAGCTTTCTTCCACCACTTGATGGCTTCGTCTTTGGACTTTTCTACGCCAATGCCATTATAAAGGTAATAACCCATGTTATTCTGCGCATCTGCATGTCCCTGCTCCGCAGCCTTGCGCCACCATTGTACAGCCACGATTGTTGACTTTGTCACGCCTCGCCCATGCAGAAAGCAGTTGCCAAGATTAAATTGCGCCTCTGGTTTTCCCTGCTCAGCAGCCAAAAGAAACCATTTCGCTGCCTCTGCCCATGATTGTGTGACACCATAGCCTTCTGTATAGCACACACCTAGATTGTTCTGTGCATTGGCATACCCTTGCTCCGCAGCTAAAAGATACCATTTCACTGCCTCTGTCAGAGACTGAGGTACTCCCAATCCATGCGCATAGCACGTACCAACATTAAATTGCGCCTCATCATACCCTTGTTCCGCTGCTTTACGCGACCATTTTACAGCTTCTTCGTATGACTGCTCCACACCCTCACCTTTACTGTAGCAACTTCCAAGATTTGCTTGCGCCATGGCATCTCCTTGCTCGGCAGCCTTGCGCCACCACTTCGCAGCTTCCGTATATGACTGCTCCACACCATTACCCGTAAAATAGCTTACTCCAAGGTTGTATTGTGCTAGAGGATTACCTTGCTCGGCAGACTTGCGCCACCACTTCGTAGCCTCAGTAGGTGACGGCTCCACGTCAGTGCCTGATACATAGTATTCTCCAAGATTACACTGCGCTATAGGATCTCCAGCTTGAGCCTTGGTGAGAGTAATGCCAAAAGGTTCCATCTGCGCCTTAGCAGCCTGTCCCATGAAGAGAGCGAAGAAGAGGGATAGCTCTATTATTCTTTTCATAATATTGCTTGTCTTGTGATATTATGGGGATATAATTTATTACTTATTCCTCCTCATAATAATATGAATAATCAATTCCTTTCATGAACATCTCGCGGTCATCAATCTTGTCGGTGAGAGCACCGAGAAGCAATTGCTTGATGCGAGTGGAATCGGCAACACTCATTGTCATGGCGTCGAGGTAGTCGTTCTTGTTTATCTGACTCCAATCTATGCAACGGGCGAATCTTGCCTTCAGAATCATATCCAACCATATACGAGTGCTCCTGCCATTGCCTTCCATAAATGGGTGGGCTACATTCATCTCTACATATTTGTCGAAGACAGCATCTATACTCGTTTCATCCATGCGCTCAATAATCTGCAACTGCTGTGGCAAATACTGTGCAAGACAGAAAGTGAAGCCACCCTTTGAGATTGTTTTCTGTCGTACCTGCCCCGCAAACTCATAAAGTCCGCCGAAGATATAGGCGTGAATCTGCTGAAGCCCCTTTATTGTTCCCACTTCAATGGTGTCGAGCATTCCGCTTTCCCAAAGTTCGTATGCTTTCTGTCTGCTCTTTCCGTCAAGGGTGTTTTCGCTATACGTAAGCCAATCGAGGAACTCCATTGCCTTGGCATTATGGATATTCTTCGCCAATTCCTCTATACCTTTAACATCAAGAGTATCAGTAAGGTATTTCTTCCCATCTGCAGCACGAAGTTTCAGTTGGTTAGTGGCACTAACCAACTCATTTCCTTCCTTCTTCAGTTTGTTTTTCAGATACTTCCAATAGTTGCGTGTCTTGGCATAGTCATCCTGTTCGTTGATGGCACCTATGACATCAAGCACAGAAAAGTACCACTGCTGGACATCATCATTCCAGACAGCACGCACTTCATGATCCTTATAGAAACGAAAAGACAGTTTAGGCATTCGCGGTTAGTGTTTTTATTTTGCTGCAAAGGTAATGTTATTTATTCAATTCTGCAAGTATGTTGAATAAAAAGTGGATAGTTGGGACGGTTCCTTGCTCATGTATTGCTTAATACCCCCAGTTTTGTCTTTTTAGCAATTCCTCAAGAGTTTCTTCATCATCCCCCATAACAATTTTCAAAGGGTTATCAAAGTCTTCTTCCTTGATGGTGATTGTTTGGTCTTTGTAGACGCCGTCAACATGACTGATGATGAGTGTAACTTCTTTCACTTTATTTATGTAATAAAGGTCGAATTCGCCATCTACATTAGTCACCCCAACACATTTTCTTTTCTTATCTGCAAGGGTTGCTCCAATCACGGGGTCATTGTCCTTATCCACCACCTGACCTTTTATGTTGCAAATGGAGTAACCTTTCCTCTTGTACTTCTTTACTTCCTTGCTCGTCAGGAATCTTGCGACTACCTCTGCACGCTTGATATCGCGGCTTCCAAGTATGACATGCTGAGTGAGCGTTGGGTCTTTTTCAAGCGTGACTGTCAGGATCTTGTCGTAATCATCCTTTTTAATATTTATTTCTTGTGGTATTAGACCTGCTGCATCACCTGTGGCATCCTCAACGGTCAAAGTTACTTCTTCCTTATCTGTACAAAACTCAAAGGAGCCATCAAAATCAGAAAAGGAACTTGTCTTTGCCTGGTAGTCGCTTATTGTCGCCCATATTACGGGTTCGTTGTCGAAAATGACCTTGCCTTTTATTTTGTATTTGCCATTTACGATGTTATTGTTGGAATCGTGAGTCTGTATGATATAAGTGGTGGCAGCTTGCTGAACCTGTGGGGTGGAGTCGTTCACTTGTGGCAACTCTTGCTCGTTAACCATTGGCGTTGCGCTTACACAGAGCGACAATCCGAATGAAACAACAACGACAGCAACTACCTTGGCTATCATTTCGCGCTGCTTGCAAATCTCTTTCAAAATGCGACATGTGTTCTTTCCTTTTGCCATAAACAGAAAGTTTTGATGGTTAATCAATAGTGTTTCTTGTGCTTATTGCACCTTTTGATGCGACAAAATTAATATATATTGTACAGAAAAAAGAATAAATTTCCGTTTTTTTCGCGCACAACTCTCCACCTCTCCGCAACTCACCGCAGTCATTTTCGAGCCGTAATCCATGGAAATGTAACCAATAATTGCTGAGTTACGTATAAAAAAGCATAGAAAAACGCCTCAAAAAATGCATTTTCTGAGGCGTTTTACTATGAGTTTTTTTGTTCCAAGTTACTCTTCCCATCCGATGACATTCTTCATCGTGATGTCCTTCACGTCTTTCTTTGTGAGTTGCTTAGCCCAAGGGGCGCGGCCTTCCTTTGCAGCGCCTGCACCACGGTTATTGTATTCCATGTAGCGGGCTGTCTGTTCGTTGTTCTTGTTGCCCCAGTTATGCCATCCTTGAGGACGGATGTGCTCGCCTAGGTCGCAGTTCATGAAGAGAGTGTAAGCGTAAGGACGCCATGGTCTGCCGAGGTAGCACTTCGTTGCGTTAGGCTTTGGAGCTCCGAGAGCATCGCCTACGAGTGGAGCATCTGGCGACA
>JAKSLL010000191.1 GCA_024401215.1 Bacteroidaceae bacterium
CAAAGATTTGCTCATTCTCTTCTCTGTAAGGCAGATAGATTCCACCAACCTCACTCGGCATGAGTTCAAGACAACCGCCTCCGAAATTACGACCAAGAATCTCAGCAAAGGCAAAGGATAGTGAGTTATAGTAACTTGCTACAAACGCTTTCTTATTCACACCTTCTTTGATGAATACTCTGTGCATGGTGTCAGTTGTATAAGCACCTGCCTCGTTGAGTACAAACTTCGGGTAGAGATTGTTACGGCGAAGGAACAATGCATCCGAAAGTTTGATGGAAGGAATTACCCACCACTGATCTCGAATACTGGTCTTGTATCCCTTATCAATGTCAGCAGATTCACCGCTTTCAAGATAAGCCTTAACACCTTCGTTTCCGTTCTCTTTTGCATCAGGAGTGAACACCAAAAGATGGGCTTTTGCCTCAGAAGCTACATTTGCTTTCCAATCACGTTTAGTGAAGCAAAGGCTGTTTACTTGCACACTTCTACCAACCATCGGACGAGCATATTCTTCCAACTGGTACATGCTAACTACCGATTGTGGCACGGTGAAGAAGTCATTTGAGCCGGTTGTAATACCTACCTCCACATTTGCAAATGAAGAAATAGTCGTGGCTTTCTTGACTTTGTCGAGCAGATCAAGTTCCTTTTTATCCAAGAAGTAATAGGTCCACTTGTCTGTGTGGAAGTCAATATCCTTACTTGGAAACTTCAACTGATGGGGATCGAGTGCTAAAAGTCCCTCTGTGTCCTTAACCTCAATGTGCTCTATCTTGTGCTCGTTTGTACCGTTCTTCTCACAAAGGAGCAGAACTACCTCCTGTTGTATCTCCTC
Source organism: Bacteroidaceae bacterium (assembly GCA_024401215.1). Classification (GTDB taxonomy): domain Bacteria; phylum Bacteroidota; class Bacteroidia; order Bacteroidales; family Bacteroidaceae; genus Minthosoma. The sequence continues at coordinate 839 of JAKSLL010000191.1, forward strand.
AAAAACAAGATTCTCAAAAGAGATGATGTTTATCTTGTTGAAAGTCTTTGCAAGATACTTGCGGAGTTGCTGAGCGTACTTCACCATAAGCAATTCAGACGGAATCACAAATCCCATCTTGCCATTATCGCGAAGAAGCTGCGTGCATCCAACGACGAACGTTACCCACGCATTGGTTAGCTTAGTGCGTTTGAGCTTTGCATTCTTGAATATCTCGTCTGCAAGCTTCTGCTGATTAGCATCATAATACTGATAGCGGATAAACGGAGGATTGCCAACAACAAGGTCGAATCGTTTTTCTGTGTCAAGGCAGAAACGATGAAAATCCTGGTTAATAACCTCCGAATCATGCAAGTCAAGAGCGCGTGCCTTGTCTGCCTCTGTTGCTTCGTATTCAACAGCAGTTACAGTATTGAAGAGCATGTTTTCATCACGCATGCACTCCAAGAACACACCATCACCACAACTTGGCTCCAGTATGTCAGCGTCATTTCCACCATTAATGCCCCAATGCAGTATGAATGATGCAATGGCAGGTGGAGTGTAGTATGCTCCTCTCAATTTTTCTGCGGATGCGTCTTTAATCAGCTGCATAGAGTTCTTTGATTTTTGGGATTAATGTGACTTCCTCTTCGGTCATTCCGTAGAGGGTGTTGATTGCCTGCTGCTGTTCTGCTTTAAGCAATTCAAACTGTCGTTTCAAAGGAGTTGCCTTTCTTACATTATTTCCGGCAGCAGCAATTCTATCACCGAGCGAAATGAGCGCCTTCTGACGTTCAACAATCTCATTGTGTGCAGCAGCATCAGTAGGATTGTCAAAATCAATAGTACGTACAGGAATCTGCTTCAATACTTTTGTTCCGCGTGCGATGAAGCCACCCCTGAATATTTCGCCATAAAGTGATGCAAGCCATTCACCCTGTATTGATCCGAGTATCGCTTGTATGTAATAGATGGAGTATTGGCTATCCGCAGGAATACTTATAAGGCAATAACCAGCAGTACCGCCAGATGAAACTAACGTGCCGTTTGTGTCAACTGCGTATTTGTTCGCCTGTGCAAGGACACCCACAATTATCTTTTCTGAAATCTCACATGCTTCAAGACTCTGATGACGGCCGAACCTATGCCACTCGTTTGCTGTCGTGGGAGTTGGTTTGATGTCTCTATCAGGTCGATCAAGTTCTGGCTTGATAACGCTAAGGTAATTGTAGAAATATGGATATTTGCGTTGGATTGTGCTAAGCTTTATCACATCCAATTTTCCGTCTGCTTTTCTCTTGTATGGGAAAATCACACGTGCATTTGGCTTAAAGGTACGATAGGTGTTGAGTGAGTCGTCACCCGATACGGTCTTGAAGTAAGGTTTTGTCACCTTCTTCTCTATCTGGTAAAGTTGCTTATTGTACTTAAAATAGTAATACTGCCTATCCTCACTTTCAGGTTGGAAAATGTACACCTTGTTGGCACTCGTTTGGATGCCATTAAAGATGTAATCATCACCTACGATTTCACCTAAAGGAAGACTTTGATTTGAAATGTGATTCAGGATTAACTGTAATCTATCAGAGCAAAGAACCCATGTTTCTTCACCCAAATGGCTAACATTTCGCTCGTTTTCTGAGAATGAAGTCAAATCGCGAACTTTCCATTTTGCTAAACTATCAACTTCTGAATACATAAAAGAATCGTTCTCCTTGTTTTGTAGAACAACTATGCATGAATAGGTTGACTTGTCCGAGAATACCTGATGTGCACCGAATGAAGTGATAGCTTTGATGCTCTTGTGCGTAGAAATGAAATTACGAAGCTCTTTGCCTGCACCAACCTTCATGAATTTACTTGGCACGATGTACCCCATCGCTCCATCTTCTTTCAGTAGCATGAATGCACGCTCTACGAATAGGAAATACTTATCGTATTGCTTGTAAGCACTCTTGTAGCGTCTTGGATAAAGTTTGTGCTCTTTTGGCGTAAACACTTTAATATCCTCTGTCTTCATGTACGGAGGATTGCCTACGATGTAGTCGAACTTACGTTCTCCAAAGTCGAAAGGATTGATTTCTTCTGCTTGGTCAACTGGCACTTCAGATGATTCGAGCAAACTATTGCCATAAAAGATGTTATAATCAAGGTTTGGCAATATAGGATGGAATGACGCAATTGTAGAATCGTCCTCTCCTTCAAGAAGTTTCAAAAGAAGACCAAACTTACAAGCTTCTACAGCATTGAAATCCTTATCAACACCATAGATACAATTCATGAGTACGTTACGCTTAACCTCAAACTTGAGCTTGTATGTGTTTACGTCCGTTTGAATCAGCTTACTCTTGTCATTTAACGTATAGAAGTCAACCAAAGCATCACAAAGAAGCTGGAATGTTTCAAGAAGGAACGCACCGGAACCACAAGCAATATCAGCACATTTAAGGCTTAGAATCTGTTCGTCTGCCAGAAGTGCAATATTGTCCTTCATCGTCTGACGAAGAATCTCACGTACAATGAAGTTCGGAGTAGTTACAATGTCTCTGTCCTCGTTCTCAGGTTTGTTAACAATGCTCAACTGACCATCAACGACAGCAAGCCTCTGCGAAAGGAAAATCTCATAAATCTTGCCGAGGATGTCGGATGAAAGTACAGCAAACGAATAAGGACTTTGTGGAAAATAGAGCTCACGAATGATTGACCAGAACGAAGAACTTACATTCCCAATGATTTCATCAGAAAGTTTTTCCTCGAAGAGCCCTGAATTGTAGCGGGAGTCAGCACTTTTGAACTTTGCAATCAGTTCCTGATGGCTGTTGTGGTCAGCAATCTGCAA
>JAKSLL010000192.1 GCA_024401215.1 Bacteroidaceae bacterium
CCTTGCCCCACTTCGGGGAAAGGGTGCCCGAAGGGCGGGAAAGGGGCTTCTCACTTAGTCGCCCTCCTCGTCGTTCTTATCTGGGGCACTACATTCGTCAGTAGTAAGGTGCTGCTGAATAGTGGACTTCTGCCTGCCGATATCTTCTTTGTGCGCTTTGTGATAGCATACTGCTGCATGCTTTGCATATCGCATAAGAGGCTGTTTGCCAGTTCGTTGGCTGATGAGCTTACGCTTCTTGGACTTGGTATGATGGGAGGCTCGCTATATTTCCTCACGGAGAATATGGCACTACTCTACTCCACCACATCGAATGTGAGCATACTTGTGAGCACCACACCTTTGGTAACGGCTATGCTCCTTGCCATTTTCTATAAGAGCGAACGACTGAACACAAGGCAGATAATTGGATCTATTGTAGCATTTATTGGCGTTGTGCTTGTTGTGCTCAACGGTCAGTTGGTGTTGCATCTTAATCCACTTGGAGATACCCTTGCACTTGGTGCATCCCTGACATGGGGATTGTACTCGCTCTTCATGCGAAGGATAATGAATAAGTATTCAGCTGACTTCATAACGAGAAAGGTATTCTTCTATGGCGTGATGACGATTCTGCCCTACTTTGTATTCGTTAACCCATTGGATATAAGCCTCTTGACATCAGGAAGCGTTACAATATGGGGAAATCTATTGTTCCTCGGTTTTATTGCTTCCACAGGTGGATATCTGCTCTGGAACTGGGTGATGCGAGAGCTTGGTGCCGTTAAATCAACCAACTACATCTACCTGCAGAGCCTTATCACGATGATTGCGGGTGCGATAGTTCTTGGTGAGCGCATCACACCTATGGCAGTTGCCGGTGCGGTGATTCTTATAGCGGGAATGGTGCTTGCTGTGAGAAAAAAACGCGCAAAAACTTGATATTCTCATTTCTTTTTAGTATTTTTGCACACGAAAATATTATAACGATGAAATATACAAAACTACATATAGCTCTATTTTCTCTTTTCTTTGGGTTGACAACTCAGGCTCAGATAGCGCGTCCTCTAAAGACGCCAAAGCCAGGAAAGGCACCTGCTGTGATTCCTACACCAGAGGATTTGAACTTTGCCAAGCTTCTGACTTCAACAGCAAAGGTGATGTTTGTCGACTCTATGGTTGTGGACGAAAACGATTATCTCCAGAATCTGCCTCTCTCAAGTTCATGCGGAAAGATTAGCATGAAAAAGAGCAGCAAGGGTGAGGGAATGGACTACTATTACGTTAATGAGTTTGGTAATAAGAAGTTCTCGTCTGAGCTTCAGCCAACAGGCATTCATCAACTTACGGTTCAGGAGCGTCTTGGCACAAAATGGGATGCTCCACAGGTAATAGAACTTGAGGGTGTGAATGATATCATCTGCCCTTATCTCATGACAGATGGCGTGACTCTCTATTTTGCAGCAAAGGATGGTGAGGACTCAATGGGTAAGTATGACATCTACTACACCGTGTATGATAGCGACAGTCATTCTTTCTATAAGCCACAGAGCCTTGGCCTGCCTTTCAACTCATTCGGAGATGAGACCTATTATATTATAGATGAGTTTAACGATCTTGGTTATATGGTGTCAAACCGTCGTCAGCCAGAGGGAAAGACATGTGTTTATATCTTCCAGCCAACAGAAACGCGTGAGACGTATGACATAGAGAATACTCCAGAGGCAGAACTTGACCGCTTGGCTCGTTTGAGATCTATAAAGGATTCGCAGATGGATGCTACCCTACTCGCATCTGTCCTGAGCCGTCTTTCAGAAGCCCGCAAGTCTAATGGCACTAAGACTGCCAATGACTTTGACTTCATCATCAATGCCAATCTGGTGTATCATAAGATTTCTGACTTCCGCAGCAGCGTGAATCAGAATCAGTTCCCAACCTATCTCACCATGAAGGCTAACGTGGAGGCAAGGGAAAAGCAGCTCAGCACCTTACGTGAAAACTATCACAACGGCAACAAGAGCCTTGCTAATAACATCGCGCAGATGGAGGTAGAGGTGTTCAACGAGCGTCAGAAGCTCAACTTCACCGAAAAGCAGATAAGGAATACAGAGATACAAGCGATTTCTAAGTGAATAGTGAAGAACGAAGAGTGAAGAATTTGAGTTAGTAATCATCAATCATCATCTATTGCAAACTTGACGTACAGTATCTAACTTAAATTCTTCACTCTTAACTCTTCACTTTTAACTAATATACCTAACACTAAACAACTAAAAAATATGTACGCTCCTTCAGAACTAATAATCAATGAGGATGGCAGTTGTTTCCATCTTCATCTCAAGCCAGAGTTTTTGGCAGATAAAGTAATCCTCGTAGGTGACCCTGAAAGAGTTACCATGGTTGGTAATTTCTTCGATAAGATAGAGAATGAGGTTTCCAATAGAGAGTTTCACACTATAACAGGAACTTACAACGGTAAGCGCATTACCGTGCAGTCAACAGGCATAGGATGCGATAACATTGACATTGTGCTTACCGAACTTGACTCGCTTGCAAACATCAACTACTCTACCCGTGAGGATAATCCACAGCATCGCACTCTTGAGATTGTGCGTATAGGTACTTGTGGCGGTTTGCAACCAGATACTCCAATTGGTACACCTATTATATCTGTAAAGAGTATAGGCTTTGACGGATTGCTTAACTATTATGCAGATCGTGATAAGGTTTGTGACCTTAAACTTGAGGCAGCTTTTCGTGAGCATATGAATTGGTCGGAGAAGAAAGGAGCTCCATACGTTGCCGTAGCAGATGATGAGCTGAGCCGACGAATTGGCGGATCAGATATGCATCGAGGCATTACTGCAGCTTGTGGCGGTTTCTATGGACCACAAGGAAGACAGATTCGTCTAAAGATACAAGATCCTGAACAGAATAAGAAAGTGGAGGATTTCAGCTATACTTGTCCGGAAACAGGTGAGACATTGAAGATATGCAACTTTGAGATGGAGTCTTCTGCTGTTGCTGGTATGTCGGCTATGCTCGGACATAAGGCAACTACCTGTTGTATGGTTATTGCAAACCGTCATGACAAGGAAATGAACACAACATACAAAAACACGATGGAAAATCTCTTAAAAACTGTATTAGACAGAATTTAGGGGGTATTTTACATGACATGTGTCAATTTGTAAGCTATTTTAGCTGATTTTAGCCCGTTTTGGCTGATTTAAAGCAAGAAAAGGCAAAAATAAGTGTTTTCTTGACATATATTTGTTATTTGCCACTTTTTGTCATAAAGTGAGAAAAATATTTGTGTGCCCACACAATTTGTTATACCTTTGCACTCGGAAATCAGAAACAACAAGTTCTGAAGACCTACAAACAAGAAAGAATCTCTTCCAAAGAGTTCTGAAATGTTGAAGACGAGTATTAGTATTTATATAAAGGATAACATTTTAAAATTAAAGAAAGGAAACACATTATGACAACATTTATGGTAATGACAAGCGCAGTTTATGTAGCAGCATTGTTCAGCGTTTACATGGTTGTTAAGACTCTTAACGGTATGAGAGGTTAATCCTCCCAACCGAACAGAGAGGGGGAAAACAAAGCTTAGAATTAGTTTTCAACTCATTATTAAAAAGGGCGATAGTCATTCGACTATCGCC
>JAKSLL010000193.1 GCA_024401215.1 Bacteroidaceae bacterium
AGATAAATAGTACTTTTATAAAGTAGTAATCACCTAAATAAAGATAATAATAAGCGCTTTTAATACATAAGGATATGGGACTATTATTTGTATTGCTATTCTACATATTAGGTTTGGGAGTATTGTCCTTACTGATTGGAATTCCAAGTTTAATATTTGCCCTCTATCTTCAGAAACGAAAGCAAATCAAAGTAAGATTGTTGGCTTGGTTTCTTGCGCCTGGTATTTTAATCGGATGTTTTGGACTATTGTTTATCACAGAAAATGTTCTATACTCTATTATAACAGATGAAGATGTTGGCATAGGTGATTATGCAAGCGTTAACATCAACGATAAATATCATTTATATTGGATTGATACCCCCGACTGGCAGGTTGGAACAAGAGACTCTTTAGGCGAAAAAACATTTTGTCATATACAAGAGATTCTGACACAAAATGACACTATAGTATTTACGTCCGAAGTTAATGGCTATTCACCAGATTCCACTTATTATGTTTTGACTCAACTCCAAGAAGACAAGGCACTAACACTTGATTCTGCGAAATCAACAAAAATATTATGGGACAAATACGCTATAGTACATAAATATGACCGTAATAAAATCTGTACCTGTGATGTATACTATTGGAATGAAAGAAAGTATTTCTTCTGGGGATCAATAATTCTCAATATATTAATAATTACCTTTCTGTTAAAAAGGTACGGTAGAAAACTGTTTCTAAAGAAATCATAATAATAAGAATAATACAATAAACTATGAAAAGTTTACTTATAAAGGACACAACCCATATTATCAATTTGGCTGTTTCATAAAATACTATCTATGAACTCAATATTAGTAAATGACATATTCGAACTTTTTCCATTTGTCGATGAAGTAACAAATGAAATAATGTATCAAGTACTTGATGCCGACAAGGCAATTGAGGAGTTTGGAGTTCTTAGTAAAACATTGGTAGATACGTATTATAACGTGGAAACTAATCAATACGATGAAGACGGATTGGAAAAAGAAATATATAAAATAATGAAATAATGGCAAAATCACTTTTAATAAAAGACACTACCGTTTCCGAGCGGGCTCAGATTGTTCGTGAGGCACTTGGAGCGGATAGCGACTGCGAGGGCGTTGACCTCTCAGACATGTACGACGACTACATCTATGGAATCAAGGAGCTTGCAGACATCAACCGTGAGTTCAGCGAGAAACATGCAGGAGACATCCTTGCTGGCGAACTGACAAAGCCTTCAGGATGCACCATACACTAACAGAAAGACTTAAATGCCTGTCACACTACTCCCCACGTTACTGCTGCAGATACTGGTAATAGGCTATACGCCAGGCCCAGCAAACATCTACTCATTGGCGATGTCGCTCAGACATGGACGCAAAGAGGCACTCATCATGTGGACAGGGCTGCTGTGCGGATTCTCCATTGCCGTGATTATCATGGCACTTCTCACGCATCAGATAGGGATAGCATTCGGGGGATATGTGGCATACTTCAAATATATTGGTGCTGCATACATACTATACCTTGCATATAAGATTTACACCAGTAAAGGCAATGCCAAGGAAAAGAGTGGAGACTGCAGTTTCGTGAGCGGCATGCTTGTTCAGCTCACAAACGCAAAGATGCTGCTTTTCGACCTTACTGCTTTCAGCACATTTGTGCTTCCCTACTCAACAAAACTCAGCGACCTGCTTGAGGTGGCGGCATGGCTTGCTATAGCAGGGCCTGGAGGTAATCTCGTATGGCTACTCACAGGCAGCTTCATGAAGCCGTTTTTTGATAAGCACAGACGGAAAATTGACACCATGGCATCAATAGCATTAGTGATATGCGCTTTGTTGATAGCCTTATAGCACCATCAACAAAAAAGCTTAGTAAACATCATCTAATCCAATGATAAAAAAACTTGAAAACAGGAAATGGAAAGTGCTTGACAGCAAGAAGCTGCTCAGCAAAGGAACATGGATGAACCTGCGGCAGGAGAAAGTACAACTTCCATCGGGAGCAATTGTGCCCGAATGGTTTGTGCTTGAATTTCCCGACTGGATTAATGTTATCGCAATCACCAAGGAGGGAGAATTTGTGATGGAAGACCAGTACCGACATGCTCTGGGAGAAACACATTACGAACTTGTTGCAGGCGTCATTGATGAAGGAGAAACACCTCTCGAAGCAGCAAAACGAGAGCTGAGCGAGGAGACCGGCTATGGAGGAGGCGAATGGCAACTGTTCATGACATTATCGCCAAACCCTACCAACCACACCAACAAAAGCTATACGTTCCTCGCCACAGGAGTGGAAAAGCTTAGCGAACAGCATCAAGAGACGACGGAAGACATTCACGTTGACATATTCAAAGAAGAAGAGGTGCGCGAACTGCTTGAAAGCGGCCAGATTATACAAGCCCTGCATTCTGCTCCACTATGGAAGTTTTTCGCTCTGAAAAATAACCTCTAACCACAAATCTAAAACATGAAAGCTTTATTTATCGGAGGCACAGGAACAATAAGTTCAGCTATCACACGCCTCATTGCTCAAAGTCACGAATGGGAATTATATCTGCTTAACCGAGGCACACGAAACAACGAACTGCCACAAAATGTGAGAACCATCAGTCGCTTGCAGAGAAATACGAAAAGACTGCATCGCAGATTGTGTTGAGATGGATTATTCAGCGTGACCTCATAACAATACCACGATGCAAACCAAACCACTTCAATGAGAATCTTGAATTGATGACCTTCCGTCTTTCTGACGATGACATGAATGCCATCTCCTCTCTCAACAAAAATCTAAGAAGCAACATAAATAACGATCCAGAAACATTTCCTTGGTAAAGATTATTTGCTAAACGCTGCAAGCAAGACAACGCTGAATTCGAGATTGCTTTATATTCACTTAGCGTGAATGCTGTCATGCAGTTGGTGTGACTGACATTATGCACACAGCAGGAATAACACTATGCACTTGAACTGAATAACAGCATTCACTTAGCAAGACATTTTTGCCATATAAGTGTAAAACAAAAACATAAATCCACACCAATCGTCTAAGACCCACCCCAGCCCTCCCTGAAGGGAGGGGGACGCTATGCGGATAAGATGTGCAATGCCAATGCCTAGAATGGTGTCCTAACCCTTGTGGGTAGGGACGAAGTTCGTGACTAAATGTCACTTTGAGGAGTCTTAGAGGGGGCATCTGTTTCAGTATGAAAGGAATTTTGCGACTAACTCGTCACTCGTCACAATCCACTTGTAAACAACTGAAATTAAAGCCTTTAGCACTGTGACGAGTCATTCGCGACTCGTCACACACTCGTCACACTCGTATAGCTCGGATTTACAGATAGTTAAAGGGTGCTTGTGACGAGTGATGAGTGTTTTTAAAGAGACCCACCCCTGCCCTCCCTGTGAGGGAGGGGGTCGCCATGCGGATGAGATGTGCAATGCAAAATGTCATGGGTTGAGGAGTCTAAGAGGGGGCTATGCACTACTAAGCGAAGCGGATAATAAACAATGTCCGATATCTATCGGTAAAACGGGCTGAAAGC
>JAKSLL010000194.1 GCA_024401215.1 Bacteroidaceae bacterium
ACGCTATGGCATTACAGACGATATATAAGACCAGAAAAACGGACGGCGAATACACATGTGAAAACATAGGAATATCTACGGAAGAATGGTATTCATTACTCAAACAGCCCAAAGCAAATCAGTATATTGATTCGCTGCTTTGCTTTTTGCGTGAACCGAATCATCTTGCTACTTGTACGACAGTGGCAAAGAATAATGGCGAATCGGCTTCGCACTATATTGGGAAAATAAATGGCTTTGCAAAATGGGTGAAAAGCACTATCGACCGTTTCCAAATTCTTGGTACAGATGGAAACGAAACTTTCTGGCTGATACCCATGCAGAAAGGTTATGAGAAGAAGCATGGCTTTGAGTGGCAACTGCGTGACGAATTGGTAGAAGCTTTACGCATTATTCTTACAGAAAAGCTTTTGGATGAATACAAGAGCTTTGTCTTGGAAAGGGGAACTTTGGATAAGGAAGGATGCGACGAACTATACAAATGGAGAATCGCTTCTGAAGGTCAAGGACTTGAACCTATACAACTTATCAATAGGATAGCGCAAAGCGATTTCAATCTTATAGACATGCAACGCAGCAAGCCTTCTTTGGTTTCGCTTGCAAAGAATGAGCCTGAACTGGCAAAAAAGTTCCTCAATGAATTGCAAGACGAAAGCATAGATATAGCAGAACGCATAAAGACTTTTCATGCAAGCGTCAAGAAAGCATGGAGGGAAGATTTAGGAAAGACTGTGCCTAATGACGAGCGTACCATTGCTGCTATTTTGGCAACATACGCCCCGACCAAGTATTGTTACTACAAATGGGAGATATACGACATCTATTGCCGCTACTTTGGCATTGAGGAAAAGAGCACTCGCCAATGCTATATCCATTTCCTGAATCTGATGAATGATCTTTACAATGTCATTGCAAAGGATGAAGAACTGACATCATTGATATACAGAGAAACGGATGCATACGTTCATTCGGAGATATTCCTTGCACAAGATGTGGTTTGGCAAATGCACCGTTGGATGGATAATCAACTTTCAAAGAACCGTCAAACTACATATTGGTTAGCAGGTTATACCCTCGATGATGAAGATTGTCGTGAACAATTCTATAAGAACTCTGTTTGGATGGGAGTTGGCAGTGCCAATGTGAACAAAGAGATAGAATCAGTATGTATCGGCGATGTAATAATGCTGAAATCTACTTATACGAAAGGTGCTGACCACAAAACATCGGCATTGAAAATAAGTGCAGTTGGCAAGGTTACATCGAAGGCAACAAAAGGAGATAAGTTCTATTCGGTCGGTGTTGATTGGCTTTCCTTTAGAGAACAGGAATTTACGCAATTCGAAGGTGCCTATAGACTTACATTCCATAGGGTTGCAGATGATCTTTTTATCAACTATGCTAAAGAACAACTGAATATGACTACTACAAGTAAATACCAAGAATACATAGACTTACTCAAGGAAGCAAAGAATCTTGTTCTGACTGGTGCTCCGGGTACTGGCAAAACATTTATGGCTCAGGCTATTGCAGAGGAAATTGGTGCGGAAATGAAGTTTGTTCAGTTCCATCCTTCTTACGACTATACAGACTTCGTGGAAGGTCTGCGACCTGTTGACAATGGCGATGGACAGATGGGATTTGAACGCAAGGATGGTGTTTTCAAAGAGTTCTGTAAAGAGGCATTGAAGAATGTTGTAGATTCCGAGAAATCTGTCGAGAATCTAACAAAAGAACTTTCTTGGCAAGATAAATTAGATCAGTTTGTTGACGATGCTCTGGAAACAGGTAAGAAGTTCAAAACCGTTAATGGTAGTGAGTTTAGTCTTGTTGCAAGAAAGGGACATACTATTGTTGTTCACAATGAACAAAATGAGAAGACAACAGATGTAGTTGTCAATGCAGACGAGATATTGGATTTACTAAACCAAGAGGTAAAACTTAATATAGTCCGTGACATAAGAAACCATTACGGAAGAAAGTTTGGAACACAGCCGGATTCATACGTTTTTGTTGTCGTCAAAGAGGTAAGGAAAATGAAAGGAGAAGTAGTAACCACTGTTGATAAAGTCAACAAGAAACCATACATAATGATTATTGACGAAATCAACCGTGGTGAGGCTTCAAAGATATTTGGCGAGTTGTTCTACGCTATAGATCCTGGCTACAGAGGCAAGACAGATGTATTGGTGCAGACACAGTACCAAAATCTTGTTCCTGAAAGCGATGTCTTTGCAAAAGGTTTTTATGTGCCGGAGAATGTTTATATCCTTGCCACAATGAACGATATTGACCGCTCAGTGGAAAGCATGGACTTTGCTATGCGTCGCCGATTCACTTGGATGGAAGTTGCTCCTACTGACACAGAGAATATGCTTGATGTGCTTGGCGAACTTGCTACAGAAGCAAAGACCAGAATGCATAACTTGAACAAGGCTATAGCTGAGACGGAAGGACTTGGAGAAGCATATATGATAGGGCCTTCTTACTTCTTGAAGTTGAATGATAATGGTGGAGATTTCAGCAAGCTTTGGAAAATGAATATCGAACCATTGCTCAAGGAATATTTGCGCGGATTCCGTAAGGCTAAGGATTCTCTTGAGAAGTTCGAGAATGCGTATTCCAATGTTGTAGAGAATGTTGATAAAGATACACCTGTTGTGATAGACGATGAGGATTAAACTGACAGATAATAACATAGGTAGTAACGGCAATGTTTTTGACAGAAGAGATATTGCTGAGCTTTTCCCTATTGCGGACAAGTCTATATCCGAGCTATGCAAGGACAATGATAACCTGCTCATTTTCCCACATAGCATAGAGGAGTCTGACGATAGGATTGGTGGTTCTACTATCTTTGGCTTACAAAACACCAGCGACCCAGACAAAGTTCGTGTCAACACGGGCAATGTCATGGGCTTTATTGGTGTGGGCAATCTGCAGATTAAGATTCAATCGCGTTTTGACAATGGCAGAGACGACTATCTGCTTCATTATATGTTGCAGAGGGTGCTGTCGTTCAATCTCTTCGACCTTAGCCACAACAACGAGCAAGAAGATGTATTTGACTTTATGATGTTCATGTTTCCGTACTTCCTGAGAAATGCTCTGTGCCAAGGGCTTTACAGGGAATACAAGACATACAAGCATAACGACTCAAATGTTCGTGGCACAATAAATGTCAATAGGCATATATCTCGTAACATTCCGTTCATTGGAAACATTGCTTATTCCACAAGAGAGTATAGTCATGACAACAGCATGACTCAACTGATTCGACATACCGTTGAGTTCATGAAAACAAAGAAATATGGCAGTGCTGTGCTAAATATGGATCGTGATACAATAGAGAATGTAAAGGAGATTGTTGAGCATACGCCATCTTACAACAAGTCGGAAAGAAGCAATGTCATAAGCAAGAATCTTAGACATAAGTCGCATCCGTATTACACTAATTACAAACCTTTGCAGAGCCTGTGCATACAGATACTGCGAATGGAGGAAGTGAAATACGGAGAGAATGACGACGAAGT
>JAKSLL010000195.1 GCA_024401215.1 Bacteroidaceae bacterium
AAAAGTTTTTTCTGAGGAAATTTAGTATTGGCAGTTTACCGTTCTCTTTCGATATAATTTTTTAGAATTTTGTCGCAAACACGTACATGGTGGCATTTTTAGGGGCGTAACGAATTGACTAACAAGTATTTTAGTACCATGTACGTGTTGCTCAAACACATACATGAGTCGTACATGACACGTACATAAAGCATGTACGACCATGTATGACTCATGTACGACTTCGATAAACACGTACATGCTCTTAACTCATTGATTATTAGTATGGTTAAAGCCAATTTTCCCCACCATGTACGTGTTTGCGACAAAATTCTAAAAAAAGAAACACTTGTAATAGATCATTTTACTGGTGTCAGTAAAACGATACCCATGCCTAAAGATGCATCAAAGATTATTCGCGAGATTTCATGTTCACTCGCCAATGTTAAATAATTTCTGTAGTGTATCTTCGAATTCTTCTTTTTGTTTACGTTTAAAGTTGCAAAAGAACACATGAAGTGAACCGCTTTGAATAGCGCCAATATAACGATTTTCATCATAATTTCCTGTATATTCGTTTATCCATTGATATTTAGAAAAATCAAACGGATAAGTATATAATACGCTGTGGGAATATTTAGCAAGAGAATCCTGTTCAATAGCAGGAGCTGTCACTATTATTCTTCTGGACTTGTTTTTAAATGTATAACGAATACTATTAGGATTTACAAAACAATCTGTCTCTTTGAATTTCTTTGGAATCTTAACTTGGACTGTTCTCAACTTTGGGGTAGATGTAGAATCCAAATACACTATATGTATATTGTAAATTCTATATTTCCCCTCTACACGGACCAAGTCGAAAACTCTTGATGGATAGTACGAATCTCTATAATGTTGAATTTTTAATGGGGGAAGTGGGCTATTGCTATTTGCTATCTTGCCAATATGAAATTGTGCATATGACAGTTGAATTGACAATGAACACAGAAAGATAAAAAAGAGTCTCATGTATGTTGATTTTATGTTACTCTTGCAAAAGTACATATTATTTCTTAATTCTCCAATAAATCAAGTGATTTTATACGGTTCTCAATTGTTTTTACATGGGAGGCATATAGGAACTATATGGGAGGAGAAAGAGAAACCTCTATATAGCAGAAAGTTGAAAGAAGAGGCCTTAGCCTGCAACTTTCAACTTATCTGGTATCAGTTGGATAGTTTTCGCAAGGTATCGCAACTGAGTTTTAGTAAACAAGAAAATTATTTGATAAAAGCTTAGAAATTATCTGACTAATGAGGACGCCTTGATGGAGTCAATCTTTGCCGAGTCGGTCATCGCAACGCTGTTGGCTGTGTTGATGGTGATTGAATCTTTCTTGTGGGCAGCAGCAAACTGCTGTGCGTCCTGAAGTGCCTCACGCTGATATGGCATCTGTGCAGCAAGTCCGAGAGAGAGGATGATACCTACTACTGCGGCTGCCTTGTAGAGTGGACGGAGACGACTTTGCATGGAAATTGTGCGTGCCTTTACATGCTGTGGCTCTTCTTCGATGAGAGCAAGCATACGCTCGTCGAAATCAGAGCTGAGATGCGCTTCTTCCATGCCGGACTGCTCGTACACGAACAAGTCACGATAAGGCAGCAGAGCTACAGGCACGTCCTTCTGCGAGAAGAATGTGCGCAGTATGCGTTCCTCTTCGAGAGAGGTCTCGCAATTGAAGTAGCGCTCCAAGAGTTGTTCGATGTATTTATAGTCCATGTTTCTATTGTTTTAACGGCTGTGAGCCGCTTTAGTTGTCTTGTAATGAATCATAGCTCTTCTTGATGAATTGTCGGGCTCTGAAGATGTTTATCTTCACTTGGTCTTCGCTTATCTGCATGATTTCGGCGATTTCCTTGTATGACTTGTCTTCGAAGTCGCGTAACTGCATTGCCGTACGCTGTTTCTCGGGCAAGGAGTTCATCAAGTTTCGAACCATTGCGATGCGTTCCTTTTCCATCATTTGCTCGTATGGAGTTGTTGGTGATGGGTGTTGGGGGATGGGTGTTGGTTGTTGGTTGTTGGGTGATGGTTCATCCAATGAAACAGTACGATGTGAGTCTTGTTTCCTGATGACATCAAGCGCCATATTTCGCGCTATCGTCATTGCCCATCCTTCAAGAGATTCTATCTCATCCCAATGATCGCGTCGGTTCCAGATTTTTATCAGCGTTTCTTGCACAACATCCTCTGCATCCTGCTGGTTGAGCGTGATGCGGAAGGCAAGCCTGAAGAGCTTGTCCTTCATTGGGAGTACGTCGGTCTTGAAACTGATATTCTTCATCTGTGCTCTAATTGGAAGACTATAATAAAAGGGCAAAAGTTACATTTGCCCTTTTATTTTTAACTTATTTTTGCATTTGGGGAGGGTAAGCCTTGCCAAAAATGGCAAGGAACGGGGGCAAGCCCACTGCACCCCTTTTCTACGAAGCTCTTCCGGCCACCACTTTCACGAACCCAATCCGTGAGAAATAGTGACTATTCTCTCCTCCCCTCGGGGAAGTCGGATATTGATAATATCCGAGTATGTGTCAGGCTGGGAGGGGGCCTACTTACTTATTATTGTGCCGTGATTGCCGTCGATGGCAGTAGCGAGAGTGATGATAACCCTTGATACACCAGCATCAACTGCGGCGAGTGCATTCTCTATCTTTGGAAGCATACCGCCAGAGATAGTGCCATCTGCCTTGTAACGCTCGAAATCTGCGTGATTGATTGTTGGTATTACGCTATCATCATCATCAGGGTTGCTGAGCACGCCCTTCTTCTCGAAAGAATAGATAAGGGTTGTCTCATAACCTTCTGCAGCAAGTGCCTTGGCTGTTTCAGAAGCCATTGTATCAGCGTTGGTATTAAGGATATTACCCTGACCATCGTGAGTGAGAGGTGCGATGACAGGTACTACGCCCTGCTGAATGAGATTAGCAAGTGCGCTGCCATTAGCACGATCCACATCGCCTACGAAACCGAAGTCAACCATTTTGACCTCACCATCAACTTCCATCTTCTTCAAAGGACGCTTATGTGAACGGATGACATCCATATCAGCACCTGTGAGACCAATGGCATTGACACCATTAGCCTGAAGCTTTGCAACGAGATTCTTGTTGACGAGACCACCATAGACCATTGTCACAACCTCAAGCATTTGTGCGTCAGTTACGCGACGACCGCCTACCATGACGCTCTCAATGCCGAGAGAGGCAGCAACCTTTGTTGCACGACGACCACCGCCGTGAACGAGAATCTTCGGGCCTTCGATATTGCTGAAGTTACTGAGAAGTGCATCAAGTTGAGCAGCATCCTCAACTACTGCACCACCTACCTTTACTATTGTTATCTTTTTCATTTCTTTCTTTTTTAAAGCTCAGCAATGAATTGCTGAGAACGGGGAC
>JAKSLL010000196.1 GCA_024401215.1 Bacteroidaceae bacterium
TATTTCAATTCAGCAGCAGCTACTGTCGCAATAATAGAGAATGAGAAAGGTGAGTTTCTTGTTGCGCGCAGAGCCTGTGAGCCTGCAAAAGGCACTCTCGACCTTATCGGTGGCTTTGTTGACCCTGGTGAAAGTGCCGAGCAAGCCATAGTGCGAGAGATAAGGGAGGAGACTGGCATCGCTTTAGAAGAGAAGCAGGTTCGACTACTTTTCACGCTGCCAAACACATACATGTTCAGCAATCTGCTTGTCCACACCTGTGATTCTTTCTTTCATGTGATCATACCTTCCAACACGAAAATTGAGGCGCATGACGATATCTCCGACTGCTGGTGGATTGAAAGAGAGAAACTGAATACCACAGAAATTGGCCTTGACTCTGTACGCAAAGGTATGGAGCGATGGCTCAACGATGACAAACTAAACAGGTTCTATCAATTTTAGAATTTATAGAACCCAACTAAAATAACTAACAACCAAATTACAATGAAAAAACTACTAATTCTTGCAGCTGCGCTGACTATGGCTTTTAATGCCAGCGCACAAAAAAACGGCAAAGCACAGAAAGCCCCATCTGTGCCTACCGAAGCCGACATGGGGGCGTATGTCATGGTGTATCACAAAGACCAAGACCACAGTCTTCACATGGCAATAAGCTATGACAGCTATAACTGGACATCGCTCAACAACGACAAGCCAATCATCTGCGGCGACTCTATCGCTATGCAGCACGGCATCCGCGACCCTCATATCTTCCGCGGACCAGACGGAGGCTTCTATCTTGCCATGACCGATCTCCATATCTTTGCCCATAAGAAATATGCAGACAACCCACGCTTTTCTAAGATATCAGAGTATCGCGATACAGAATGGGAACGTGACGGCAAGGACTACACATGGGGTAATAACCGCGGACTTGTGCTCATGAAGTCTTTTGACCTCATACATTGGACACGCACAAATATCGACTTCACTAAACTCACTTGTCCTACAGGTGTGACAAACTACCATGGAGTGCCTGTTCCATGGAGCGAAGTCGGATGTGTATGGGCACCTGAGACCGTCTATGACTATGAGACTGGGCATCTGCTTGTTCATTTCACCACACGTTTCAAGAGCGGCAACAACCTCATCTATTATGTTTATATGAACGACGACTTCACTGAGATGATATCTGAGCCTAAGCTGCTCTTCGAAGCACCTCTTGACCTTCATGGCGTGCCAAAATACACAGTCATCGACTCTGACATCTGCAAGGTTGGTGACACTTACCACCTCTTCTATGTAAGCCACGAACACACAGCCACCGTCAAGCATGCTACAAGCAAGAACATCACTGGCCCATACATCATGGATGACAAGTACAACGATGGTGAACCTCAAGGACATGAAGCGCCAAACTGCTGGAAACGCCTCGGACAGGACAAGTATGTTATCATGTTTGACAACTACCACCGCAATCCACATAACTTCGGATTCGTAGAAACCACAGACTTCCAGACCTTCACACCTATTGGCTACTTTGATGCTGAGGGATCACCAATGAAACGCACAAACTTTGCCGAGCAGAAACACGCAGCTGTTGCCCCTCTCACTGTGAAGGAAGCACAAGCATTGGAGAAATACTGGAAGAAGAACGCCACTAAGTAATGGCAAAAAATAGCAACATACCTTTACAATGTATGTAAACAAAAAAGGCGCGCCACAATCAATGTGACGCGCCATTATTTTGTCTGTATATCCAACTATGCAGGAACTGATAGTTAGTCAGATGAGAATTACTTGAGAACCTTCTTTATAGAGCCATCAGTCATCTTAACAATGTTTACACCCTTCTGGTAAGCATTAAGTTTTGCACCTGATACAGAGTAAACTGAAGAAACACCAGCCTTTGCAGAAGTGCTGCTGATTGCTGTAGCCTCAGAAACAGTCAACTTGGCCTCAATACCCTTGAATGTGTTATCTGCTACAGCGCATGGAAGAGTGATTGCAGAATAATTGTAGTTGATGACAATTGAAGCAGATGTTGAACCTGCTGCAATATCCTGGTTAACATAGTACTTGTTATCATAATCATTGAGAGCTGCTCCTGGAGTGTCCTCTGTTGTCAGCACCTTGAATGTGAGAGCTGCTGGAGTTGGCTCAGAGAAAGATACTGTATAAGTGTAAACTTTGCTTGGGTCATAGCTTACAGCCTCTGCAAAACCAATTTCTCCGTATGCATCAGTAATCTTAATATCAACAGCAGATGCAGCAGCCTTTGAGTATGTGCCACCCCATGCCATTCCTTCAAATGCGGTAAGCACTTCCTGCTCTTCACCTTTGAGAAGAGTAATCTTGTCAAAAGTGACAGTTCCGCCAGCAGCAGTGCCTTGAAGTTCAAGAACGCTGATTGTAGTACCGAGAGAAGCAGGGAATTCAATCTTTGCCTCTCCTTCAGCTCCCTCCAAACCGCAGTAGAACTCGGCCTTCTTGCTGTATGTAGACTCATCATCAGCATCGCCTACTGCCTTAATCTGTGCATCTTTCAAACCGCTGTACTTAATAATCATGCCTGTGTAGGCAGACAAGTCCAGATTAGACTTGATCTTGAATTCACCATACTGGTCGCTGAAATCTACCTTGCCAGCTGTTGACTCTGTAACATCCTTGCTTCCCCAATACTGGTTTGGCGGAACAACTGTCAACTTTGTTTCTTGAGCGTTGGTTGCAACTGCAGTGAGAGCCACTGCGAAAGTGAGTAAAAGTTTTTTCATGATAGATAGTTTTAGTTAAAAAATAAATAGAATAATACTTTATAGAACGGCATCAAAAGCCATTCACAATACAAAGTTATTGATTCTGCAAATAAAAACAAAAAGAAAAAGAGAGAAAAACTGATGTGCTGCAAAGATATTTTTCGAACTATACGATTACTCATAACATCATGCCGTGCATTTTTCGCCAAACTCAAGAATATCGTGGCATACGTCTATGAAGAAGACAGTCGCGAACGTGACGTCGCAACGGGTTTCCTCGAACATTACTGTGGGCACATCACCACGGACGGATACACTGTGTTTGAAACAACCATAACACCTACGTGACACATATTACATTTTCATACTCCAAAAACATAAGCGGTATCACCTTTTAGATTATTAGTTTGAAAACTTTGCACTAAAAATTGGAGTATATTTCAAGTATTGACGGTGTTTTTCAACAAATAGAAGCAATAAAAAATGAGTTTCCTTCGTTATTTTCAATAGAAAATTATAATTTCGTGCCCATACAATCATAAAGAACTATGGACAAAGGACAAAAAGAGGTCACTTACATCAACAGATTAAAAGTTGTTTTGGCAGAGAAGCATCTGACCAACAAATGGCTCGCAGATAAATTAGGCAAAGACCAAGG
>JAKSLL010000197.1 GCA_024401215.1 Bacteroidaceae bacterium
CGGTCTTCATGTCATCAGGACGGAAGACACCGAAGCAATCCTCAAAGAACTCCTCAGTCGTCAGACCTTTCGGCATCTTGAACTTGGTTTCAAGAGGCGTAATCGAAACTATGCCATATAGTTCAAGAATACGATCCCTGTCTCTCTGTAGTTGTTTCTGACTGATGGAAGAACCGTCGCAGAGTGTATTATCGCGCCATTTGCTATCGATGTCCTCCTGTGTTAGATTCTCATTTTTCATTACCTCTCTTGTAATGAATGTGATACGATTGAAAATCGTAGGAAATGAAGATTGCATTTTCTGAGTTCTCGCTTTTATAAGTTATTAAAAACGTGAGCTACAGTTGCTTCCACAACTCATAATGCCTCAGGCAAAGACACGACAGATGGTTACAAACAATAGGCCCACGCCAATATTATTTTGACATAACCAACTTGGAGCGCATCGTAAATACGCTTCAAAAGGACATTTTTCCTAATTAAATGCAAAATTACGAATTTTCTTCGAAGATAAATAATATTGACAAGGCTCAAATGGCGGTTAATTCTTATTTGACCACACATGGAGAAGAATAGTTGACCAATAATTTATAAACGAAGAAAAAAACTTTGTGTAAACATGAAATTAGGAATTTTAGTATGCTAAGGATTCAAATATATCCGGATAAATGTTAAAAAATAGAATAGAACAGAGAAATTCGTGTGCATAATCATTGTTATTTCGGATATTATTGTTACTTTTGCACAAAATATCACCCTCAATATAATGTGCAGAATGAAATATAATATAAATCCAACCCTCCAATATCTTACTGAATTTATAGGGAGTAAGATACCAGCGACAGCGACAGCCAGAGCGGATGTTGCGCGGCTTCCGTTGGTCATAAGTGGCGGTTACGGCTTTCGTGACATAACGATATTAGGGGAGCTTCTAACACTTGCCATTCCCAATACCATTGAAGACTGTTCACCCATGCAACTCTCTAAACATCAGGCAAAGATGACAGAGGTACTAAGACGCCCTGTTGTGTTTGTGCTGGAGGGCATAGAGTCATACAATCTTACCCGACTCACTCGAGCCATGGTAAACTTCATCGTGCCAGGAAAGATCATATTTATTCCAAGCATGATGATGGTTTTGCGCGATATTAAGAGCGCGAAGAAGGAGATTCCCGAGACGATGTCACCGACAGCTCAATTGTTGGTGCTCTATCATCTTCAGGCTGCAACTCTCAATGGCATGAGTACGGCAAAGATTGCAGAAATGACGGGCATGTCTTATCCGACCATAAATGTAGCTTTGAAATGGCTTGCAGCAAACAATCTTGTGGAACTTACTGGAGGAAAGGAGAAGCAAGTACAGTTTGTGTTGGAAGGCAAGGCATTGTGGGAGAAAGCCCATCTGATGATGTCTTCACCGGTGGAGCGTATAGTCTATACCGATGAAGCGATTGATGGCAGCCTGTCTTCTGGTGAGACAGCCATGGGACATTACACCATGCTTGCTGAGCCCGCAGCTTCAGTCGTAGCCATCAGCAAGGCATCTGCAAAGGAAAACGGCAGTCTTCTCAACAAGCAGTATGGAGATATGAAGGTGGAAGTATGGATGTACAACCCGGTTGTATTGGCGAATGGCCAGTTTGTCGACAGACTCTCTCTCTATCTGGCGATGAAGGACAGCAATGATGAGAGAATACAAATAGAATGTGACACTTTAATTGAAGAAATACAATGGTAAACGGACTCGTGCGCTGGAGAGAATATTTCAGCGAAGACAAAGATAAATATGTATTGATAGGCGGTGCAGCCTGTAATCTGCTTGAGGAAGAGCTGGAGATGAATCCCCGTGCCACCAAGGACCTTGACCTTGTCCTTGTGGTAGAAGCACTCACGCCAGATTTTGGCATGCGTTTGTGGGATTTCATAAAGGAAGGCAACTACGAAAGCAGAAGTCGTGGCGAGAACGAACACAGGCACGAATACTACAGATTCATGAATCCACAGGACAAGAGCTACCCCAAGCAGATAGAATTGTTTGCGCGTAACACGGGCATACTGAATCTTCCTGCTGATGCTCATATTGAGCCTATCAGCGTCGGAGAAGACTTGTCGAGCCTTTCTGCTATTCTCATGGATGACGATTACTATTCGTTCACCATTGAGCATAGCATGAACCTTGATGAGATACACATCGCAAGCCCAGAAGCTCTCATCTGTCTGAAAGCGAAAGCGTATGTCGAAATGTTGGAGCGGAAGAACGGTGGCGAGCAGGTAGATAGCCGTGACATAGAGAAGCACAAGAAGGACATTTTCCGACTTGTTGCAATGTTGCCACAGGATGCGCATTTTGAATTGCCTGATAAACTCAGGCAAGATGTTACTTCTTTCGTGGAGACAGTTGGCGAACTGCCCAATCAGGACTTTTTCAAAAGTTCTGGATTGCGTGGCTTGAACGCCCCTCTGCTTATGGAACTGCTGCAGAAAGCATTTATAGAATAAACGATGACAAAGAACGAATACACTTTTCCCGAAGCCAAAAGCATTATTGTTTCAGGCGATATTCACGGCGATTTCAACTTGCTCGTGAATAAAGTCTGTGTACAATACCAGATGCGCGACACCTTGGTTGTCGTAGCAGGTGATTGCGGCTTTGGTTTTGAGAACAAAGGGTATTACGACAATATAGTGAAACGCAATGCCAAACGGATGAATGAATGCAATAACTGGATTGTCTTCATTCGTGGCAATCATGACAACCCTGCCTATTTTGATGGCAGGGCTTTCATGCATAAGAGATTTATGGCGGCTCCTGACTATTCCATTTTGAAGGCATGTGGACATACCATCCTTTGTGTGGGAGGAGCCATCTCCATCGACCGCAAGTATCGGCAGGACTCATGGGCTCATAATGTTGGAAAGCAAAGAGGACATGTAGAAACAGGTGCCTTTTCAAAGAACTATTATTGGAACGATGAAGCCCCCGTCTATTCGCGGGCGGCATTAGAAATTATCAATGAGAATTTTGCTATCGATCTTGTCATCACACATACTGCTCCATCATTCTGTGAATTGCAAAGCAAGAATGGACTCTGCTGTTATGCGTATGATGATAATGCCCTCATTGATGATGTAGCAAGAGAGCGTGCCACGATGGATGAAATCTATGACACGCTCAAATATCAGAATCACCCCATAACCCATTGGTTTTATGGGCACTTCCATCAAAGCTGGCACAGCGCCATTGATGGAATTCTATTCAAGATGCTTGATATCATGGAGTTTTACGAAATCCGATAAAACGAAGAAGCATCTACACGATGCCATTAACATCCACGGCGACATACGAAGTATCAGCCTGTGGGAACT
>JAKSLL010000198.1 GCA_024401215.1 Bacteroidaceae bacterium
TAACATTCTACGCTTCAAACAACGACCTCCCAGACTTCCTCGACTATAGCATGGAGAACCGCACTTACCGCTACTTCCGCGGCAACCCTCTCTACGCTTTCGGCTACGGAATGTCATACACTTCTTTCGAGGTTGGCAAGGCTAAGCTCTCAAAGACTTCAATGAAGTCAAATGGCAAGGTGACTGTTACCGTACCTGTTACAAACACAGGTTCTCGCGCTGGCGAGGAGATTGTTCAGGTCTATGTAAAGGCTCTCGACTATGCCGACGCACCTATCAAGTCGCTCAAGGGCTTCAAGAAGGTCATGGTTGCTCCAGGCGAGACAGTAAAGGCAGAGATTACTCTCGACGGCGAGTCGTTCGAATACTACGACCCATCAATCGACGAACTCTCCACACGCCCTGGTCGCTACCAGATTCTTTACGGCACATCGTCACTAGACAAGGACCTCAAGGCTGCTGATTTCGTAGTGAAGTAAATAATTTCACGCAGTTCTATATAACAAAATCTGCGCCATCTGCTCCATCTGCGAGATAAGCAACTCCTTCACACTGAGGGAATTTATATCTTTCACGCCGATGATGTAGATGGCGCAGATGGTTGTTATTAGTTTTGATATCCTCGTAACATTGTCAAAAATAAATGGCATTACCACTTTTTTTCTACATTTTCTTTTGGTGATTCAAAATAAAGATGTAATTTTGCAACGAACCCCATTAATCAGCAAAAGATATGGATAATAACAAAAATTACACAAACGCTTCCTTTGAAGATGAAGGTTTCGTAAACGAATGCCTTGAAGCATTTGATAAGAATGTTGAGCAAATAGAATTAGAATATGCAGTTGAGACTAAGAGTGCCTAAGCAACTTGGACTAAAACGTAAAATCGTTGACAAATATACAGGATTGTATAAGGAGTATCGTCGTTTTTATCCAGATAGAAAAGACTATACCTATCAACAACTCAGAATAAACATTAAACAAGTTGCCTCTATTGTCAACAAAATAGTTGATTCTTCAGACATAAAGACAACGACCTTTATCCCCTGGTTGGATAATGATTGGAAGCAATATTATTATAATCATTGGTATTTTGCCTTAACCATTACTAAAATCAATGGCGAGCCGACTGCTATAGTACAAGATGCTCACTATGAAGGTGACCATCACAATGACTCTCTTCTTAGCAAGCCATACGATTTTGAAGATTTATTGGATGAGGATTGATATAAGAACATATGTGTATTACCAAAAGTTGTAGGGAGAGGATTATTTTTGACGGCGAGTCGTTTTAATATGACGTTTTTCTATATCAGGACAAACAAAAAAGTTCTTAGCAATAACTTTCTTGCAAATAAGTTTGTTACTAAAAAGATTATGTGTATCTTTGCACTCAAATACTAATACCATGGCAAAAGAAATATACCGCCGCTACATGTGGCTCACTGATACCATCCGCAGTGCAAAGAATGGTATAACATTCGAACAGATAAGCGACAAATGGCAACGCTGTTCGCTAAATCCTAACGGCGAAGAACTCTCCAAACGAACTTTCCGCAACTGGCTCAACTCTCTCCCAACGGCACTCGGTGTCGTTGTGGAATGTGAAAAGAAGTCACCATTTAGATACCGCATTGCAAATCGTGAGATAGAACGCAACGACTTGCTGGAATGGTCGCTCAATGCCCTATCTCTTGGTAACATCGTTTCGGAGAACAGCGTTATCCATGACCGCATCATTCTTGAGGATATTCCATCGGCAAACGAGAAACTCAACATCATCTGTTCTGCCATGCGTAACGGTCATCTCATCTGGATGCACTATCAGCCGTTCGACACCGACTACGACTACTCTTTCAATACAAAACCTTACGCAATAAAGCTCTCCGGCAATCGCTGGTACCTCATTGCCCATAGCGACAGCCACGACAAGGACTTCTGTTATGGTCTTGATCGTATATTGGAAGTGAAGGAGTTGGAAGAGTCGTTTGAAATGCCGAAGGACTATTCCGTGCAGGAAAAGTTCAAATACAGCATTGGAATATATGCTGGCGAACAGTTGCCGATAGAGGAAGTAACGCTGAAGGTGTCGGGCTATCTGCAAGACTATATGGAAACGCTTCCGCTGCATTGGTCGCAGAGAGTTGTTGAGCGTGACAGCAATTCCACTACATACGGTTATACAATGAGATGCACATACGAACTGGTGGACAAACTTACTGGACTTGGCTCCTTCTGTCAGGTTTTGGAACCGCTCTCTCTTCGTCAGCAAGTGCGCGAAAATGCCCTGAAAATAGCAGAAATATACAAATAATCTGCAAATTTCTTCAAAGTAGGTAAGGTTTTGGCACTGGTGCCACCGTAACTTTGCGCCCAGAAACTTTAACAAAAGATTATGAGACGCATGTATTTTACGAACACCAGAGTTGCGGGAGTGCAGTATGGTGAGGCTCTGTTCTGCAGAGAAGTGCTGAGACCAGGCAAGGAGCTGAAGATGAAGCGTGAGGCGGGGAATCTTTACGATCACAACGCCATCGCCCTCTATTGTGGGGATTATCGCATCGGCTACATCCCTTCAAGTGACAACAAGCAGTTGGTAACCTTCCTCGACCAAGGCTGGTCAGACATCTTCGAGGTCTATATCGACCGCTACGATGAGGAAGAACATCCAGAACGACAGATAGGAATAACGATTTTTGTAAAGGCAAAGGAATAAAATCTCTATTAATATGACAATAAAAGACATAGATGTAACCTTTGATTTCACATCAGACAGCAAAGGATATTGGGATGGTTTCTGGGATGATGAAAGACATCTCGGTTATGGCGGCTGCGATCCTGACAGCAAAAGTGCTACGCTGCGCAAGTATCACCAACTATTGTGGAGTCGTGAGCTTCCCAACGGCGAGGTTATGCAATTGGAGAGCGGAAAGTATTACTATCTGCATTATAATGATATGTATTTCAGCAGTGATTCTATTCTTGCTTCTTTCAGATATTTGGACAATAAGGATTTCATCAAGAAAGTTGAGGAGAAGATGGGAACAGGTTATAAACCTTTTATGGAGGATTTCATTCATCGCTCTTATACCATTGGTGGAACTATTCTTTTGCCGAGCTTTAGAGGTGGACTCAACCAGGCACGCGGATGCCATAAGCGTATTCGTGACCGTTGGGATCTAACCATGGAATGTATAAGACGTCATTATGAAGGACAGGAAAGTCCGTTGACAAAGGCCATGGAAAAGAGTCGTGCATTCTTCGACCTGTTCGTTGATTTCAAAGGTTTTGTGGATTTCTTCTTCCTGCAAGACCTTGTCAGTGAGGATTATTCAAAGGTAATCCTTTGGTACGATACT
>JAKSLL010000199.1 GCA_024401215.1 Bacteroidaceae bacterium
TGGAGCGATAGTCGTCTGGTTTCTGCTCTTCATCAACTTCATCATCAAAGAGACTCATGGTAGTAGTTGATGTGCAGATAAGGTCTGTATTCTCAATATATATCACCTTCATCGAAGGCTGCTTATATTCTTTCTTATTCATAGTCGTATCTCCTTTATTTTACAACAATCTTTTTGCCATTCACGATGTTGATGCCCTTCTGGAGGTTGTTCAGTCGTACACCGCTGACAGAGTAAATGCCGATTGGGGGATTTGCAGAATCACTGCTTATGCTTTCGATTCCATCGACATCATCAGCGAACACCATACGCATGGCCTTGGCAGGTGCAGAAGGTGATTGAACGATAAATGCTTTGTTTGCAGAAAGCATCATCGTGTCGCTCATTCTGTAGAAGCCAAGTCCTTTCTGACCGTAGGAGAGCATGTAGAAGTTGTATGTGCCATAATCCTCCTGCGTTGTCTGTACATCCACGCTGCAGAACTGGTTTGAGGTGGATTTGGTTGCTGATGTTGGATCAGCAATTTCCATTGTAAAGTTGCCATCCTGCAGCTCGTCAGAGTAAAGCAGCACAGCTTCGCCTTGAGGAAGAATAACCTGTCCTGAGCTTGTCAAAGGACCCTCTATGCGTGTGAGGACAATGTCTTCACCATCCACCTCTGCCGTATAAGCCTTCACGCCCTCGGGCAGTGCATAAGCCTCCAAGCCGCTGTAGAAGGTGGTGTAGTACTTGCCCTCCTGACCATCAGTTGGATCCTCGTTAGCATGGAGAGAAACCGAAGGAGTTCCGCTGAAGGTCATCATGCCGGAAACATGATCCACGAGGCTGTAGGTGGCTGTGGCACCATTGGTGCTTAGGTTCATACTTCTACCATCGTCGCTGAACGTGATTTGTGTGCCCACGAGCGAGTGCTCCGTCTCTATCGGGTTACCTGTGCCGGTGAAGTTGATGCGCAGGGCGTTGTCATTCGCCTCTTGCGCCATGAGAGATGCTGACAGGCAGAGTGCAGCAAATCCCAGGAATAGAGTCTTTTTCATACGCCTTGCCGTTTTATTCTGTTACCTCAATATAATCCACACTCTGTACTTCCTTGGTGTCGAACTGATAAATCTTGCCATCCTTCTTCGTCACCTTCATGCGTACGCCAGGAGCAGTAGGATCGGCATAGGCTGCAGCTGCGCCAGCATCATAGGCGGCATGGTATATGTTCGAGTACTTAGTCTTCCAAGCATCTAAGTCAGTAATGGGCCGGGTACAGGCCGCATCCTCATAATAAGCTATTGGATAGAAGTCTTCTCCGTCGGTAGAGTAAATGCGCTGCTGATAATAGTCGGGCCATCCAACAAAACTATTGGCAGGAGTCGGAACTTGCGCATCTACCTTCCCAATGGAGCCCACAGTTGCAGGGGCAACATCGGTAGAAATAGTACTCCGCCAACTATCATAAGATCCAACCAGACTTCCCCCTTGCATGATATATACAGTTGATTCATCGATATTATGGTTAACAACAGTTTGTTCAATATTTAAGGTGCCATACACATAAATAGTACTATTATCGCATACGAAATTCGTTGTCACCGTTACGGTTTTTCCTTCTTTTATTATCAGCACACCACCGTCTATAACATTACAATTATCGACCGTCACATCCTCGTCAACGACGAGAATTTTACAGGGTTGATATTCCGGATTAACATTGATATTACCATGCCCATCATGAACATCATACGCCAGAGCATTAGCAGAAACCATGCACATTACTGCCACCAGGCAGAGAGTGCGAATTGAAGTAAATAAGTTTTTCATATTGCTTTTATTAATTATAATTGTTTTATTTTCATTTGATTCGCTTTTGTAAAAACGCAGAAACGCCTGCCACGAGTGTCTTTCGGAGTCGTTTCATTAACTCCATGAAGAACACCCATAGCAGGCGTTATGCGTCAGCCACCTCGGCAGCTGTATGTTGCGAAAAAATATCCCCCGAAATGATGGTACGCAGCAAGTTAGCACCATTGCTGGCGCTAAGCGGAGTGTGGTATGTAGGGAAGAGGGCGGTCATTTTGCTTAGTATCGTTTTATTTGTTAAAATGCTCCATTGTGATAAGCTCGTGTCTGCACGTAACTTGGTTCGTAGTAAGCGCTGGAGTTGTAGTTGTCAATCGTGTCACAGATGGGTGAGGCATAGACGTTTTGTATTGTGCGAACGAGGTCCTCGCCTTGCTTTGACACAGAGTCTATCAGTCGTGCATACACTTTGCCCATCTGCAGATCTGTGGGAACTTTGTCGGTGAATTCCGCATCAATGGCTGTTACATCAGTATTGCCCCTCGGTGAGGTGGTATTCCTCCTTCCAGTCAGCCACCACCTGCTCAGGATTGAGGCAATGGCTCGTCTCTGCGATAGAAAGCTGGCGGGCAAGTCCATCGCTGCCTATCTGCTCCACCACATAGCGGTTGCGCTGCTTGATGCTGCGTGCCACACGCTCTATCATGTAGCAAACGAAGTAGAGGTCGTTGAAGGTTATCTCTTCGTCTGGAAAATATATGTTGCTCATTGCTTGTTTTTTATTTCGTAGTGTTCAACGTACTTCAATGTTGCTAATGCCTTGTCGTTGCAGAAGATAATCTGGTGAGTGGGATGCTTGAATTTGGCGAGTGCCCAGAACACTTCCCTTGTGATGCGCCCAGCCAGGAAGTCTTCTACATAGTCCCATACCTCATCGTCTGCCATCGGGCCTTCCACGATGTCATACGGATGCGATTCGCCATGTCGGCATGCTGCCACGAAGTCAAGCCACTCGTCCGTCATCTCAGGGAAATGCTTGGTGTTGAGCTTCTCGTCTGGCTCATATTCATAAACGCAAACAATGTGAGGGTTGCGCTTTGTAACAGCCCATCGCTTTGCCTGACGCTCCAGATGAGTGCAATAGAATCCGTATCCGAAATCCTTGGTATAACCTACGATTCGAATCTCTGGTTTTGTTACTACAGTATCAGTTCCGTGGTATAATTTCATAGGCAGTGAAGGTTTTTTCTTTCACTAATATTATAGTGCGCATGCCTTCCCCCTAAAACGATGGCACACAGCAAGTTAGCACCATTGCTGGCGCAAAGGGGAGTGTGGTATGTAGGGAAGAGTGCGGTCATGAGGGATTAGAGACTGTATTGCTGGTATATCTTTTATCGTTTGTATGAGTGCCGCATTTCGTCATTCGCGGTCTTTGACCGCAAAGTTAAGTCTTTTGCACGATATGTCCAAACATTTTGGG
>JAKSLL010000002.1 GCA_024401215.1 Bacteroidaceae bacterium
TGTGGCTCCACCATGGACAGGAAGGAATGTAACACTTTCGTTTCAGTTTATCGACTCGTTCACAGCGCTGGACATTCCTAAAGACAAGCAGGAGGAAATACGACTGGTTACCGAGAATGATACGACCAAGGCGTTTCCCGCATCCGTCTTGGAGTCTCACGGTTTTGTGTCAGTTAATACGTTCTATCGGTTCGAGATTCCTGCACGTCCCGGTGACTATATACTGACATTGCGCTATGACGGCTATGAACCTCTGCAAATGCCATACCATGTAGGAAAGACAGGACGCAGAAGCCAGATAGACGAAACGATCCGACTGAAGCGCATGATGCCAAAGCCAGAGAAACAGTACGTTGAGGACCCCGATGGCGACATCATCGTGGACGGCAAGCGAATGCGTGAAGTAGTCGTCACTGCCACCAGGGTGCAGATGTATTATAAGGGTGACACCATAGTCTATAATGCCGATGCTTTCACATTGCCCGATGGCTCCGTGCTGGAGGATGTATTGAAAGCAATGCCTGGTATGGAAGTCAACAGCAATGGCGAGATAAAGGTGAACGGACGTAAGGTAGATGTGTTGCAGTTGGACGGCAAGGACTTCCTCAGCGGTGGTACGGAGATGCTGCTGAAGAATCTGCCTCACTATACATTGGATCAGGTGAAGGTCTTTGAGCAGGACGAACTGGACGCTCGCCTGGTGGGTGCACATTCTGTAGAGAAGGAATACACAATGAACGTAACGCTGAAGAAGCAGTACAAAATAGGTTGGCTGGGCAACATTGAACTGGCTGGCGGTCTGCCAACCGGCAAGCACGATGATGCTCGTTATCAGGCTCGTGCTTTCGTGACTCGATTCTCAGAGCAGTCGCGTCTGATGGTCTCTGCTATGTCTAACAACGTCAACAACGATGCCTCGAACGTTAGCGAATCATGGAGAGACAACATGAGCCCCAAAGGCATGCAGCGGCACAATTATCTGTCGATGATGTATAATGTAATTGACCGACAGCAACGATACGAGGACAACATCTACATGAGTAGCAGGTGGACGCGCTCGGAGACTGAGAGCCGCCGATCGTCACTCACCTACCTGATGAAAGGAGATACTTGGTCACGACTGCACCAAACAGGTCAAAGCAACGATTTCTCTGGTCACTTGGATAACTCGTTCATCCTAAAGAAACCATTTACTCTTCGCCTCTCTACAGAAATTTACTACAATCACCGCGAGAATAACAGACTCAGTCGGTCGGCACAGTTCAATGCCGATCCTTCGTCCTACGGCGATGTGGTGGCGGTGATGGACACACTGATGCAGAATCCTTTCCAGTCCGGGATCTCCAGCATTGCCCTGAGCAAGACCCGCTCCGAGAGCTTGCAGAATAGTACAAATTGGAGTTTCAGGCAGGATGCCGTTTACGACAAGAAATTTGGCTCGGGCGACTACTTGAGTATTAACCCAGTCTTCATCCATAGTCAGCAGAGTGGCACGGAACACGAACGCTACCTGTTGAGCTATATCCAAGGGCATGGTCAGGATGATTATCGCCATCGCTATAATAAGTCGCCAAACCACAGCAACCGTTTCGACACATATATCAAATACACGTACAATGTCAACAGCGAATTGTCCTTACTCTTCGGTGCTTATTTCATCTGGGAACAGACACACGAAGAGCACGAACGCTATCGCCTTGACAGACTCGACGGATGGTCTGCCGAACAAGCCTTGGGAGCATTGCCATCTACCCGTGAAGCTATGCTCAAAGGCTTTGACTACCAAAACTCATACGTTGAAGACTACAGTTATTTCCTGAACAGGTATTTCGTCAACCTGAGCTACCGCAAGAATCGCGGCAACCACCGCAACACGCTCAACATCCGTGTGCCATTGAGATTGAATTATATGCGTGAGAAATACAAACGAGATGCGGTCGATACATGCTTCAGCCGCAAGATGATTTTGCCATCATTTACGGCGCAGTATGACAACCAATTCAAAATAAAGAATGACAAAGGCCTCAACACCGAACGCAAGAATATGCTTCTATACACGCTCACTAGCGAAGTCCTCGACATGCATTTGCTGCTGAATGTGCGCGATGCCTACAATCCGCAGGCAATCACACTGGGCAATCCTAATCTGCGCAGCTCGTACGAGCATTCCTTTTCTACCAGTTTCGATTTCAATCGATACCATAAGTGGGGCACTGATGGCTTCTACGAGAGTTTGAAAGCAACCTTCAACATTATGCAGAACGCCATTGCCACTGGCTACACCTACAATCCTGCCACAGGTGTCTATACCTATCAGCCAACCAACGTCAATGGCAACTGGGATGCCAACCTCAATTGGCGACACCGCCATGCACTCAGCAAGCTATTCGGCTATGAGGTCAAAAACGATTACACATATCGTCATAGCGTAGATCTCATTGGTGGTGAGCGCAGTACGGTCAACTCGCAGTCGGTCGTACCGTCATTGCAACTCATTTGCAAGCCAAACAGTCAGAATCAAATAACGCTGACCGGCAAATGGAACTGGACACGCTACGATAGCGAACGCCTTGGCTTCACCACTCGCTCTACGCTCAACCATCAGTACGTGCTCAGCGGTCAGTTGCAGCTCCCTGGCGACATACAGTTTGTTACAGACTTTGGTCTCTACATGCGCTCTGGCTACGACACTCCTTCCATGAACACCAGCGACTGGGTATGGAATGCATCCCTCTCTCGTTCCTTCTTGAAGAATAATCTGTTGCTGAAAGTCACAGGCTACGACATCCTCCAACAGATAAACAGCATCACTCAGAACTACAACAGCCAAGGTCGCACCGAGACGTGGGTACGCTCCATCCCAAGCTATGTGATGGCAACTCTAACTTACAAGTTCCATGTAGCGCCAAAGAAAAAATAGATGCTAATAAGGTGCTTAAAATCATTTAGTTAACATTAATATTAAAGCATAATCAGTAACACCGTGCAGTACGACGTTTGAGAAACTCCAGTGCACATGGGAAGGTCTTGATATGTTTGTGTAAAAGTCGATATTTAGTCCAATGCTTGTGTTAAAAAACTCACTTTTCGATGAACGCTTTTATTCTTTGTGTGTATGCAGTAATGAGAGCGCCTCATGATTAGTGAAAATTCAGTTATCAACAAGCAGCTGTGGTAGGACAGTTGAAAATAAAAAGGACAAAATGAAAAAGATAGTCATTATAGTTATTGCTTTGATGTGCAACGCATTGACATTTGCACAGAAAGCAGAGGTGATAGAGACCATTTCTGCTAATACTCATGAAGCAGAGTGGTATGGTGCACAGGCACAGGCTTGGCAGAAGAAGGTGGACGAGAATCCGAAGGATGAATGGGCTTGGAGGAATCTTTTCCGCGCCACATGTTATTATAATATGTTTACCGATAATTTTGGTGAGAATCCTGATGAGTCGGAAACAGCTAACGTGCTTCGCAAAATGGAGGAGATGCTGCCTGACAGCTATGTGGTCAATCTCTGCAAAGGACGATTCTGCCTGACTACCGATTCGGCTGCACGACGTGGAGACAACATCTTCCGTGCCATTGAGTTGATGCCTGAGGATGCAAATGGTGAGGATGTTGACTACCTGGCTTGCAGATTGTGGGTGACCGATCCCGAAAACAGCAAGATAGCGGAACTGAACAAGAGGACATACCAGCAATGCTACTACCCTGAGCGCATTCTGCGTTACAACTGGAACATGCTGCAGAGCATGGATGACAATGCTATCTACTTTGCCAATGGCGACAATGTTACCAAGCCAATGAAGGTACTGCAGGATGCTCTCGACATGCGACAGGATGTGGTTGTCATACCGATGTCGTTCCTCTATGTCGATAAGTTTCGCGATGTATTATACAAGCGTCT
This sequence comes from Bacteroidaceae bacterium, assembly GCA_024401215.1. Classification (GTDB taxonomy): domain Bacteria; phylum Bacteroidota; class Bacteroidia; order Bacteroidales; family Bacteroidaceae; genus Minthosoma. The sequence goes on from JAKSLL010000002.1 coordinate 3,908, forward strand.
TGGCATAAAACCAATGAATGTGAATTTTGCGGATTATGCCCAACGTGGAGAGGATTGGGACAAGCAGTTTTATGCCGACATGATGATGTATCTGATACATGAAAGCAAGCGTCCTGCTTATTTCTCTACCGACGTGTTGGTGCATGCCGATCTCGATAAGGATAGCATCTACAACGAAGGACTATTGCTGAAGTGGAGCGACCACCAATACAATAATTTTGATGTGGCGATGCGCAATGTTAAGGAGTATTATCATCTTGATTATCTGGCAGAACCTGACCTCCATCCCAACACATGGGAAACGAGTAAGATGCTTGATCTAAACTATGTCACTCTGCTTGCGAATCTCGTGCCGAAGCTGTGGAAGAAAGGCGAAAAGAGCGAATCAAACCGCTTGTACTTCACCTTAGGAAAATGCATTGAACGATGTACGGAAGGGGCAGAAAATGTCCGATTCGCACTGTATTTGTCTAATGAAGCACAATATAGAGAAGATCAATGATTATACCGTTTCTGTTTAACATTCGTAATAAGGTTTTGCCTCTGCACAAACTCACCGACGAGCAGTTGATGGAACGTGTATCTGCACATGACGATGATAGGGCTTACGATGAGCTTTATCATCGCCATGCCCGCCAGTTGATGGGCTTCTTCTTTCGTCAGGTAAATCGTGACGAGGCATTGGCAGCAGACCTGTTGCAAGATGCTTTCATGAGGGTTTGGGCATCTCGTGATACTTATTCTGGTGCTGCATTCTTGACTTGGTTGTACAGCATAGCCTACAATCTGTGCAAGAATCATTTCCGTCATGAAGCGTACGTTATGATGTATGAAGAGGAGGTGAAGATAACGAAAAGCGAGGAGTACGTGGATGACTTTGAATGCCAGTTGGACGTGGAATCGTTTGACGAAACATTGCAAGCGATGCTTCAGAATATGCCGCCAGCTCAGAGAATGCTTTTCTCCTTGCGCTTTGAAGAGGAGCTGACGGTTCCGCAGATAGCGAAAGTGCTTGACATTCCAGAAGGTACGGTAAAATCCCGACTTCACACTCTCATTGTTTCACTAAAAAATAAACTCCAGCATTATGGCAAACTTTGAAGATATAATTCGTGCGTCTGCACAAAGAAAGATGGTAGAGGATAACAGCAAATTGCGTGTTCCTCAGTCGCCAATGCACAAGAACCGTCACTATTGGGGATGGGTGGCAACGCCTGTTGCAGCTGCTCTTGGCATAGTTTTTGGAATCTCATTCCAGTTCATATCGCCAGAAGCGAACGATGCATTGGCAAGAGTGGTAGATACGGTAAAGGTTACGGAAATAGTGCAAGACACAGTTTATTTGGCAAAGGTGGATACGGAGCATATTATCAAGCATGACACCGTGTATGTTCCCACTCCAACAAAGAGCAGTGCCGCACAGCCAGCATACAAGAATGTGTTGGCGGAAGAACCTCAATGCACTTCCATACAATGTGACGGAATCGATTACTCATTGCTCGTAGCCAACTGATTCATAATTATTTGTATAATGCAAATATGTTTGAAACGATAATGAAGAAGTACCCGAAGGCACGTGCAGGACAGAGAAGTTCTGCACGGCATTTCTTTCACAAATCGATTGAATTATCTGTTTATACTACACAAACACCAAGATTATTCATTTTTTCATTCGTGGTTTAAAATAAATGTCGTACATTTGCGAACGTATTACGTAATTACAAAGTTATGTCAAAGGAAGAACTTCGCTCATATCGCTTGAACTCCATGGAGGAGCCAACCGATGAAATGCTCGAGGCAATCATGCTTGGAGTGCAGGAGCATGCGCGTCAATCTACTATAAAGGCAAAGGCAGAGCTTGACCGTAGGTTTAATGAAATGGTTGAGCAGATGCGCCTATTCAAAGCTTCATTGAATAAAGAAAGTGCCTATGCGTAAACCTACACTATGTGTTGTTGCTGGACCTAATGGCTCTGGTAAGACTTCTACAACCATTCAACTACTGTCAAATGAATGGTCAGAAGGAAGTTTGTATATCAATCCGGACAATATAGCTCAGGAACTGTTCGGTGATTGGAACTCGCCAGAGGCTGTGATGAAGGCAGCTCAGTATTCCACCGAACTACGCTACAAATGCCTTGAAGAGAAACGTGATTTTGTGTTCGAGACGGTATTCTCTTCTGACGAGAAACTCGAGTTCCTTCGCAAGGCACACGAACAAGGATTCTTCATCCGTTTCTTTTTTGTTTGTACAGAAAGTCCAGAGATAAATGTAGCACGAATTACAAAGCGCTTCCTTGAAGGTGGTCATGAAGTGCCAATCTCAAAGATTATATCTCGCTACTACAAGTCACTTCTTAATGCTCTAAAAGCCATTAGTTTCGTAGATCGTGCTTACATCTATGACAACTCTATCGAAGACCACCTTCCTCGCTTACTCTATCGCACAACAGAGGGCAAAGTCTTCAAGCAATACACGGAAGATATTCCTGAGTGGGCAAAACAATTGGTCAACTGAAGATTGTAAACTCCACATTACAAATCGCCTCACATAGCCTCAGATGGTCTGGTTTGTTTGTATAAATATAGACGAAATTATGCAAAATACAGATAATCAGCCCATCAGGGTGTTTGGGACGAAGAGGAGTATTGAACTTCGTGTTCAATACTCCTCTTCGTGGCATAGTGCTCGACTTGTACGAGGTTAGTAACGTGGCTTGCTTCTTTTACTTCAAATAATAAGATATTGTAGTTACCACGCGTACTTTCTTATACTCAGGCTTGTAGTAGATTTCGTCAATGGAGAATTGTCCCTGTGATGCGTTGACAATGCTGCCAAGATCGCACTCGGCATCCTCAGCAAACTTTTCTGCCACTCGGCGCGCATCCTTGGTTGCTTCTTCTACCATCTCTGGCTTTATGCTTGGCAGGTCGGTGAATTCGTAGGTCATAGAACTGTAACGATTGTCAATCGAAACACCCTTCTTGATCACTTCGCTAATGTCCTTCTTCACCTTGTTTACAAGAGGCACGTTGCGAGAGTTCACGCTCACTTCGAGCGATACATTATACTGGAACTTATGCTTCTTCCTGCCTTCTTCATAATCCCAGTTGTCATTAGCCGAAATAGTCGCTACGCTTATGTCTTTCTCAGGGATTCCTTTTTCCATCAAGAAATCAATAAGCACATCCTTCTGTGCATACGCATTCAGCTTTAGTGCATCAATGTCGCTGCCCTCAATCGATATCTCGATTGGCCAATGCACCTGATTTGCCAGCACTTCACGCTCAGAAAGTCCCTTCACAGTCACACATCGATCCTTCTCTGTGTACTTCGTAATGCCTTTGTACAAGAATGCTCCACAGCTTGCTATTCCAACAGCCAGAATAATTGCTTCAAAATAGTGTTTCATACCTTTACTTCATTTTATTGTTATGTCATTTTTGACGTCGCAAAAGTACGACAATAAATAATCAGATACAAATAAAAAAAGGCAGAATTCACGAAACTTCCATTAGAATGTATGAAACGCTATTCTGACAAGGAATAAGGCTCATTAATGTTGAATGTCCAAAGAAATTATGCTATTTTTCAACTGATTAAGAGCCTGCTCTAAAATGCTGCGAGGTGTTGCAACATTCAATCGCATAAAACCTGTGCCCTCTTCCCCAAACTTCTTACCATCATCTAAAGCAAGATGCGCCTTGTTGATAAAGAGGTCAAGAAGAGCGTCGTGAGCCAATCCCAAACCACGACAATTGAGATAGATGAGATAGCTTGCTTCTGGAATCATAGGTATAATCTGAGGTATGTTGGCAGCAAGATAGTCTTTCACAAATTGTATGTTACCAAGGATGTAATCTTTCACCTTCTCAAGCCATTCCTCGCCTTCACTATAGGCTGCTACAGTAACAAGCTGTGCAAACATATTTCCTTCGTCAAATTCGCTTGCAGAAAGATAATCATTGAATTGCCTCCTAATGCTCTCATTATGAATGATGCTATAACTGCTGACAATGCCTGGACAGTTGAAAGCCTTGCTTGGCGATCCAAAAGTTATACTTATCTCTCGGGCAGCATCGCTGACGGTGGCAAAAGGGATGTGACGATTAGGCGCAAAAGTCAAGTCGGCATGAATCTCATCACTTATGACGAGCGTACCACTCTCACGGCACAAATCTGCTATTCGACGTAATTCGTCAGCAGTCCAGACACGACCTCCTGGGTTATGAGGATTGCTTAGCACAAGCACCTTCACACCAGCAAGCTGCTGACGCAACAAACAGAAGTCTATCTCATAGCGATTTTCTGCTGTGAGCACAAGGGGATGGCGAACAACCTGCCTTCTATTATGCTCGCTGACAAGGAAGAAAGGATGATAGACCGGTCCAAACACCATCACCTTATCCCCTGGCTGAGTGAAAGCCTGCAACACAAAAGCTATGCCTCTCACTATCCCTGGAATGAATGTTATCTCATACTCTCCAACAACATAGCCATGATGCTTTTCAAGCCAATTGATTATTGATGACCTCCAAAGTGGATGAGTGGCGGTATATCCTAAGATGGGATGCTCAAGTCGATGTCGAAGAGCGTTGACAATAAAATCAGGAGTGGCAAAATCCATATCTGCCACCCATAGAGGGAGAAGATCTGTTCTGCCCCATCTTGACTGGAGCACTCCGTATTTTAGACAGTCGCTATCGCGACGATTGATTATAGTGTTGAAATCCTGCATGAGTGTGATAATAAGTAGGTAATCAATTTTTATTTGTTCATGGAGTTCTCTTGCTTTTGCTAACGAACATAATCTGAATTATTCATAAACTCAGTTTAGATATAGTAATCAGCCATTTCTACAAGCCCTGCACGGAGAGCATATTTCGTTGCTTCATAAACAGTGTTTACCTCCAGTTTGCGAAATATATTCTTTTTATGAGTGGTAATAGTATGTATGCTCGACACTCTTTCTGCCGCAATCTCTTTGACGGCTTTTCCTTGTGCTATAAGCTTCAGCACCTCTATCTCTGTGGCAGTAAGTCGCTCATGTATATCATTCTTCTTCGCAGGGGCAGAGAAAAGCAGATTAGTGATGTTGTGACACAGAAAACGGTCGCCTTTGAGATTGTATCGCACAGCAAGCAGCATCTCTTGCGCATTGCTTTCTTTCAGCAGAATGCTTATGTTCTGTTCGATGGCAAGACGGCGCACAAAACTTTCCGACAAATCTTCTGAGAATAAAATCCAGCGAGCAGAAGGGAAACGCCCTGCGATATTGAGCAGTTCGTCGATGCTGTAAATATCGAAGAGTGAATAGTCAAGCACAACTATCGACTCTCCATCCTCTTTCAAATTGCGGATGAGTTCGCTGCGTGTATGCACCTCTATGGTGTCTATGGAAATGCTTTGGTCGGGGATATTTTCGAGGAGATATCTGAAACCATAGCGCGTAATATCTTGGTTATCTGCAAGTAAAAATGTTGCCATATTATTTTTGAAGTTTTTATTGCAAGTAAGGACAAACAGAGAAAGTTGAGTCACTTATAGTCCAAGTGCTTGAATGATGTCATCATATATATCCTCAATATCTTCAAGACCAACAGATATCCTTATTAAAGTAGGCAGCACATCCATTGCCGCCTTCTCCTCTGGTGTGAAATTGCCAAAGATGGTAGAATAAGGATGAATGGCGAGGGTCTTGTTGTCAAAGAGATTTGTTGCACGTCGTATAAGTTTCAGATTATTTATGAAGTCATAGCAAGCTTGTTCTGATGCAAGTTCAAGTGTCAACATCGCACCATAGCTGCCACCAAACTGCTCATTGGCTATCTCATGATAAGGGTGGCTATCAAGAGCAAGAGAGTTAACCTTCACCTCCTTCAATCCTTCAAGGCGACGAGCAATCCAAACAGCATTCTGCGACTGCACACGATAGCGAGCATCAAGAGTTTCTAAGCCAAGCGACTGCATATATGCCGCCTGAGGTGTCATATAAGAACCTATATTGAAAAGCAGTTCAAAACGTATAGTCTTATTCACCTCTGGAAAAGTTCCGTAATCTATGATAAGACCGCCAAGCGCTGTTGCACCACCAGAGATGTATTTAGTTGACGAAACCACTTCAACATCTACTCCCAGCTCCTTAGCAGAGAATTTTGTAAATGGAATCATCGTTGTGTCTGCCACCAGAGGGATGTTGTGACGATGAGCAATCTCTGAGAGAACACGCAAATCTGCCACCTCCATCTGAGGGTTCGTTATTATCTCAAGATATATGCAACTTGTATCAGCATCTATGACAGCATCAACAGCATCTATATCGGTGAGATCAACAAAACGAGCCTCAACACCAAATCGTTTCAGCGTCTTTGTGAGGAGAGCATAGCTGTTGCCAAAGAGATGCCTGCTTGTCACAATATTCTTACCTGTGCCGGCAATAGCCAAAAAGATATTGCTGATGGCAGCCATTCCACTATTAAAGGAGAACACATTCGCTGCACCAGTAAGAGCTTTCACCTTATCCTCAAAATACGATACAGTTGGATTCATAACTCTCGAGTAGTCGGGCACAAGCACTCGGCCAGTGAAAGCGTCTGCCATGTCAGCAGCATTTTCAAATTCATACGCCACTGTATTATAAATAGGAATACTTATCGAACCATACGGATCCCTACGAGCAAAAGGAGTGTCAATTGCTATTGTCTGCTTCTTGAAGTTTTTATCCATAATGTATATTTCATTTTGAGTGCAAAGTTAGACACCGCAGAATCAAACGCCAACAAAATAGCATTTCTTTAGAAAATTATTCTGCAACAACACGAATAACTATGCATATTTTCTACACACGCAAAGTCCTACCATATTTATGGTATGCAATATACCCCACCATAGGGATTATGGGGGTGGTAAATAGTCTGTACCTTTGCACTCGAAAACGAAAGGGAAGGTATTCAACCACAAACATTCAGACTTCCTCTTAAGTTTTCAATCTATTATAAACAAGAATATCAACACATATAAATATATATAAGAAAATGAAAAAGATTATCGCATTTGTACTCACAACATTGTTTTTCGGAACAACATCATTTGCTGCAGAAAACCCAACACAGACAGAGGTTCAGCAAAACACTATCATTGTGAAAACAAGCAAGGCAAGCAAGCCACTTGTCGAAGCATGGGCAAATGCGTACATGCAGACAAACAAAGATGTTGTGATAGAAATCACAAGCAAGCAGTCTGCACAGGCTGACCTTGTGTATGTCAACACAAGCAAAGAACAGGCAACAGACAGCAAGCAGATTGCTTTAGTAGGTCGTTATGCCATCCTCCCTGTTACATCTGCAGAGAATCCTATTATCGCAGAATTGCAGAAGAAGGAATGGAATAAAAATGACATCAAGAAACTTTACTTCTCAAGTCTTGACGAGGATATCGACGAAGACGAAGAGGCAAGCAGCGGTAAGGCTGGCAAACTTCGTGAGAAGCTCACAGTATATTCTGGCACCAACGCAAGCAGCACATCTGCAGTCTTTGCTCAATACTATGGGTTCCAAACTTCCGAACTTCGCGGCAACAAGATTTCAGGCGACGACCTCTACCTCCTCAACGCTATTGATGAGGACAAGCAGAGCATTACCTTCAACAACATCGCTTATCTTTATAACACTACAGATCGCCAGTTGAAATCAAACATCACAATCCTGCCTCTCAATGTGAAGAAAGATGTTGAGGATATTCTTCAGAATGGCAATTTGGACCAAACTCTCAAAGTGCTCGAACAGCAGAACATCGACCTCATCCCTGTAGAGAGTTTTGGTTTCGCATACGACAAACTCAACATCAAAGCTGAGAAATTCCTCGAATGGGTGGTAAGCGACGGACAGCAATACAATAACCAGAAGGGATTCTTGAGACTCGGAGAAAAAGATGCACAAAACCAATTGAAAGAATTAGCTCAGAGATAAGCATCAACAGCAACTACTAATTAACGATACAAGTTTCGCTCCACTTGTTGTGTAGTTAAAGAGAAGTTAAAGGGTAGTTAAAGTGACAAATGTCTGACATGGCAAACGTCTCTTTAACTCCGAGCGAAGCGATAACTCCTCTTTAACTCCTCAAAGCGAAAGTTGAATTAACGATTAAAAAACTTCAAAAATATGGTAAAAAGATTATTTTGGGCAACAGCCTTAACTGGCATCTATGCAATTTCTGCTAATGCCCAGACGATAAACGGAAAAGTCATCGACTCGCGCACCGGAGAGACCATCGTAGGCGCAACAGTATCAACAGCCGACAAGAGCAAAGGTGTGATAACAAACTTCGATGGTGAGTTCAGCATCAATGTAAACAAACTCCCTGCTAAGCTCAGCATTTCATTCACAGGCTACAAGCCTCAGTCGCTCACAGTATATGATGATGAGGAGGATGTGAATATCCAGCTCACAGAGAAACGCTCCTTCCTCAATGATGTTGTTGTTATTGGCTATGGCACACAGAGCAGGACACAGCTCACAGGATCTGTAGCAAGCATCAAGGCTGACGTATTTGAAAACAGCACAGCGGCAACTCTCGACGGAGCGCTTGGCGGACAGGTGGCTGGTCTGAATGTCACAGCGTCAAGCGGTCAGCCTGGCGCAGAAAGCAGCATCCGCATCCGTGGAGGCAACTCTGTAAACGCAAGCAACGAACCGCTGTATGTCGTTGACGGATTCATCTATTTCAAAGATTCTGGCAATGGGGGCACAGGCATTGGCTCTATCGAAGGCAGCCTCAACCCTCTATCTACCATCAACCCTAACGACATCGAAAGCATCGAAGTGCTGAAAGATGTAAGCGCAACAGCAATCTATGGCAGCCGTGGAGCAAATGGCGTCATTATCATTACGACAAAGAAAGGCAAGGCTGGCGACAAAAAAGCTCATGTCAGCTACTCCTACAACATAGGAGTGAGCAACGCAAGCAAGAAACTCAATCTTCTCAACGCTTCCGAGTGGGCGCGCTATCAGAAAGACTACTGGGGTAACAAAGGCGGATATAACGACGAACAAATCGCATCGCTTGGCAAAGGTACAGACTGGCAGGACGAAGTTCTGCGTACTGCTATAACACAAAGTCACGAGCTGAGCATCAATGGCGCTACTGATAAAAGCCGCTATGCTTTCTCTGCTAATTACACCGATCAGGATGGAGTGATTATCAATTCCGGTTTTGAGCGTTACAACTTCCATGTCAACGCTGATTGGGATCTGCAAAAGAACTTGAAATTTGGAGTCAACGCCACATACGGACGAAGCAAACAGTCAGGGCTTACCACAACAGAAGAACAGGTGTACAACTCTTCACCCTTCTCCGCTGGCATCACCAACAGCTTCGTCTATGCCCTCCTCATGCCTCCTACTGTGAGCGTTCATAATGCTGATGGCTCATACAATTTCAACAACCCATACGAATACGCATATTTTGCTATTGGCAATCACACTGCCAACCCTGTATATGATTTGAACGAAAGTGTGGCAGAAAACATCAACAACTACCTTTTGTCAAACTTATGGACGACATATAAAATTGGTGATTTCACCCTCAAGGCCTCCCTTGGTCTTAACAGCGAAAAACTCACACAAAACTATTTCTCTGGCGCTTATACATCACTCGGACTTGCCACAGAAGGCATTGGCGGCGTAGGCAACAGACAGACTGATGTGTGGCAGCAGGAGTACACGCTCAGCTACAACAAGGATTTCAAAGACATCCATCATGTTGACGCACTTGCGGGCTACACTCAGCAGTCGCAGACATCAACCTACAGCGCGATACGCACCAACCACTTCACTAACGAGACACTCAAGCACAACAATCTCGGCGGCGGCTCTGGCATATACACACCACAGACAGGCATCAGCGAATCGTCGCTTAACTCACTCATCGCCCGTGTGAACTACACCTATAACGACCGCTACAACGCCACAGCAACATTCCGTGCCGACCACAGCAGCCGATTCGCTAAAGACCACCGATGGGGATACTTCCCTTCACTCGGCCTCTCTTGGAACATCGACAAGGAACATTTCCTTCAGAATGCAAAGAATCTTGACTATCTTAAACTCCGTCTGTCTGGCGGACTTGTGGGAAACCAAGAGATTAGCGACTATGCCTTCTCCACTTCCTATACAACAGGCTCTTATGCTGGCTCGTCAAGCTACAGCAAGGAGAATGCCTCAAACAGCGATCTGAAGTGGGAGACAACAGCAAGCTACAATCTTGGAATCGACGCAGGATTCTTTAGCGGCAAACTCGGCATTGTGGCAGATATCTACTACAAGAAGACAAGCGACCTGCTTCTCAATGTGCCAATGGGATTCGCCAGCGGAGTGACAAGCCAGCTACAGAATGTGGGAAATGTTGTGAACAAGGGAATTGAACTCTCCATCAACGCCACACCTGTCAAACGCCGTCATCTCTCATGGACTGTTTCAGGAAATATCGCCGCCAACAAAAACGAGATAACCGACATGGGAAAGACCAATAATGTCATTGTCGGCAACAGCAATCAGCAAATCCTTCGCAAGGGAGAAGCTCTCGGATCGTTCTACGGATTAGTGTTTGAGGGCATTGTGCAGGAGGGAGAAGATGTCAGCCTTCTTCCTAAAGTGAATGGCGCAACTCCTAAGGCTGGTTCAATAAAGTATGCCGACATCAATGGCGACAAGAAGATTGACGGCAACGACCGTACGACTCTCGGCAGCATACAGCCAGACTTCACCTACGGATTCTCCACACAGTTCACTTACCGCCAATTCGACGCTTCGGCAGCCTTTGCTGGAAGCTATGGCAATAAAGTGTTCAACGCACTCGGACGACGACTCGAACAGACAGGCGACTCCTACAATACTCTGGCAACAATAAAGGACTCATGGACAGCAGCAAATAGAAGCAACTCTCTGCCACAAGCCAACGAGGTTCGCGCTTTCTCCTACATCGACAGCCGTTACGTTCAGAACGCAAGCTATCTGAAGCTTAAGAACCTCACCTTAGGCTACCGTCCACGACTTCCGAAAACATCCCCTGTTGGCATTCGCATCTATGCCACAGCAACAAATCTCTTCACCATCACACCTTACAAAGGCTACGACCCTGAGGTGGCGAGCGGTACAGATAGCGGAGCATATCCTTCTGCACGCACATTCACATTCGGTGTAAATCTCTCTATGTAAGTAATAAAATAATAAGCAAATTTTTTGAAGTTTTTTCAAGCGTCTTGGGAGTGATCTTAGGGCGCTTGTTTTTTCCCCATATTCTGTGCGCATTCCTATTTATTGAATTTCTACCACCTCGTACAATACAATTCATTGTATTGATACACAACAGCATAGAACAGCCATACCATTAACATGGTATGCAGAATACCCCTCCATTGGGATTTCCCCGTCAGCCAATAGTGCGTAACTTTGCAGCGGATTTAGGAATCAGACTACATCCACATAAAAAGAAAATAAAAAATAGTAAATCATAAGACTGTGCGTCTCGACTGCCACACACGTTGCCATAACCAACGACAGGGCAAGAAGAAACACACTAAGTAAAAAAGAAAGGAGAAAACACAATGAAAAAGAATTTCCTTTATGCAGCACTTACTGCTTCAGTTATCACAACTTCAGGATTGACATTCACATCATGCTCAAATGATGACAGCGACAGCAATCAAGTGACAGAAACAAATGTAGTGGCAGACGACGCAAGCGCCCTCTCTCTTGTAAATGGAGTTTACAGCCACTGGCAGCCACTCAGTTCATCATTCTCATTCGTCATCGAACTCAACTCCAACAAGCTGATTTCCTTCGAGGGTGAGGAGAATGAAGCAGGACCAGTCAATTCACGCTTTGAACAAGAGCCAACAACATGGTATCAGATTAAGATCTTCAACCACCTCCTGCAAGGCATTGCTGCAGATAACGAGAATATCATCACACTCAACAACTCGTTGAAGGCAGGTAAAATAACACAATCAGGCTACAACGCAGCAGCCGGCAAGACAAAGTTCCTTCGCGGTTTGGCATATCTGAAACTCGTGCAGCTCTGGGGTGAGGTACCTGTATTCACAGAAGAGGGAGGAAGCACAACTGACCGCCAGCCTATCGACAAGGTTTTCGAGCAGATTGTCAGCGACTTCACATCAGCAGAGGCTCTCCTCAAAGACTATGACGGCGACCCTCGCATCCCATCTAAGCAGGCAGCACAGGGACTTCTCGCACGCACTTACCTCATCTGGGGCGACAACCCTCTCACAGAGTCTGAGGTAGAGGCTATCGCCAACCAGCAGAAAGACCCAGCATTCACAACTACACCAGCCCGACTTGAGAAGGCTGTTGAATATGCCGACAAGGTTATTAAGAGCGGTCTGCTGAAGCTCGACCCTGAATACAACAAACTCTGGGGACGTGAGTATGAGAGCAACAAGCGCAAGACAAACGAACATCTCTTCACAATTGCTCACGACGGCGACAAATTCGACGCACAGGGCAACCACCAGACACACTGCTCATGGACATTCCCATTCCAGAACGGAGAAAACGGACAGGGATATTCTCAGAACCACACAGAGGTTGCTGATGACAATCTCTACGACGACTGGAAAGCAGAACAGCCTAACGACAAGCGTCTTGCTGAGACTTACTTCACAAGTATCGTCAATCCAGAAACTGGCAAGACTCACACTTACTACTCACCAGTTTACACTCCTATCAACGGCAAGGGAGTTGACCAGAGCTATACCAACGCTGAGAATCTTGAAATCACACAGAACTCTGTCGATAGAATTGAGATTCGCTACGCTGAAGTGCTGCTCATCAAGGCTGAGGCTCTTGTACAGCTTGGCAAGGCAGACAAGGCTGTAGAACCATTCAACGAACTCCGCACACGTGCTGGCATCGCTACTGTCACAGCATCCGACCTCACACTCAAGACCATACAGCGCGAATGGGATTACGAATTCACTTACGAGCAATTCTCACTTCTCAATTCACTCCGCTGGAAAAACCTCGTGTCATCTGTCAAGGAAGTTGCCAACTACAAGCACTTTGCCGACGACTGGCAGTCAAAGCAGACTTACACATCTGAACAGGCTGCATACTTCACAAAGATTCACAACCACCTCGTAGCAAAGTACAACAATGTGAAGGGACGCAACTATCGCCAGCCAATCCCAACAGGATTCTCAGGTGAAGACCTTGGCATTAAGCAGAATCCTGGATTCTAATAGCAGCATGAAAGCTATATATGCAACATCAATAACTCTCACTTAACTGTGTCGGCATCAATCTCCTCAGATAGATGCCGACACCGCTTTATGAAATACGGGCATTTGTCACTTTAACTTCTCTTTAACTACACTTTAACTCCACAACAAGTGGAGCTTACAAAACTTGTATCTATTATAATTTGTTTTTCTTACAATATACGCTTATCTTTACAACGGATTAACCGTAATTTAAAAATGGAGACAAAATATCATAAGCATTACAGTCAGTCGCTCGGACGCGACATGGAATATAACACATACGGCGAGCAGGGACATCCTGTACTTGTTTTCCCTTCACAGAATGGACGCTTCTACGACTACCAGGATTTCGACATGGTGGCAACTCTCTCACCGCTCATCGACAGCGGGAAAATTCGCCTCATCTGCTGTGACAGTATAGACACAGAAACATGGAGCAACGAGGGAGGCGACGCACGCCAGCGCATTGAGCAGCACGAACGATGGTATCACTATATCATGGATGAGCTTATACCGGAAGTGCGCCGTGGCGAAGAGACATTCATCGTTACAGGCTGCTCCATGGGAGGTTTCCATGCTGGCAATTTCTTCTTTCGCCGCCCAGATATTTTCGACACCCTGCTTGCTCTTTCAGGTCTTTATCATGCAGACTATTTCTTTGGCGGATATATGGACAACTTAGTTTACGACAACTCACCTCTCCACTATCTCGCCAGCATGCCTGATGAGCATTTCTATTGGGATACATACCGACATCGACGCATCATCTGCTGCGTTGGCCAGGGCAGATGGGAGGACGACCTGCTTGCATCCACTCGCCGTCTCGATACTCTCCTTGCTGAAAAGAATGTGCCTCACTGGTTCGACTACTGGGGATTTGATGTCGATCATGACTGGCCATGGTGGAGAAATCAAATCTGGTATTTCATGAATAAGATTGTTTAGTGATGGCGAAAAATACAAGCCAAATCTTCCGAAGCTATTATTTCACCATTACATAAAAGGGAAACCGTTTCAGAGTTCTTACAACCCTAAAACGGTTTCCCTTTTGTCTATAAGCATGCCGCCGCTACTCTGATGCCTCATGCACAAATTTCACAAACTCATCCTTCTGCTCCTCTGTCTTTAACTTGACTGTGTACATCTGATTGCCCATAGCACCAGAAAGTATTTCTGGCATTCGCTCGCACATCACAATGCTATCCTTATATCGCGCCAAAATATCCTCATGAGTATGCTTATACTTATGACTGTCTCTGCGACTCGCAAACACACAAAAGTATTCATCCTGCCAAGGTCGTGACAATGCATTATGGATGTCGTGGCTGCTCGAGCTTGCAAGCTTCGATTTGTCATAAGCCACCATGTCTGCCCATATCTTGTACACATCGGTAGAATGAGCAAAATTTATCATGTCGGGAGTATATCCGCCTGCTGGTCGCATGTTCACTTCCAGAGCAACGAAGTCACCCTCCCTGCCATAGTCGCCTTTATCTTTATTGAGACGGAAAAATTCCAGATGCACAAATCTGCTCTTCACATCAAAAGCCTTGACTGTCGCACGACCAACATTTTTCAACTTCTCAGGTATGTCTTTTGCAACATAATAGGAGAGGTCAAGCTGCTTATTCACTATGTCCATTATACTTGGCGGCCATACTGTCATAGATTCGAAGAGCGGCTCGCCAGATGAATTGATAATGGCATCATACGAACAAATGTCGCCTGTTATGAACTCCTCTATGACATAATTCTCCACATTAGGAACCTCCTTGAAAAAGGCTATCAGCTCTTCTTCATTGTGAATCTTATGAGTGCCGCCAGCTCCAACACCCACATCAGGTTTTCCTATGATAGGGAATCCCACTATCTGCGCAAACATTGCTGCTGCGCTGTATCCGCGCGCTGCCTGAACCTGACGTGCTGTAGGAATTTCGCCTTTAGAGTAATACTTCTTCATCTCCGACTTCTCTTTGATGGATTTGATTTGCCCCACTTGTATTCCTGTTGTCACATTGAAATCTGTGCGCAGCCTGGCATCCTGTTCAAGCCAATATTCATTGTTCGACTCTATCCAGTCTATCTTTCCATATTTGAAAGAGAAATACGCAACAGCGCGGAACATCTGGTCGTAGTCTTCCATGCTGTCCACTTTATAGTATTCTGTGAGCGAATCCTTCAGTTCTAGAGTCAGAGATTCGTAAGGGGCATCAGCAATACCTAATACTGTCACCCCATTTTGCTTCAAGCGATTGCAGAATTCCCAATATGTATGGGGAAACTGCGGTGATATAAAAATGAAATTCATTATGCTGCTATTGTTTCTTGTCTTATAATCTTATCGAAAAAGTATGCAACCTGCTTTCTCCACCACACAAAGTCATGATTTACATCCTCACCCCAAATGTCAACCCACACAGGGATGTCCTTTTCGCGAAGAAGTTCGCCAAATCTTTGTGTTGACGGACATGTTATATCCTCATACTCACCTTGTCCGCAGCAGAGTATTATCTGCTTGTTGCGATATGAATCAAGCAAAACGCTTGGATCGTTAAAGTCTTTCAAGAAATGCAGAGGAGAATTCTTGTATATAAGCTCGCTGTCAAAATGTGGGAAGAAATAATCTGCATGAAACAAGCCACTCAACGACAAAAGTGCGTCAAACAGATCTGGACGGCGGGCAAAGAAATTTCCCGCATGATACCCGCCCATTGAGCAGCCTGTAACAATAAGCTTCTCACCACCATTCACACTTGGTATCAGTTCGTCAACAATATAATTGAACCACTGTTCGTGAAGGGTTATTCGCTCATTATAGTCACCCTCTGTCAATGACCATGTTTCTGCGTCAATGCTGTCACAGCAAATAAGATGGATTCTGCCTGACTCAATCATAGGAGCAAGAACGCTAATCATCCCATTGTCCTCCCACTCGTAAAAACGCTGATCCTGACTTGGGAAAACCAATACTCCACGACCTCCTTGTCCATAGGTCTTGTACTCCATGTCTCTATGGAGATTCTCGCTGTAAGTCTTGTAGTAATGTATATCCATCTTTTTATTTATTATATTCAACATTCGCTTTAACTTGCTCGTTTTGGGGAGTTAAAGTGGAGTTAAAGAGGAGTTATCGCTTCGCTCGGAGTTAAAGGGACATTTGTCTTGTCGGACATTTGTCACTTTAACTACCTTTTAACTTCTCTTTAACTACCCTTTAACTCCACAACAAGTGGAGCTTGCGAAACTTGTATTATTATATTATTGTGTCGTTTTCTAAATCTGATGCAAAGTTACAGACTTCCCTTTATTTTATCTAACAAACAAGCATACTATGGAAAATAAATCTACACAGACACCTTTTAGCAGAAAATACTTGAAGCGCATACCACATTCATGTTATGCAATATACCCCACCAAGGCGAGCTGTGAAGAACTCTAATGTCCGTAACTTTGCAGCACAAAAAATAAGGCGTTCACAACTTTCGCAACAACCACAAATTTCTTTGTGCAAGAGAGAGAAGACGCACAAGTATTTGATAAAAACTTCAAAAATATAGTTCTACAACATGAAAAAGGTATTTACATTGTTTTTAGTCCTTGCCTCTTTTGGCTTGTATTCTTGCAACAGCAACGATGACGGACTTGATGTGAGTGAATTGAGCGGTACAGGAATCACCATATCTGACGATGTGGATTGCTGTTCTGCAGAAGAGGCGCTGCAAGTGTATAAGTTCCTTCAGACAGTAAAAATCATACCAGAGCTTTCTACTGTTGTGGATGACAAATACAATGTTTTCGCTTATAGCAAGACAGGCACTTTCCACACAGGATATAATGAAATCTACTTTGTCGCCACAAAGAAAAACTCTGGCAACTACGTCAAGAACTTTGACATAACAAATATCACTCCGCTCATGCACATGGTGCAAAAAGACATCTACCACAGCACTCCAGTATCGGCAGGCGGCGTTGAGAGCTTCGACTCTCGCTATCTTGCTGTCAAGCGCGGATGGATAAGCTTTGTGATGAACACAAGCGACATGGGCACATGGTCGTTGAGCTATGATGCAACAGTCCTCAAAAGCAAAGGCGGCATAAATAGAGTGCCTCTCACCGTAGATGCTATCCCTGCCGGACAGGAATGGATCAAATCATTCAAGATTGGCGAAGACACATACTACATATCTCTCGTCAACCCTGCTGAATTGAAGACTGGCACCAACAGCATTGAAGCTTATATTTCAAGAAAGAGCAGTTCAATAACAGAGCCATACGGCTTGGCAAACGAAACTTTCACCGTCGAGATTATCCCAACAATGCCTGACATGGGCAACCACACATCGCCCAACAACGCACCGCTTACAAAGCAGCAAGACGGCAAATACAAAGGCACTATCAATCTCACCATGACAGGGCTGTGGCGTATCCACCTCACCATTAAAGATGCCAAAGGCGGCATTGTGGCAGGCGGAGACAACCTAAGCGACGGTTTCAGCTCCCTATTTTTTGATGTTACAATATGACAAATCTTCTTTTAGCATTAGCCACTATAATACAATCCGACACAACCGCCACCCAATCGCACACTATCGATGAGGTTGTGGTTGTGTCGTCGAACCTCCAGGGAGCCAAACGCTCCATCAAAGGGCAGACAGCAAGCATTGACGAGCATCTCTCCGAACTTGACCATGTCAGTCTCATCCGACGCGGCTCGTATGCCCTCGAACCAGTGGTCAATAACATGAGTTCAGAACGTCTCTCGACGACCATCGATGGCATGAAGATTTTTTATGCCTGCACAGATAAGATGGACCCCGTAACATCCTATGTCGAAAGCGGCAATCTGCAGAGCATAAGCCTCAACTCCGGACTTAATGGCAACCCACAGTCAACAGGCAATATCGGAGGAAGCCTCAACCTCAAACTTCGCAAGGCGGGGTTTGCGTCTTCTCCAGCAGAGAAGAGCTGGAAAAGCGCAGTATCTCTCGGCAACGAGTTCAACGGCAATCTGCAGGTGTATGGAGCAGACGGAGCATATTCCTCTTCTCGCTTCTACACCAACATCGGTGCGTACTATCGCCATGCTGGCAACTACAAGGCTGGAGGGAATAGGTATATTGACTTCTCGCAGTTTCAGAAGTACAATATCTTTGCAAACTTAGGTTACCGCTTAGCAGAACACGACATAGTAGAAGGCACCATCATCTACGACAGAGCAACAAATGTGGGATACCCCGCTCTCAACATGGATGTGGCGAAAGCAGAAGGATTCATCACATCACTCTCTTACCGACATCTGTACGACAACTCGTTTCTGTCATCATGGGAGACTAAAGCCTATTACAACCACATTGTGCATGTCATGGACGACACGAAGCGTCCTGATGTTGAGATTCACATGGACATGCCGGGCGACAGCTGGACAACAGGCGTCTATTCCCTTCTGCGCGCCAACAGCAGCAGCCACGACGCATCTCTCAACTACGATGCTTACTACAACCGCGCTTTTGCCGACATGACAATGTACCCTGGAGGCGCAGCACCTATGTACATGGTGACATGGCCCGACGTGGGAACCTTAAACACAGGCATCGCCATTGCCGACAACATCGCTATCGGCAGCAGCCACTCGGTGAATGTGTCTGCTAAAATCTCATTCCAGCAGCAGCAGCTCAACAACGACGAAGGCTACAATGCCCTTCGTGTGTTCTTCCCTGGAATGAAAAAGTCATACAGCCAGACCACTGGGCGCATTGCAGCATCCTACTCTTTCCGTCCCAAAGACTGGCAGCTGTCGCTTGGTGCAGGATGGGGAAGCCGAGCAGCAACAGTCACAGAAGCTTATGGGTATTATCTCAACAACACATTCGACCAATACGACTACATCGGCAACCCCCATCTGAAGAATGAGTCTGCCGTTGAACTCAACGCTGCGCTGAAGTGGAACGGGATAAAGTCGCTGTCTCTGCAACTCGACGCCAACTCTTTCTTCTTCTCCAACTACATCATCGGCACATTCGAGCAACGTCTGAGTCCGATGACTGTTGATGCCGAAGGCGTGAAAGTGTATGCCAACCTCAACAATGCAAAGATTGTCAACACATCTTTCGCTGCCGACTGGAGAATCACAAGACAGCTGAAATGGAGCGGCAAGCTCTCCTACGCTATCGGACAAGATGACAGAGGCGACAATCTGCCGCTCATCTCCCCTCTCGCATTCTCATCGGCAGTAAATTACACCGCAGACAGTTTCGGTGCAGAGATCAGCGTCAAAGGCAATGCTCGTCAAGAAAACTACGGTTCGAAATATGGAGAGACA
Source organism: Bacteroidaceae bacterium (assembly GCA_024401215.1). Lineage (GTDB taxonomy): Bacteria > Bacteroidota > Bacteroidia > Bacteroidales > Bacteroidaceae > Minthosoma. The sequence continues at coordinate 23,504 of JAKSLL010000002.1, forward strand.
CAAACACCAGCGTATGCTATTGTGAATGTCAATGCTCAATACAATTTTAATATAGAAAATTCGTTATTTACAATAAGGGCTGGAGTGGAGAATCTCTTCGACAAGTCCTACACCACATATTCCGACTGGAATAACATCCCGCAGAAAGGACGCAACATCTATGTGAACCTTACCGTCGGACTGTAAAAATCAAAAAACAAGATTATCATGAAACAAATAATAATATGGACATCAGCACTTCTTCTTGGCGCCATACTTGGCTACCTTGGCATTGACTGGCTCAACACCCTGTTTGACTTCATTGCCTCAGCATACACACGCCTTTTCCAGTTTGTTGCTGTGCCAACCATAGCCTTAGCAGTCATCACCACCCTCTCGTCACTTGGCAACAAGAAAGACACAGGGCGCATATTCCTCCACACCATCACCTACACGCTACTCACCACCATAGCGGCGGCGACTGTCGGACTTGCGCTGTATGCCATAATAGCCCCCGAGAATCTTCCTGCAGAAATGGTGCAGCAGGGTTCTGTCGATGTGCCTGAGAATCTCGGCGAACTGTCGTACTACGACCATATACTCTCCGTCATTCCTAACAACATCGTACAGCCATTCTCCAACGGCAATGTACTCAGCATCCTCATCGTGGCAGCTGCCGTCGGCATTGCCCTGGCATTCATTCCCAAGAGTGAAAATATCAATGCTGTCATCAAGGTCATCTTCGGTCTGCAGGAATTGCTTTTCACACTCATCAAAGCACTCATCTGGGCACTCCCGCTTGGCATCGTGGCTTTTGCCGCCCAGCTCGCCGCCCAGGTCGAAGCAGGAGTCATAGTTGGCTCGTTAGGCAAATATGTCGCCGTGATACTTGGAGGCAACGCCATTCAGTTCTTCATCGTCCTCCCTCTCTTCCTCATCATCCGCGGACTCAACCCCCTGAAGGTGTTACGCGCTATGTCGCCTGCCGTCCTCATGGCACTCTTCACGAAGAGCAGCGCCGCCACGCTTCCTGTCACCATGCGCTCAGCGGAGGATAACCTGAAAGTGCGTCCGGAGATAGCACGTTTTGTGCTGCCGATATGCACCACCATCAACATGAACGGATGCGCCGCATTCATCATTGTCACATCCCTCTTCGTGATGCAAAATGGCGGAGTGGCTATTGACTGGCAGACAATGCTGCTGTGGCTCGTGATAGCCGTCATCTCTGCCATTGGCAATGCAGGAGTGCCTATGGGCTGCTATTTCCTCACCCTCTCACTCATGGCAGGTATAAACGCCCCTGTAAGCATCATGGGCATCATACTTCCTATTTTCACCATCATCGACATGATTGAGACAGCCGAAAACGTGTGGAGCGACTCATGCGTATGCGCCATCGTCAACAAAAGAGTTGGAGGGACTTCCCTTTAACTATACTTTGACTTCCCTTTAACACCCCTTTAACTTCTCTTTATCTACACTTTTTATTCACTAAGCGTGAATGCTGTTATGCTGCTGGCGTGACTGACATTATTCACACAGCATGAATAACATTATTCACTTGAACAGAATGACAGCATTCACTTAGCAAGACGTTTTTGTCATATAAGAACCACTGTTGATTGTTTTGTAGAATGAATTTTGCGACTAACTCATCACTCGTCACAATCCGCCTGTAAACGACTGAAATTAAAGTAATTAGCACTGTGACGAGTTATTTGCAACTCGTCACACACTCGTCACACTCGTATAACTCGGATTTTCAGGCAGTTAAAGGCTGTCTGTGACGAGTGACGAGTGTTTTTAAATTACAAAGGTTCTGCGTCAATTTAGTAGCAAGTTTATTAGGACTATATAGTTCTTATGTCATGTAAGAAAGACCTCCATGTCATAGTCTGTTGGTCTTGACTACCAGAAGCGACTTGGATGAATCTTACAACTTAAAAACGTAATAGTTATTTATGAAGCATTTTCTCTGTAACTAAAAGATGTTCAATTGTATAAATATGATTTTCAATAAAAAATATGCTACTAAATTGACGCAGAATCATTACAAAGCTACAATTCGTTTTATAACCATCATATAGATAGGGTTATTTCATCTGCAACTTCAGAATATTAACGCTGAAAGCTGGGACATGGAACTTCACGGTATGTGGGTCCGCAGCCTTTGCCTCGGCAGAAGTAGGATAGATGAAACGAGGATTCTGCAAGGTGTTCTCATCATCACCGCTGGCAGATGAGAGGCGTGTAAGAGTTACAGCATCTGCATGTGAGGTGTCAACCTGGCAGTTAGCGAGATTAAGCACTCCATCGGCGCTGCCTTCACCAACATTCACCACCTTGACATACATGATGTTTGTCTGTTCGTCGATGGTGGTTGTGGCATAAACGCCCTCCATGGCTGCACTCTTCTGAATCTTGCAGGCAAAGTCTTGTTTGCCATCGACAGAGCAACGAAGGCTGTCGCCATCAACATCCACCTGGATTGTGTACCAGCGGTTGTTTTCTACATGGAAACGTGTGTCGCGCCCTATCTGCAATCTGCCGCTGCCAATAGTTTGCTCGGCATTGTTCTGCACATTGCCCCAACCTCCTACGTTATACCATATATGATGCTGCTTGTCGAGGTAGTTGACCATGACCATGAAGCCCTCAGCACCCTCACGCTTCATTGCCTCAACCTTATAGGTATATTTCTTTGTGGCGATGGTCTGCGGGCATATACTGATGGCAGGCTGCTCTTTAGAAGTCTGCACATAGCTGCCATTCTGCACCTCCCATGCACCGTTTTGCGGTTTCCATGTTGAGAAATCGCCAAGACTGGTCTCCTTGCCATCTATGATAAGCTGTGGGTTGCGGTATTCCACGGTAGTGTTGTATGCCGCCAATCCCACTTGTACCGGCTTGTCCTCCTCCTCGGCTTTTTCTGGCTCAGGCATCTGCAGTTTCCATGTGTAATCGGTGTTAAGCACACGCGTACCTATATTATTAGGGAAGAGCTGCTGCACATAGTAGGAAGGTGTGCCCATGCAGTCGCGCGAGTTGAAGCGAATCATATCAGGACGCCAGCGCGCATCGTTTTCGTTGACGAAGATTGGTGCGTAGGAATTCATCACTACAACATCGCTGTTGTTCTCCATTCCCATCATATAGACAGCCTCGCCCAGAGCGGCATTGAGATTGCCGATGTCACCAAACTGGCTTGTCACGGCATATTCGCCCACATAAACCTTATGGCGGTCGCGAGGGTAGGTGTCGTACTTGTTGAAGCGCTCGGCGAACCACTTTGGATTGCGGTAGTAGTGTTCGTCAACCATATCGACAGGGTGGCTGTTGCGCCAGCTTGGATTGTCGGTGCTCCAGCTCTCAACATTGCCAATGCACTTCACGTTAGGGTATTTAGCCTTGATGGCATTGTAGAACTGTATGTAGCGTTCAGGGTAGTGGTCGGACTGGTCGGAATTGTTGTCCATACTGTAGTTGTAGTTCTCATTGCCAATCTCTATGTATTCGAGGTTGAAAGGCTCGGGATGGCCATTGTCGGCACGCACCTTGCCCCACTTCGATGTGACAGGTCCGTTGGCATATTCGAGTGCATCGAGACATTCCTCGATCCAGCTGTCAATCTTGTCGTAAGGGTCGCAGCCGCCATGCCAGATGCCCACGTTGACAACGAAGAGAGGCTTGGCGCCAAGGTCTTCGCTGAGTTGCAGATATTCGTGGAAACCTATTCCGTCGCTGGTGCGATACCCCCAATTCACGTTAGCATGTCCTTCACGCTCCTCGATAGGGCCGATGGTGCGTTTCCAACGGAAAGCATTGTCAGGACTCTGCTGTCCCTCGACGAAGCAGCCGCCAGGGAAGCGCATGAAGCGAGGGTGCATGTCGGCAAGCATTTGTGCGAGATCGGGGCGCATGCCGTTAGGACGATTCTTGAAAGTAGGCGGGAAGAGGCTCACAACGTCAAGCTGGAACTGACCAGCCTTGTCGGCTATAAGAAGGAATTGTGCGCGGGCATCATCCTCTGTGGCAGTAAGCTTGGCACTCACCTTCTTCCATTCACCCTTAGCATTCACCTTGACAGGAACTGCTGCCAGCACCTTTCCGTCAGCACTCACAAGCTGTGCCGTAAGATTGCCCTTATAGCCCTTGTCGCTGCGTATGAAGAAGGAGAGTTCGTATTGTCTTCCCTTGACGGCATTGATACCCCAGAAGCCTTCGTTGCGCACGCCATCACCCTTGCCGCTGACAACGACATTGAGGGCATTATGCTGCACGCTGTTGAGGAGATTCTGCTGAGTGAGGCTTATCTGCGCCTGTCCTTGCGCCGACCAGCTTGTTATGCCCTTCTTCTCCTCTTGCTGACGACCTCTGCCACGTCTGCCACGAGGGCCTGTCATCATAGTGTCGTCCTCGAAGGAGCGGTTGCGAATGAGTTCTGCGTAGAGTCCGCCATCAGCGGCATGGTTGATGTCTTCATAAAAAATGCCGTAGTGAGTAGGACTCACAGCAGGCCCTTGCTTTTGGGCATCGACATTGATGACAACCTGGGCAGGGAGGCTTGTGCTGATGCCAGCCATCATCATTGCCAGACAAATGTTCTTTGTGTTCATTTATGTAAATAGTATATTCTGATTTATAAAATGAGAAATATTGTTCTCTTCATATATTTGTGCAAATATAGCAAATTCAGCGATAAATACAACCATATCAAACGTAAAAAGTGCCAACAACGCCAAACCTACCTGCTTGTCCGATGAGAAATTGAAGAAGATACACATAAACAGAAATGCACTCTATTCGACAATAGCGATTTGAATGTGAGCGTTATCCTGCGTTTTTGTCAATATTTCAATCATGCAAATTGATATTATCCTGATAGGCTTTGAGTATCAAACAAAAAGGACTAACTTTGTGGTGAGATTCCATTTACAAATACAGTCATACTAACATACTAAGAAATGAAAAAGTTTATCTTCTATGTGTGCAGCGCAATGATCACAATGGCAACATTGATGACTCCTTCGGATGCGTATGCGCAGAAAACAAAGAAAAACATTGTGAAGATTGAGTCAGGCCTTGTTCAAGGCATAGAGCAGGAAGGCACCCAGGCTTTTCTTGGCATCCCTTACGCCAAGGTGGAACGCTTCATGCCGCCAATGCCGGCAGAGAGATGGGACACCATAATGGTGTGCGACCACTGGGGTCCACAGGCGATGCAGAATGTGGGCGACAAGGAGATGTCGGAGGCTGAGATGTCGGAAAACTCATGTGTGCTCAACGTATGGACCACCGACATGAAAGGCAAGAAACCTGTGATGCTGTGGCTGCACGGCGGCGGCTTCGACTCAGGCACTTCGGCATGGGACCCTGGCATGGGATTAGCAAAGAAGGATGTGGTAGTTGTCAGCATCAACCATCGCCTCAACATTTTAGGCTTCCTCGACCTGTCGGCATGTTCAGAGAAATATAAGTATTCGGGCAATGTCGGCATGATGGATGTTGTGGCAGCATTGAAATGGATAAAGCAGAACATCGCCCTCTTTGGCGGCGACCCCGACAACATCACCGTCTTTGGCGAGTCGGGCGGAGGCGGCAAGGTTGGCACGCTGCTATGCATGCCCGAAGCCAAAGACCTGTTCGGCAAGGCTATAATACTGAGCGGAACAATCCTGAATGTCAACCGCAAAGACATGAGCGAGGCACTCGGAAAGGCTGTGCTTGCCGAACTCGGCATCGACAAGAGCAACATTGACAAGATAAAAACTGTGCCTTACAAGGAGCTTTACGCAGCAGGTCAGCGAGCCATGGCAAAAAGTATTGGCACACGCCGCCCTGGCACACCTATGATGTGGGGATTCGGCCCTACACCTGACGGCGAGGTTTTGATGCAGCAGCCTTTCCAGGGCTCACATCCTTTCCCGATGTTCTCCAACGGAAAGCCTATCATCATAGGCACGACATTCAACGAACTGCAGCGACTCACCTACAACAAGACGATGACGCTTGACGAGGCGCGCCAGCAGCTTCTGCCTACATTCGGCAACCTCACAGATGACTATATCAAAGCTTTCGACGAAGCATGGCCAGGACACTCCACCAACGACCTCGTGAGCATTGACCACCTCTTCCGTCCGAAGACAATCATCACAGCCGACAACATATCGCAGAACAGCAGCAACCCGCTTTGGATGTATATGTTCACATGGAAGTCACCATTAAATCAAGGTTCAATACATGGCCACGAACTGAAATTCTGCTTCAACACGCTCCACAGAGCCAAGAACGACCTGCCTAACCCCTCTGCAGAAGACCAGAAGCTTGCCGACATCATGAGCAGTTCATGGGCTCAGTTCGCTCACACTGGCAATCCAAACATTGACGCTCTCCCAGAGTGGAAACAATACAGCAAGAGTAACGGCGACATGATGATATTCGACCACAACTGCCGCATCGTCAACAACCCTGACCGCAAACTTGAAGAGATTATCGACAAGTGCTGCTTCAAGCAGTTAGACGAATTCACGAAGAACCGCGCAGAGAATATGCCATTCGTCAGCCCAGAAACAAGCATCAATGGCAACTGGCAGCGTGTGCTAATGGATGGCAGCGCACTCTTACGCGTCAACGCAAAGAATGCCAGCACATGGAAGGTGTCGCTCGACCCTGAGGCTAAGTTCTACATACAGCAAGACGGTTCGTGGATAGCTCACACAAAGCCTCTTGTGCCAGGCTTCCACTACTATTGGTTCAATATCGATGGTGTGGATGTTGCCGACCCTGCCAGCAAGAGCTTCTATGGCTGCGGCAAATATACAAGTGCAATAGAGGTGCCAGAAGAAGGATGTGACTTCTACGAAGACAAAGGCGCTCCGCGTGGAATGATTCATCAGCTGCAGTTTGCTGTTGACGGTAAAGAGGAGACTGTGAATGTGCAGGTTTACACTCCTGCAGGATATGAGAAGGGCAAGAAGAAATACCCTGTGCTCTATCTGCAGCATGGAGGCGGTGAAGACGAGACAGGATGGGTGCGTCAAGGCAAGGTGGGCACCATCATGGATAATCTCATAGCTGAAGGCAAGGCAGAGGAGATGATTATCGTGATGATGGACGGCACCATCAGAGGCGCAGGAGGAGCCTTCGGCTATTCTATCGAAGGAATGAAGCCTTTTGAGAAGCAAATGATTGACCATCTTATCCCTCTAATAGAAAAGACGTTCCGCGTGAAGACAGACCGCGCCTCTCGAGCTATGGCTGGACTCTCCATGGGCGGCGGCCAGACATTCTTTGTAGGCTTGCAGCACACCGAACTGTTCTCCCACCTCGGAATATTCAGCACAGGAGTTTTTGGCGGCATCCGCGAGGCTGGTGCTTTCGATGCGGAGAAGGCAATGCCAGGTCTCATCTCTGATGCTGCAAGATACAACAAAGCTTTGTCAACATTCTACATCTCTGTAGGCACAGACGACCCTCGCATAAAGCCAACAACAAAGGCTGTTGACGATATGCGCTCAAAGGGGCTGAACATAACATTCAACACTTTCCCAGGAGATCATGAGTGGCAGGTGTGGAGAAAGTCTCTGCATGACTATGTACAAAAGATTTTCAAGTAGGTAATGGCGAATAAGACGCACAAAAAAAACGAAGCAACTTCAATTGAAGAAGTTGCTTCGTTTTTTTATGATAACCTTGCTAAAAGGGTGCCATCATTACTCACTTGCACAGCTGGCAATTTTCACATTTGTCAAGTTCACCACGGAATCGCTTCTCGACCTTCACATAGAGTTTGTCACGAAGCGGGCGGTACTGAATCTGGTCGATGACCTGGCCCATAAAGGCATTCTTCAAGAGAGTGCGAGCTTCATCCTCTGGTATGCCACGCTGACGCATATAGAAGAGTGCTGTCTCGTCCATAACACCAACAGTAGAACCATGGGCGCACTTCACATCATCAGCATAAATCTCAAGCATTGGCTGAGTGAACATACGAGCATCTGACGAAGCACAAAGGTTTGCGTTGGTCTCTTGAGAGGCTGTCTTCTGTGCATCCTTATCAACAAGGATTTTTCCTGCAAAGGCTCCTACTGCCTGACCATCAAGGACGTACTTGTAAAGTTCAAAAGACTGGCAGTTTGACACTTGATGATCGATGAGGGTGTTGTTGTCAACTCTCTGATTCTTGTCGGCGATGACACATCCGTTAAGAGTGACTTCTGAGTTCTCACCCTGGAGATACACATCACACAGATTGCGTGTCTGTCCGTTGAAGAGAGTTATGCTGTTATGCTTCACAGAGCAGTCACGCCCTTCTTTTATATAGACATTTGAGAAACGGCTGCACAGCGGCGTTGTCTCCTCCACCTCATAGATGTCGATGTGTGAATTGTCGTTGCAGACAACCTCCATGACCTGAGTGGTAAGGAAACGCTGCTTGTCGGCTGCGTGGTCATTGATGATGACAGTGGCTTGCGCACCCTGTTCAAGCACAATCAGCACACGGCGGTTCATCATTGTCGCTGCATTGCCTCTGAGCCAGTTGTCAATAACTATAGGGTCTTCAACACATGTGTTCTTTGGCACATATATAAATAAACCATCATGCACAAGAGCCGTGTTCAAAGCTGTAACGCCATCTTTCATGTCTGCCACAGTATTATAATACTTGGCTATGCTGACAGGAGCATTCTTGAATGAGAAGACATAATCAGACGGCTTAACATCAAGAGAGTTCAGCGAAATGCCATAGTTTGGAGCAAAAGCAGCATCGACATCTGTGTATTTGTATCTCTCCACCTTCTTTGAAGGGAATCCGGCAGATTCAAAAGCAGCAAACGCCTCATCACGAACAGCGTTCATCACATCACAGCTTTTCTGCTTGATGAGCGCGCCCGCCTCTTTATACAGTTCTATATATTGCTGTTCACTTTTCATGCGAGTTCAGCTTTTATCCAGTCAAAACCTTCGTTCTCAATCTTTATTGCCAGCTCAGGGCCAGAAGTCTTCACAATCTTGCCATCGATAAGCACATGCACGATGTCGGGCTTGATATAATCGAGAAGGCGCTGATAGTGGGTAATGACCATGGCAGATGTCTCGGCGGTGCGAAGCTTATTGAAACCTTCAGCTACTATGCGAAGAGCGTCAACATCAAGTCCGGAGTCTGTCTCGTCAAGAATGCAGAATGTTGGTTCAAGCATCGCCATCTGGAAAATCTCATTACGTTTCTTCTCGCCACCGGAGAAGCCTTCATTGACAGAGCGGTTCATGAGTTTCTGGTCAATCTCAACAAGCTTGCGCTTCTCTCGCATCACTTTGAGGAAGTCTGTTGACTTGAGCGGCTCCTTGCCAAGGGCTGCACGACGAGCATTTACAGCAGCACGCATGAAATTTGTCATGCTCACTCCCGGAATCTCTATTGGAGTCTGGAATGACATGAAAATACCTGCATGAGCACGTTCTTCTGTCTTCATCGCAAGAAGGTCCTGACCATTGAAAGTAATGCTTCCCTCAGTCACCTCGTATGCTGGATTGCCGACAATGACATTGCTAAGCGTTGACTTGCCCGCACCGTTAGTGCCCATAATGGCATGTATCTCGCCATCGTTAATAGTGAGATTTATGCCTTTCAATATTTCTTTGCCACCAACAGTGGCATGCAAATTCTTTATCTCTAACATATCGAATGTTGTATTGTCTTATTGGTTTATCCCACTGTTCCCTCAAGCGACACGGACAGCAGTTTCTGCGCTTCAACAGCAAACTCCATAGGAAGCTTATTTATCACCTCCTTGGCATATCCGTTGACGATAAGCCCGACAGCCTCCTCTGTGGAGATGCCACGCTGATTGCAATAAAGAAGCTGATCTTCATTTATCTTTGATGTCGTCGCCTCGTGCTCTATTGTTGCGGTATTGTTATGGACATCCATATATGGGAATGTATGCGCACCACATTCCGAACCGAGGAGAAGAGAATCGCAAGAAGAATAGTTACGCGCTCCATCTGCTGTCTTTGTCACTCTGACAAGTCCGCGGTAGGAGTTCTGCGACTTTCCTGCAGATATACCTTTAGAGATGATGGTGGACTTTGTGTTTCTGCCTATGTGAATCATCTTTGTTCCTGTGTCTGCCTCCTGATGGTTGTTTGTCACAGCCACAGAATAGAATTCAGCCTGTGAGTTATCGCCACGAAGCACACATGAAGGATACTTCCAAGTGATGGCAGAACCTGTCTCTACCTGAGTCCATGAGAGTTTTGAATTCACGCCGCGAAGGTCTCCACGCTTTGTCACGAGGTTAAGCACACCACCCTTTCCGTTTGCATCGCCCGGATACCAGTTCTGCACAGTAGAGTATTTCACTTCGGAGTTGTCCATGACAACAATCTCCACTATAGCAGCATGAAGCTGGTTCTCATCACGCATAGGAGCGGTGCATCCCTCGAGATAAGACACATAAGAACCTTCATCACAGACTATGAGTGTGCGCTCAAACTGTCCTGTGTTGCGTGCATTGATACGGAAATATGTGGACAGCTCCATAGGGCAGCGTGTATTCTTAGGGATATACACGAATGAACCATCGCTGAAAACTGCGCTGTTAAGAGCAGCAAAATAGTTATCCTTTGGAGGGACAACACTGCCAAGGTATTGCTTCACCAATTCAGGATGCTCTTTCACCGCCTCGCTGATAGAACAGAAGATGATGCCTTTCTCCGAGAGCTTCTCCTTGAAGGTTGTTTTTACCGATACAGAGTCCATCACGGCATCAACAGCTGTGCCAGACAGAGCGAGACGCTCCTCCAACGGAATGCCGAGCTTGTCGAAGGTCTTCATCAACTCAGGATCTATCTCCTTCTTCTCGCCCTCCTTGCTTTTTGCTGTTGGGTCTGCGTAATACGAGATAGCCTGATAGTCTATCTCTGGCAGATGAACATGCGCCCACGAAGGCTGCTGCTGAGTAAGCCAGTAGCGGTAAGCATCAAGGCGGAACTGGAGCAGCCACTCTGGTTCACCCTTCTTCTGCGAGATGATGCGTATCACATCCTCGTTAAGTCCTTTGTCTATAATCTCTGTCTGCACATCAGTAGTGAAGCCGAACTCATAGCTCTTGCCAGCCACACTGCGCACAAACTCATTTGATTCACTCATTATCTTTAAATGGATTAATCTTGTCTACTGTCCTGTCAATAGCATCGTCAACTACAGGCTTGAGGCCGTATTTAGGCTCCGCACCATTTGCTATCTCTGTCGAGTCGGTAACGATGAAGAAGTCAGGCAGAATAATCTGCGTAGCATGCTTCATCGTATAATACATATCTTCTTTCTCACTCAGCTTCTCTGTCTTGAAGCCCGCATTGCTGCTAATAAAATCAAACATATTGAAAGCGAAAGAGAGAATGAGAGCATAGCTGACAAGTCCTATGAGGGCGCCTGCTACACGATTAAGAAAATTTATCTTCATCTTCTTAAACAATGCCGTGAGCAAAGTAGCCAACCATCCAAGAACAATAGGTACAACAATAACAATTAGCACAAATGCAATGTAATGACCGAAATCATCAGTTGCACCTGTCTTAGCGGCGAGATAATCGCCGAAGCGCTCATAAAGCACGGATGCAAGAACGAGACCTACAGCCACACCTGCAAGATGTGCTATCTGCTTAAATGCCCCCTGGATGAAGCCTATTACGGCTCCAACCAAGAGGGCAATGTATATTAAGAGTTCCATTAGAGCTTAGTCTTTACCTCTACCTCTGTGTAAGTCTCAAGCACATCGCCTTCGCGGATGTCGTTGTAATTTACGATAGAGATACCACACTCGAAGTCGCGGCCAACCTCCTTGACATCATCCTTGAAACGCTTGAGAGCGAGAATTTCGCCTGTATGCACAACGATACCGTCGCGGATGACACGTATCTTGTCTGAGCGGTGAACCTTACCTTCGGTAACCCAGCATCCTGCCACTGTACCAACCTTGGTGATGCGGTAAACCTGACGGACATCAACCTGAGCAGTAACCTCCTCCTTGACTGTTGGAGCAAGCATGCCCTCCATAGCGTCCTTAACCTCTTCGATAGCATCGTAGATGATTGAATAGAGACGGATGTCGACACCATACTGGTCGGCAAGACGGCGTGCTGCTGCTGAAGGACGAACCTGGAAACCTATGATAATCACATTGCTTGAAGCATGTGCAAGCTCAATATCGCTCTCGCTAATCTGACCGACAGCCTTATGAATGACATTGACCTGAATCTTCTCTGTTGACAACTTGATGAGAGAGTCAGAAAGAGCCTCGATAGAACCATCCACATCACCCTTAACGATGAGGTTAAGCTCCTGGAAGTCACCAAGTGCGATTCGGCGGCCAAGCTCATCAAGAGTAAGGATCTTCATTGTACGGAGATTCTGCTCACGCTTAAGCTGCTCACGCTTGTTACAAATGTCACGAGCCTCCTGCTCTGTATCCATAACATGGAAAGAATCACCTGCTGTAGGAGCGCCATTAAGACCTAAGATTACTGCAGGTTCTGCTGGAAGAGCTCTTTCAATACGTGCTCCACGCTCATTGAACATCGCCTTAATCTTGCCATAATGCGTACCTGCAAGAACGACATCTCCCTGTTTGAGTGTACCGTTCTGACAAAGCACAGTGGCAACATATCCTCGTCCTTTGTCGAGAGTTGACTCTATGACAGAACCTGTTGCTTTACGGTCAGGGTTAGCCTTGAGTTCAAGCATCTCTGCCTCAAGAAGAACCTTATCCATCAGTTCCTCAACACCTATACCCTTCTTTGCTGAAATCTCCTGGCACTGGTACTTGCCTCCCCAGTCCTCAACAAGGATGTTCATTGCAGAAAGCTGCTCCTTAATCTTATCTGGATTAGCGCCTGGCTTATCAATCTTGTTGATAGCAAACACCATTGGCACATTAGCAGCCTGAGCATGCGAGATTGCCTCTCTTGTCTGAGGCATGATTGCATCATCGGCAGCAATGATGATGATTGCGATATCTGTAACCTGAGCACCACGAGCACGCATCGCTGTAAACGCCTCATGACCTGGAGTATCGAGGAAAGTGATGTGACGGCCATCCTTCATCTTCACGTTGTATGCACCGATGTGCTGAGTGATACCACCAGCCTCACCAGCGATAACATTAGTGTTGCGGATATAGTCAAGGAGAGAAGTCTTACCATGGTCAACATGTCCCATCACAGTGATGATTGGGGCGCGCTCCTGAAGATCCTCCTCAGCATCCTCCTCCTCAACAATGGCATTAGACACTTCTTCAGATACGTAGCTTGTTGTGAAGCCAAACTCTTCTGCCACGATATTGATTGTCTCGGCGTCAAGACGCTGGTTGATACTAACCATCATACCGATTGCCATACATGTGCCGATAACCTGAGTAACAGACACATCCATCATTGTAGCGAGTTCGCTCACTGTCACAAACTCAGTAAGCTTGAGAACCTTGCTCTCTGCATTCTCCATCTCTTCCTCCTCAGCCATACGGTCATGAATAGCGTTACGCTTTTCCTTACGGTATTTAACGCTCTTCTTTTCTGTCTTGGCGGTGAGGCGAGCAAGAGTCTCCTTTACCTGCTTTGCTACATCCTCCTCAGAGAGTTCCTGAGGCTTGATTGGCTGCTTGTTCTTGCCCTTCTTGCCCTGACCCTGCTGTGGATTCTGCTGGTTCTTATTGTTTTTGTTCTTGCCTTGGCCTTGCTGCTGCTGTGCAGGCTGACCAGGCTTGCCATTGTTCTGCTTATTCTTATTCTGCTTCTGAGGGTTCTGTCCCTGCTTAGCAGCTGCATCAATATCAACCTTGCTCTTGTCGATACGATTACGCTTCTTCTTCTGACCGTTAGCTGCTGCGCCTGCTGCTGGCTGCTGACCATTGGCATTCTGCTGCTGCTTCTTCTGAATCTGCTCTTTCTTGCGGTCTGCCTTGCTCTTGCGGTCTGGACGAGTCTTGCTGTTCAATGTTGAAAGATCAAGGAATCCAACCTGCTTGAACTGCACGCCAGCTTCTGCTGGGGCAGCAATGCGATACACGCCATTTTCATCTTGTTCGAGACGTCCTGCAGATGGTTGCTTTGCAGAGTTATCTCCTTCTGCAGCCTCTGCGGCCTTTTGTGCAGCAGCAGCCTCTGCGGCTTTCTTTGCAGCTTCCTCTGCAGCCCTCTTAGCAGCATCCTCTGCAGCCTTCTTAGCGGCATCCTCTTCGGCTTTCTTGGCAGCAGCCTTCTCTTTTTCTGCTTGCTGTGCAGCCAAGACATCATTGATATTGCCAACAACTTTGATTTGTGGTTTTTTTACATCCTTGGTGCCTTTTACGTTGCGCTGCTCTTCTTGGCGAGCCTTCTTCTGCTGCATTTCATGCTCCTTCTTTTGCTGAATGGTCTGCTGAGTCTCGTCTTTCTTCTTCTTGTCTTCGCCAAACTCCTTCACAAGCATATCATATTGCTCGTCCGTGATCTTCGCGTTTGGACTGGCATCCTGCAATGCCATACCCTTCTTCTGCAGGAAATCAGCCACGGTGTTTATTCCTACATTGAGTTCTTTTAATGCTTTATTTAATCTTACTGTCATAAATCCATTTTAAAATTAAAAATTAATTAAACTGATAAGCAACTGTTCGACATTGAGTTATTTCAGAGCAGCCGCTTTCTTCTACTTAAAAACTAAAAATTCCCGAACCTGCAATCATAGTTGCATCCAATTAAAAATCAAAAGTAACTTGCATTGAGGCTCCTTTTAATCTTTAATTATTAATTTTTAATTTCCATATTATCATTCGAATTCAGCACGGAGGATGTTGAGAACATCGTCCACTGTGTCCTCCTCAAGATCCGCCTTCTCTACGAGCATAGAACGAGGTGCATCAAGCACGCTTTTTGCAGTCTCAAGACCAATGCCCTTAATAGCGTCGATGATCCACTGGTCAATTTCGTCACTGAACTCATCAAGGTAGATATCCTCCTCCTGTGGCTCGTCACCGTTAAGTTCGCGGAACACATCGATAGTGTAGCCTGTGAGCATACTTGCAAGCTTAATGTTGTGTCCATTCTTACCGATAGCAAGACTCACCTGATCTGGCATGAGATACACTTCAGCCTTCTTAGCCTCCTCATCGAGCTTGATTGTGCTTATCTCTGCAGGACTGAGAGCACGCTGAATGAAGAGTTTTGTGTTTGTTGTATAATTGATGACATCAATATTCTCATTATGAAGCTCACGCACAATGCCATGAATACGGCTACCCTTGACACCCACACAAGCGCCTACTGGGTCGATGCGCTCATTGTAGCTCTCAACAGCAATCTTGGCACGCTCACCTGGGATACGTGCAATCTTATGAATGGTAATCAAGCCATCCATGATTTCTGGGACCTCCTGTTCGAGCAGACGCTGAAGGAACTCTGGAGCTGTACGAGAAAGAATAATCTTTGGATTGTTGTTTGGGTTGTCAACACGAAGCACAACAGCACGGGCTGACTCACCCTTGCGGAAGAAGTCGCCAGGAATCTGCTCTGACTTTGGAAGGAGAAGCTCTGTGTTCTCATCATCCATGAGAAGCATCTCACGCTTCCACACCTGATAAACCTCGCCACTAACAATTGTGCCAATCTTTTCCTTATATTTGTTTGACACTGTATCATGCTCAAGCTCAAGAATCTTGCTTGCCATAGTCTGACGCAAAGTGAGAATTGCACGACGGCCAAACTTGGCAAATTCAATCTTCTCGCTCACTTCCTCACCTACCTCAAAGTCATCGCCTATCTTCTGAGCTTCAGAAAGACTGATTTCTGCATTCTCATTCTGTACTGCGCCGTCTTCCACAACAACACGATTACGGTAAATCTCGAAGTCACCCTTGTCAGGGTTTACAATAACATCAAAATTCTCATCAGAGCCGTATGTCTTCTGCAAAACACTGCGGAAGCTCTCTTCAAGAACACTCACAAGAGTTGTTCTGTCAATGTTTTTAGTCTCCTTGAAATCCCTAAAGGTATCAATCAAGTTAACCTGTTCAATGTTTTTCTTTGCCATTATATTATGTTTTAGTTTTTCTGCTTTTTGACAAGATGATGCGAGAGGCGCTATACACTGGCTTCTCTGCATAATCTGCCTTTTCCTACTTGAAATCTATAATATTCTTCACCCACTTCACATCAGCATAAGTGAAAGGCTTCTCCACCTCCACAATCTGCGGACGCTTTTTGCCTTCAATCTTCTGCTTCTCTTCGACGACAACCACAAATCCATTCTCGTCAGCCTCTTTCAGATAGCCCTCAAGCTTCTTTCCTTCCGCTGTAAGGACCTCCACATCATATCCGACAGAATTGATGTATTGCTGGATAACCTTGAAAGGCTGGCCAATGCCTGCAGAGCCTACCTCAAGCTCGAAGTCTTCTACCTCGCGGTCAAAATGCTCTTCGATAAACTTGCTGAGCTCACAACAGTCTTCAATCCACACACCGTCTTTGTGGTCAATTTCCACAGTGATTTTGTTTTGGCTGTCAACAGAAAGATCCACAAGGAAATACTCCTTGCCGTCTAACCACTCTGCTACCAAATCGTTCACTTTTTTCTTGTCTATCATAGAAAATGTTATCAATAAATGTACAATAAAAAGAGGGAACCAATCAGTCCCCTCATTCATTTTCGGTGCAAATATAGCGATTCCCATAAAAAAAACAAAGGATTTATCAATATATTTCACTCTTCACCACTCATTATGCATGATTTTTCAAGGGAAATGCATCGCTGCACTTTGCCACACATACAAACAGAGCAGACACAAAGCATCTAATTAACGCACAAAAAACGCATAAATGACAACATAAAAACCAAGATATCAAACCTTGAATAAACTTTTTTCGTCTTTATCTGTCACTTATTAAACTACTTATTATATATAATCGAAATAAAATCTCTATTTTTGCACTATAATTGCCTTGAGGCATAATGGAATAATTTACTAACTTGCTAACAAAACCTTTATTAAAACAAAATGCAAGACATAGACAGCGAAATTAAAAGATTGCTTGATTCCATGTCGCCTATCACCTTGGAGCAGATGTCTGACATAAGACTGATGAACCGCTTAGATACTAAATATGTTGCATCGAAAGAGCAACTTATCAAGCTGCTCAATCTTGTTCAAGACAAATATTATGTCCAAGAGACGCTTGAGAATCGAGTCATCCCCTATCTGACAACGTATTACGACACCAAAGACCATTATCTCTACACAATGCACCACAACAAACGTGCAAAGAGAATGAAAGTCAGGGTGCGCACCTATGTTGCCAGCAATCTCACTTTCCTCGAAGTGAAGAACAAAAACAATCATGCAAGAACAAAGAAAAAACGCATTGAGGTACCATCGCAAGATGATTTCCGCAATACAGAGGGAGCATACGAACTTGTTAAGAGAAAGACAGGCCTGGGGCTTGACGGACTGAATGCCGTGGTACGCAACAATTTCGAGAGAGTGACACTCGTGAACATAGGGAAGACCGAGCGACTGACTATCGACTTCAATATCGGCTTCCACAATTTCGAGACAAATAACGACCATGGCACCGACCAGCTCGTCATCATAGAGCTGAAACGTGACGGCAACGTCTTCTCGCCTGTTTGCAATCTGCTGCGAGACATACACGTTCACCCGACAGGCTTTTCCAAATGCTGCATTGGCATGGCACTTACCGACCCTTCGCTCAAGCAGAATAATTTCAAGCCAAAGCTTCGCAATCTCGAGAAAATCAACGGACGCAAGTTTATAGACCACGAACTATAGAGTGGGCATACACTAAACCAAATAATTATCACATAAAGAAATACTAACCGACACAAGGAGACATCAGCCCGACAGAATGGCTATGTTTTCCTGTCATAAAACAACATTTTCCAAATATGGACACAATCAACGACTTCCTTGCAGTGCTGTCAAGCGACACTTGCAGAATCTTAGACCTTTTCCTTCGCTTGATAGTCAACACCGCATTCACAGTAATCATCGCACGATGCTTCTATTTCCCTAAAGCACGACGCAAAGACTTCTTCTTCACTTATATGCTTGTCGGCTTCTGCATCTTCATGCTCATACATCTCATGGGTGACGCCAAAATCAAGACAGGCATAGCCATGGGACTCTTCGCAATCTTCTGCATCATGCGATACAGAACTGAGTCTGTGCCAATCCGAGAGATGACTTACCTCTTCCTCATCATCTCACTCGCAGCTATCAACGGTCTAGCATGGGCAGCCGACATCAGCCCTAAACATCCAGAATTTGCAGGGCCACTCATGACGTCTATAGGAGAGCTCATCGTGACAGACCTCGTTTTCGTCGGGGGCGTATGGATTGCAGAAGCAAACATGCTCATCAAGAGCCGCTCTTCTAAGTATGTAAAGTACGACAAGATAGACCTTATCAAGCCAAGCAAGAGAGATGAACTCATCGCTGACCTCAAAGAACGCACAGGTCTGGACATCACAAATGTGTCTATCGGATCTATTGACTTCCTGAAGGATATGGCTCTCATCAAGATTTACTACAACACAAACTCTAATGATGAAGACGAAGCTGACAAGAAAATGCCAAAAACTTATGAATAACAATTCACATAACGCATCACGTTCATACTTCGCCAGAGGAGCGGCTTTTGTCATTGCCGCTCTGCTGGCGTTCAATGCTTATGCCCAAAGCGATGACTTCGGCATGGATTTCTCTCTCGGAGCAGAGAAGAAGCTGTCGTCAAACATCAATCTTGCCGTCGATGCCAACGCACGCACTCAAGACAATACAAGCAAGATGGAGAGATGGGGCGTTGGAGCAGCACTTGACATGAAGGTTTACAACACGAAGACTTTCGACATAAAGACAAGCCTCGGATGGGAATACATCTGGCAGAACAAATTAGCCACCTGCGAGGATTGGACAAGCAAGAAAACGGGATTGTCAAAGGGATATAAGGAGAAAGATGGGTATTGGCGAAACAGACACCGCACAAGCCTCGGATTCGCAGCCTCATACAAGCCAAACAAAAGATGGAAGTATTCTCTAAAAGAGACATTCCAATATAACCATTATTGCGAGAGCTCAACAGACATATATAAATATGCATCTGTCAATAGCGAATACGGACAACAGTATGAACTCGATGAGACGGAGCACAAAATCTACAATCCAAAGGACTTGGTCATCCTCCGCTCTAAACTCGCCATACAATACGATATAAAACACTCACCATTCTCTCCGTTTGCATCTGCCGACTACGGTTGCGGCATCAACTACACAGCCACCAAATGGAAATTCGCTGCTGGCACAGACTTCAACATCAACAAGAAGAACAAGCTAAGCATCTACTACCGCTTCCAGACAGAGAATGACGACGACGAGCCAAATGGACATATTCTTGGATTAGGGTATAACATAAAATTATAAGAGATGATATGAAAAAACTATTTACTATAGCTGCGCTATTATGCAGCACAGGAGCTTTTGCTGACGATTTCTCTCTGTATTTCGATTCTGCCAATAGCCCACAAAGCACGGTTATCGCCCGTGTGTCTGACATCAGAAAACTTGTTTTCGAGAATGGCAATGTAATTGCTGTTATGAAGGACAACACAGAAAAGTCAACAAGCATAACTGACATAAAACGACTTTTCTTCTCCACAGAGGACGCAGTAAGTATTGATGAATTAGCCGTAAAAACTACCGATGTGGCAAAAGACGGCGAGGTGTATGACCTCGCTGGTCGCAAACTGAATGTCAATCCACAAACGCCAAAACTACAGAAAGGCGTATATATTATCAACGGCAAAAAGGTAATGGTAAAATAAAAAACGAAGAACTATGAAGAAAGTGTTAGCCACATTATGCACCACCATGCTATGTTCTTCTGCCATAGCTCAGAGCATCTATATATGCAAGGATGGTGACTTCGTAAAGAAGGACATCTATTCAGGACTCGAAATCCAAGAATATATCAATAACTGCGACTCTATAACATTCGAAGAACCTAAAATGGAGAAGATGGTGAAAATTGCCTTCTCCAACGACAAGGCTTCTGTAATCATCCCTTCACATGTAAACGGCGTGACTTGCTTCTCCAACACAAGCACGGATGTTGTGATTTCAAATATAAACACTAACGAGGAGATTACCTATTATGTCAGCGGCACTTGCGAAGACGGCTCTCTGACCATATCAGGAGAGTACAAGCTCACTCTCAACCTCAACGGCTTGAATTTGGCATCAAAGAAAGGCGCTGCCATCAATCTGCAATGCGGCAAGAGAAATGCCATTGTGCTTTCAGAAGGTACCACAAACAGCATTTCTGACGCCACAGGAGGCGAACAGAAAGCGTGCCTTTACAGCAAGGGACATATAGAGTTTGAAGGAGCAGGAACACTCAATGTTACAGGCAACTCTAACCATGCTATCGCTGCCAAAGAATACACACAGATTAAAAAGTCAACCGGCACTATCAATATCATAAAATCAGCAAATGACGCCATACATACAGGCCAGTATTTCCAAATGAATGGAGGCACATTGAATATTGATGGAAATACAACAAACGACGGTGTTCAGGCTGAAATGACAAATGACCCTGCAGATGAGCACAACGGCGAAATAATCATAAAGGGTGGCAATATCAATATCACTCTCAACGGTGCTGAAGATGCCAAAGCTATTAAGGCTGAAAAAGACATTAACATTAGTGGTGGCACATTCACTATCAATGCTAACAGCAATGGCTCAAGAGGTATCCAAACAGACGGAAACATAACTATCAGCGAACAGGATTCTCCTACAAACATCACAATCTATGCTACAGGCGGCAAATGCACAATAGCAGAAGATTCAGATGATCCACACAAATGTATGGGTATAAAGGTTGACGGTGACTTAACTGTTAATGCAGGAACAATAGCTATCTACAATACTGGCAAGAAAGCAAAAGGCATTAAAGTTGGAGGTGAATACAACAACAACGGAGGCAC
The DNA here is from genome assembly GCA_024401215.1 of Bacteroidaceae bacterium. Taxonomy (GTDB): domain Bacteria; phylum Bacteroidota; class Bacteroidia; order Bacteroidales; family Bacteroidaceae; genus Minthosoma. The sequence continues at coordinate 44,523 of JAKSLL010000002.1, forward strand.
CGTTAATGCTATTATTGAATAAAACTCCAACATAACTCAACATATAGCATACAAAACGACATTAGCCATTGCTAAGCCAATGTCAATACATAATCAACAGATAAAAACCAATACAATGTGGTTTTTATCTGTTTTTTATATCCAATAACCATATATCAGTGTAAAACGCATAAAATCGGAAATATACATTTGATTTTATTCTCTACTGATTTATGTATATATAAGTATTTGGAAACATTATTTCGACCTGACGGTTGAAAGATGTCAGACGCAACTGAAATTAGTAGCTAAGCATTAATATGTCAGGAAATGACATATTAAGTAAGTAATCAAAATTATTTTTATATTTATCAAGAATTTAGAGAAAATAGAGATTTCATCTTTCAGTTTGTAGCAAACTGTTCTTTTTGATTCAGAATTAAATCGTTACGATTGGAATTAAGAGAAGCCATCCGGATGGCATTTCTCTCATTCTCTTCATTCTTGATTATAAAAAATAATTTTGATCAGACACTTAAACTAAATATCACAATGCATTTAGGTATGAAACAAACGATTATCGTATACATAAAGGCAACAATAACGACGCAACGATGACATACACAATAAAAAAACCGGTGAAGAAATCTTCACCGGTCAATTATTTAGAGTTAATCAACAATTCTGATTACCAAAGGTTACCATACTCAGCTGAGTTAGACTCACTTTCGAATGCCTTTGCATCATTATCATCTCCGTCTTTACCATCAACAATGCTGATAGCCTGGAGGAATGCATTTACCTTAGCGTTGTTCTCCTTCATTTCAGGAGCAGTATAAAACTTTTTCATTTTTCCTAAAACTGTAAATTTAATTATAATTACTTAACGAGAACTTTCTTAACTGAGCCGTCAGACATCTTGAGGATGTTAACACCCTTCTCAAGCTTCTTGTTCTGAGCACCAGCAGCATTGTAAATACCTTCGATTGAAGCAGAAGTGCTTGCACCATTGATAGCAGTTGGATCTGCGTCATCAACGAAGATTTCGAGAGCCTTAGCCAAAGCTGAACCAGACTTAGCATAAGCCTTGAAAGCACCAGAGTTGAAGCTGCCATTGATACGGTTGAACTTGCCATCCTTAAGGTAGTAAGTGTTAGCATCTGTAACCTTAGTCTTAGCGTATGTACCTACGAGTTCTGCACCAGCACCATCAACACCTGCAGCAGCAAGAGTTACATTATTTCCTGAATAAGAAATATTGCTTGCGCCAAGGTTCTCATAGATTGCAGGAGTACCAGCTGGAACTGAAGCTACCTTAGAAATAGTAATCTGACCAGCAGCTGCTTCAGAAATTGTGTAATACTGAACATTTGCATCAGAAGCAAGATCGAATGGAACACAAATTGTACCATACTTAGCAGCAAGTGTTGAACGAGTATAAGAAACACTACCAAATACAATTGATGGATCTGGAACATTTGAAATACCTACTTCATCAGAAAGTTCAATGCTTGCTTCGCTATTGTACTCAGGCACCTCATCAATGATAATCTCATTAGTAAGCTTTGACATATTAAGACTTGTTGAATATGCCTCACCATCATTAAGAGCCTTATTTACAAATGTTGGCAAATAACCTTCCACATCAAGTACAGACGAAACGCCATCCTTTTTCTCACCATATGTAAAGAAAGAAGTTACACAAGGGTAGTCAATACGCTTGATAGTTTGAGTACCATCTTGCATATAAACATTCTTAATATAGACAGGATATGTCTTACCCTCTACCAATTTGCTTTTATCTATCTTAAGATAAATCTTTGCAACAGGTCCCTCACCTACTAACATATTATCAGTACCAACTAACTGGAAGAACGCAAACTTATATCCATTAGAGTCAGTTTTGTAACTATGTGACAAAGTAGGGAAAACATTTTTTGTTGACTTACCTGACTTATATTTAAGACGACCGCCAAGTTCCTGATAATCATCTGTGAGGATATAAGGAACACCATCCTCACCATCTACAGTAACACCATCTGGCAAATAAATATCGCCACAAACTGCCGCTACTGGTAAATCATCATTTTTGATATTCATTTCAAGATAAACATCATCTGGATCAAAGTCAACTGGAATATTGACAGGAGTTACAGACAAAACATCCTCCGCATATATTCCCATTGCAGCTGAAAGGAAAAATCCTAAAAATACTAATTTTTTCATATTGCTATTCTTTTTTATTGTTTACTTACTAGTTCCAGCAGCTATATTCAATGTACGAAGAGCATCAGCTGTTTCGACCTTACCATTGTTATCAACATCGGCATATACTGAAGAAGTAGTTGAGCCATTTGCCATGTTAAGAAGTCTAAGAGCATCTGCTGTTTCAACCTTACCATTCAAGTCAACATCACCTCTCTGATACCATTTAAGACTTGCATCTGCGAGAGACTTTGCAGTAAGATCACTCTGCTGTACAAACTTAACATTTTCAACCTTATAAGTTTCAAATGAAGATGCGTTGATATTACTTGAAGCAGCTAAAGTAATCTGATACAATACATCTCCTGATTTACCTACTATTGGTTCGTTTCCCAAGCTATAGCCAACAATGTGAAGAGTTGTACCAGAAAGATTGTACTCGAGCTTATAAGTTGCTGGATAAGTTGTAGAAACATTACTTTCATTCTTAATACTTACAGTTTTTGTACTTTCAAGTCGAGGTGTAACACGACATTTGTCTGCTGTTACTTTAACGCCAGAAGGAAGCTTAACATCCATAGAGAAAGCGATAAACTGTGTTGTATTAGTCAAAGCGACATTTACAACCCATGCATTGTCCTGTGCTGCACCTACAACTGAAGGTACAACAACATCCTGTGCGAGCGCTGCCATTGAGCTTAGCGCGAAAGCACCAATGAGTAAACCCTTTTTCATATTATTTCAGATTTTAATTATTAATTATTCTCTCTTATATCGGATAGAGGGCTTCGTTTTTTGACCCAATATCTCATTCGTTTTATTCTTACTTCGTATAAAAACTCATGCAAAAGTAGGACTTTTTTTCGCTACAAACAAATAAATCCTTAAAATTATTTTAAAATCGTTCATTTTTTTACGAATTGTGCCTGCTTTTGTTGTTATATATGGGGGATTTTGAATAAAGTCGCCGTGCAGAACAAGTTTACGGACTATTTTATCATTATCTTACCAACTTTGCCGCTTGCGTACTTTGCTACATACACACCAGGGCGGAGGTTTTTGACGGTATTCCCTACATACAATCCACTCATATTATAGTATCCTACACACAAATCTTTTTGTTTTAGAGATGTTATGCCTGTAGCCTCTCTTTCAACGGTAAGTTTGACCGGTGTCTGGCACGTTCCAAGCACATCAGACACAAAATCCATCTCCTCTATTATATAATATGTGTAACCATCAGCATCTTCTAGTTCAAACGTCAGGGGTTCACCACCTTCTCCATACATAGTGATATATACAACACCATCTATGCATTCACCCTCACCTCGGCACTCACCATCGGAGTAAGCAGCAACATGATACTCGCCTGAGGCGAGCAGTTCGTCAGCAGCATCTATCTTTGCAATAACACCCATCACATTAGGGTAGGCATGGCGATCGTAATCAAAATGTTGGAAAGACACATTTCTACTTTTTGCAAGGTTCATCATCTGTGGCTCTACTTCAGAAGGCTGGACAAACTTTATTGCCTTAGCGCTCATCGACCTATACATGAATCCTTCGCCTGATGACAGAGTGCGGAGCGTACCTGCCCACCCTCTTCCACTTGAATACTGTGAAATACCTATCTGTCCGACAATCATATCCCCATCTTCAAGGAGCGAACCCTCCAAAGCGTCAGAGAGCGATTGCTCTGACTTGCAAGGATAGCCAATCCAATTCCAACCTTTCTTCAGAGCGACAACTTTAGCCGATGTCAATGTACCATCCACACGAAATGGATGCTCCTCGCTCACATTCACCTTGTAGAGTGTTGATGGTTTAAGCGAAGTGAGAGGTCCCACCATAGTTTTCTTTTTGGTATCATAGACCGACTCTAATGTCTGACCCACTATTCTCGTAGCATAACCTTCGAAGACATTGATGGAGAAAGGTGATGCCAAAGGGTGAGATATCCAGTTCCAGCCATTAGAGAGGCTAAAAGGGAATGTCTCAACCACATCCATATAACCGTTATCCTCTCCTACCTTCTTGTCATAAGAGATAAGGGAGTTAGGTTTGCCTATTGTAGGCCTATTCATCACGTAGAATGTGTCGCCTCCGTCAGGATAGCGCCCGCATGACTGATTGTAGGCATGAGCTTTATAAGTGATGGCATCAGCAAAACGCACAAACTCTGGATGAGCAGCGAAATAAGAGAAGTTGTTGTTGATGAAATCCTCTGACGACGTGATGATGACCTTCTTGTCGTCAGCATTCTTAAGAGCAAAAGTGGCATGTGGCTGGGTTGCCGCTATCATGCCGTCTGCCCAGATGACAAGGAATCCGTGAGGTTCGATAACAGTGTTGACAGCAGGATTTGCCTCAATCTTATACATAGTAGGATCCTTCTCGCTATCGCTGATATACAAGCCTGCAACATCAAGAGGTGTGTCTGTCGTATTGTAGAGCTCTATCCAGTCTTCCTTCTTAAAATACTCATTAATATAAATATCATTTCCAGCGCCAACCTCATTTATCTTGATCGGCGTTGTTGATGATGCAAGCAGATTGTCATCATCCTGCTGCGCATACATTGCAACAAGATTATACTCGCTGAAAGAAAGAGGATACTCAGGCGATGTGCTGACGATGCCATTAGCTGATGACGACTTATAGAGGAGCGCAGCATCCCAATACATCGCTGAGGCTGAGTTCTCTGCAAGGTGTACTTCCACAGCAATTATATTCTTCCCTTTAACAAACAATGACTTAGGGAGTATTGCTGATCCAAATTCACACTTCTGAGAGACATTCTTTATTGCATGAGAAGAATAGCTGACTGTGCCATCTGCCATATTATGGCGTAACGCCTCTTTTCCATTCACATACACAACAAAACCGTCAGCATAGCCAAAACTGAGTTTGAGGTCGGATGTTATCTGCGAAGCATCAAGGTTGAAAGTCTTAGAGAAATAAGCTGTCTTTGCGTCGTCCTTCAGAACTGTCTTTGACGCCTTAGCACTACAGAAAGGCGCAGGGCTCTCACGGTAAGAGTCCATATTTGACTTCCATATTGAACCGGTCAATGCTCCTGCATCATAATATCTCCAGTTGGAATTAGTGCCAAATACATCCACATACGCATCGCTTGACGGACTTCTCCAGCCCACAAAATCATAACCAGCAGGAGCGACAGCCTTAACCGTCACTGGTGGATACAACGTGCCACTGAACTTGTCTGTTGGCACTTCTATGCCATTTATGAGAAGCTTTGCCCCCTCAACATTACTGCTCAAGCTAACTGTCTGAGGATTCTTAAGCGACAGGAAAGTTGACATTGTAGATATGAGAGAAGACTGGCGGTTTGCCGTAAGAGCTGCTCTCAAGAAATCAGCAGAAGGGGTTGCATCACCAGGTCTTATTGTATATTCTCCATTCTCATCCGAAAGGTCGAAGTTCGTGTCCTGCTCCTGCTCGCCATTGCCTTTCTTATATTCTTTCACCATCTCAAGCTTAAGTCCTTGATTCATCTTCGCGCAAAGTTCGTCAATGATAGCCTTGCATCTTGATGGTTCAAACACGCTGCCCGTAATGATGCAATAAGAATCAACAAATTTCTTTCTGAACGTCTCATTGTTGAGCATGTTGAGGAATATAGTCACAAACTCTATCTTCTGCTGAATCTGCTTCTCATTGAAGTCGTTGCCATCAGGATCAACACCTAAAAGAGGCTTAAAGAGATGGTCATGCTTGTCCATGAGATTGTTGAACGGGAATGTAGTGACGAGACATCCGTCGAGGTCGAAGAGGACGAAGTGGAACCTTCCATCATCATGTCCATTAGAGACATCCTTTCTGGCGCGGAAACCCTTGACATTATTCTGAGGCCAGTCTGTGCCTCCAAGGTACAGTTCAACACACATATAATTAATATACTCGTCGATGTCAACAATATTGTCGCATATATCCTTATATATAGCATCGTTGGCAACGCCCTTGCTCTTTTCAAGCCATTCGAGGAACTTGTCCTTTGTGCCGAACTTCTGGATGTAAGCAGAGTCAGGGCTCATCTCAAACTGGTCGAGATAGGAGTTGCTTATTCCATAGTTTGAATATGCATAATTGCGGTTGTTAGGCTCACGCATATTGAGCACTCCATGATAGTTTCCGTTGACAAACACATGGACAGGTTCCCATGCCTGAGTGTCGATATAGAGTCCGGAACGCTTCACTATCTCCTGCAAAGCCACATCCTTAAATCTGTACAAGTGGTCATTACCTGCATTTCTGAGTTGAAGAACCTGATTCTTGATATAAGGCTTCTCTGAGAAGAATGGATAATCCAAGAACTTCTTTCCATACAAAGAATTTGCCTTGATTTTGAATGAGTGAGGATCCCAAGCGCGGCTCCATCCTCCACACATCTCAAGGTCAACCTCCTGATTGTAGGCCATGATATTATATCTGCCGCTTCCGTCTTTCTTTATATACTCGAAGTTGACAGGGCGCTCCCAGTCCATATTCCAGTTGCAGTTATATTTCTTTCCATTGCCAGGACGTCCGTTATCTGTGCCCTTAACAAACAATCCCATCTCATCGCTGTAGAGATTCTTGTTTTCTGTCACAACAGAGACAACAGAGAACACATAATCCTTATCCTTCTTGATATAAGAGCGTGTCACGACTTCACTTGGGATGTACCCTTCCTGGAAAAGTCGGAAACGGTAAGTCGCAGTATTTGTCACAGTGAAAGAGCCGTTGGTACTCTTCTGTCCGTTTGTGAGCGTTGGTGTTGAGCCGTCAGTTGTGTACATCAAAGTCTGTCCTGCTGGAATTGTGACTTTCACACTGAGACTTCCTGTGAAAAGCTGCGCATCTGTATTAACAACAGGCGCATCAATCTGAGTATTCACCCAAACACTGGCATTATTTGAAGCAAGCGGTGAAGGTGTAGAGGTAACGCCCCATATTCCAGCACCATCTACCTTGCGAGCATAAGATGTACGTCTTATTGCCGCAGGATAAGCGAATCGTGTGACTTCTTTCTTTTGTGAATCGCAGATAATGATTGTGCCGCCATCAAGGTCGAGTTTGAAATCTATCTGATTGCGTGCGTCTCCGTAGAATGAGTTATGGTCAAACCACAAATTGAGGAATCCACCAGCATGGATTATGCCGAAATCTTTGCGCAGATGAAATTCATGACCCTTATGGTCCATTATATAGCACCCTCCAAGGTCAACACCTTTATCACTCGGATTGTACAATTCCACCCATCCACCATAATTGAAAGAAGGGTCAACAAACTGATCTATATTTGAAGCCTGTATCTCGTTGATAATGACATTTGAAGAAGATACTGTAGAAGAAGACACTGTAACCGTGCAGCTTGCTGACAAACCAGAAATCTCATCACGGCAAGTCACCTTTGCTGTTCCGTTAGATAAGGCTTTCACAACACCCTCCGTGCTGACAGAAGCCACGCTCTTGTTGTCAACCGTCCACACAAACTTCTTGCTTTCAACTGTCTCAGGATTAGTGATAATCCCCAGCTTACTGCTTTCGCCGACAATAAGATTCACCATGCTCTTCTCAAACTTCAAACTCTGGAGTTTCGTTGTCTTGCCCTCGTACTCGAGAGTCCAGCTGTCGAAAGCTGTCACATCGGCATTGACCTTCGTGTCGGTCTTCACGCCGAATCTGATACGACCGTCAGTAACCTCAAACTCGACATAATTGTGGTAACGGCCAAGAGTATTGAAGAAGTAGTCTATTGAAGATGCTGACTCAGGGAAATAAAACTCGCCGTCTTCTGTTACAGAACCAGCAACATTTGTTTTCACTCCACCCAGCATAATGCTCATGAGAGGCACGCTGCTGTTGTTTGCATAAAGTTCGGCATTGAGAGATTCTGAATCATATTCATGCTTGAAGGATGCAGAATTGAAGGATCCACAACGATAATACCCCTGAACACCTAATCTGTATTTTCCATTTGGGACACCTGTGACCTCCTGATAAGCTTCAAATACGGTACCTGCAGATTTGTTCTTGTTTGTGAAAATAAGAACTCCGCTTTGAACTTCTGCCACCGACACAGACACAGACTTTTTCACTGTCCATCCGTTGCTTGTGCCATCTGCATAACTTGAATTTACAATGTAAGAGCCAGTAACATCGCTCCACTCCGTTGCCGATACAGATACGCTTACTGCTATAAAGAAGAAAAGCAGCAAGAAACTATGCATCAAGCAATGGCTTTTTATATAATTCTTAGAACATAGACTCATGTTAACACGTTGTATTTTTCGCATAGCAATGGCTCACCCATTGTCATGTATTTCATTCTATTCAATTACAAAGATAGCATCAAATTATGTTATAACATAATATCATGCGTATTTTTCTTCAGGAATGGTAAAAAATCCCATTCTTATAGACATTATGTCGCTATTCAAATTTGCAAAATCATGTATGGGCGAACCTGCATTACTTACCATTGAGGAGGTTTATCAACAAGCCAACATCAGCAATGTTTACTACGGAGTCTGCATTTATGTCACCTAAAGCTTTGTTTACAGCCTTACCTGTTATCATGTTCACAAGCGCATACACATCTGCCACATTCACATAACCGTCTTCGTTGACATCGCCAAGAAGAGTGTCTGCTGCCTGGAAAGACAAGACTACAGGCTGTGAGTACGAACCCACCATGTTGGAAGCCGAGAACTTCACAGCAAGACTTGAAGTGAGTGAATACTCCTTTGCTGTCAGATAGTCATAAACCTTAAATGTGACTGAGCTCTGTGATGTGGAATTGCTGTGCACACGAATATAGTTGTCGGAAGCAACACCAATACATGTTGTTCCTGAGAAAGCACCAACAACATACCTTGTATCGTCATCAACATCCACTCCGTTCTTTCGGAGCTGAATGACAACAGACATGTCATGTCTATACTTCTCACAGCTAAACACCCAAGGAGCACGACTGATATTGATGTTACCGCCCAGCACATGCTCTGTGCCGTCTGTATGATATGGATTCTCTATATTTCCGTAAGCCTTGATTGTTATCTCACCAGCATTGCGATAGATATCATTGTCGGCACTCACCGCTCTGGCGTTTGTCTCAACTGTTCCGTCTGTGGCTTTGATATCGTTACAGCTCACATCTATATTGCATTCTGTGCCAGCGAAAGTAATATAGCCACCTTCAAGAACCATTCCATTTGATCTTTTCTTGCCCTTTATGCCTTTTGCACCATTGCCTTCAACAGTCATCTGAATCACTCCACCGCTGAGAATAGCATTATAACATGCACGCATTCCCTCACCCCTCGAACTCTCAACATTGATATTGACAATACCATCAGACATGTATATCACACTATCGCATTTCAAACCAACACTTTCGGCAGCCGTCACATTGGCATTAATAACACCACCTTTGATACTCATTATTCCATAATCGTCAGAGTCGATGCAATCACCTTGCACGCCATTGATATTTAGAACTCCTCCATTGATTTGGAAATAGCGATGTTCATTGTCTGGCTTTCCCTTACCACAGTGGATGCCATCGCCAACTGCAGTAAGAATATTTATTGTGCCTGCTGTCTTCTTCAGTTTCAGATACTCTTTTGCATAAATTGCGTGACCTGTCCTGCCACTCACATTCAGCACACCAGCACCATCAAATTCTGGATGCCCGGAAAAATACATAGCACCTTTATGAACACCAGCCACACCATCAACAAGTGTGTTTACTGTGCCTTCATCAACAATCACATCAATACGCTTACCGCAGTCAACAGATATTGCCGCTTTGTCAGAACTTGTGATGCTGACACCTGCAAGCTCGATTTTCATCTTATAGCTTGCCCTGATAGAAAGCGACCCATTAGTAGTTGAACCTGTAAGCTTATACACATATTCCTCAGCATTAGTAGCCGACAGCAATACAACATCCGCTCCATTAACCGTAGCCATAACAGCCGCCGTGGTTGGTATTTTCACCTCGGCAGTAGCACCTTTGTAATTGACGGTAATGATATCCCCCTCAGTTGCAAATGCGTCAACGGAGAATACTGATAAAATTATAATGATGAAAAAATGTGCTAATGTTTTCATACTATTCCGAATTATTCAAAGCCAGATCTTGCGAGTCGACTGATTTATGACAACATAAATAAGCCTATTAAAGCAACTTGCTCGTTTTGGGGAGTTAAAGTGGAGCTTGTATAAGCCAATAATAATTTCACAAAGATACACTAAAATTAAATAACACATTCATTTTTGTTAAACAAAGCGAACTTTCAGAACAATCTAAATGATTTTTTTTGACATTTGACAAACTTACAGCCACAGAAATAGCACAAGCATTGACAGGACTGAAAAAACAAATACAAAACGATATCTCCTCTTTAACTACACTTTAACTCTCCAAACTGAGCATGCGACAGTTGAATTACTTCATTATTGAGGTTTGCGGATTGCGTAAACCTTTGCCTCTAACAAAGAATGCTTTAGCAGAGCCAAATTTCAAGAAAAAGTCTATTCTGACTGGCAGATGATTTAGATCGTCAGTAACATAGAAACGCAACAGTTCCTTATCGGAAGCTCCCTCCTCGTAGTCAAGCAATGAGAACACAAGGCATCGGTATGTCCTGCCATCATTGGCTTTCCACTGCTTTTTGCCTTTATATATGAGGGTCTGCTGTTCAACCTTCTTGCCTGTTGTCATCGGGAATAAAATCTTCTGCCCTACTTTATAATCAGCAGGATTGAACGAACGAGCAAGGGAGAGGATGGACAGCATGTCGTAATTGCATTCGTTAGACTCAAAATGATGTTCTGACCATTCGCCATGTCGGTTGAGATAATTCTGCTTAACATGGCTTTTACCGTTCGGATAGGAGTACCACACCTCATCAACGGTGTAATTCTTCCCTTCGTATGCCCCTTTACGAAAATACAAAGGCGTAAGCTGAGGAGTTATATAGCTGATAAGAGTGTCGCGCATAGTGAAAAATGCGTCACATTTCTTATTGCTTGTAAAAAGCAAGTCATTACGCAACGCTGCCTGCCCATTGTAGTTTTGGGATTTTATTGTATAGTGCGCCTCACCGCATTTCACCCATACAAATTTCCAATTAAAATACAAGTCGTAAGTGATGTCCTCACCTGCTTGAAATGCCTTGTTTACGGTACTGCATTGTGCATAAGTCCTGCAAACAGAACAGAACATCAAGAAAGGCATCAAAAACATTAACACATTGTTTCTCACTTTCATAAAGCTAAAGGTTATTTGAATACAAGTTTCGCTCCACTTGTTGTGGAGTTAAAGTGTAGTTAAAGAGAAGTTGAAGTGACAAATGTCCGTATATGGCAAACATCCCTTTAACTCCGAACAAAGTGAGGATGGAGTCCTCTCCATATAGCCCATAGAGGGGGCTTTTTATTCTATTGAATCAAGGAAAGCAGAGTCGATGACAAACACAATGCTGTCGGTTGCCGCGTCATTGCCGCCATCTGGCTGCTGTACAAAAGGATTGTCAGTCTTATTGAATGACAAGTAGAGAAAAGCAAAAACACAACCTATGACTATGATGCCAAGAAAGAACATGCCAAACATCATATACTGATTTAGTTTTGCCGCTTTATTATTTTTCAGACTCATATCGTATTCCTTTATTAAGAGGGTTAAGAACTAAACTTTCCCACCCTATTTTTTCTTTTATCATGATAATAAATAAAATAATCGCTCTATAGAGGCTTTCGAAGGGTGGAAAAGTTGAATTAAGAAGCGTTCGAATCCATTCTGGGTGCTACCGCTGCATGATATCCTACTTGTTTGGCTTCAGCTGACGCGCATATTCAGCAGGATTGCCAAGCAGTTCAACAGCTTTCTCCACATCCACGTCTCCCTTGAGAGACTCCTCTACAGCACCTGCCTGGAAATAATACCTTTTCACTATCTCCTGCGCCATAATCTTGAGGATGTCCTCCTTATGTCGGTCAAATTCTCTGTCAAGATTATGAGCGAGTTTCTTCTCTAATGCTTCAAATTCTGGCTTAGCGTCTTCGTAGTAGCCTTCAAACTCCGCAGTCTTCTTAAGATCGGCAAGGCGTTTTTCACTCAACCTGTCATATTTGAATCCACCATCAATAGCCATCTTCTTAAACTCAGCATAGTCCTCCTCGGTGATGACAAAGTCTTTGACAGCAGGTATAACAGCATGACTCTGGCTGTACTTTGTGCCCCAGTCTGTAAGGATGTCGTCAGACGAGAGATAATAGACAATATTCGCCAATGTGTCATGCTTCATCACAACATCCGGCATGATGCCGCTGCCCTCAATGACTTCACGTCCAGCAGCGGTATAGAATTTCTTATACTGAACACTGTCTGCTGCAGCTCTCTTTCCCGTCTTGTAGTAATACTCTGCATCTTGGCGCTTCTTCTTATAGTCGATAGCCTGGATACATCTGCCTGACGGGATATAATACTTTGCCGTTGTGAGTTTTATGCTGCTGTTATAAGGCAGTTCACGAGGACTTTGAACAAGTCCTTTGCCAAATGTTTTTGTGCCTACCACTACCGCTCTGTCCAAATCCTGAAGTGAACCAGAAAGGATTTCAGCAGCACTTGCTGTACTTCCATTGACAAGAACAGCAAGAGGAATCTCCAAGTCAAGAGGTTCATTTCTTGTCACATAAGTATTGTTGGAAGCCGTTAGCTTACCCCTTGTCTCGACGATAGTCAACCCCTTAGGTACAAAGAGATTAACAATATCAACAGCCTCGCTCAAGAGTCCCCCTCCATTGCCACGAAGGTCAATAACGATACTCTTTGCGCCCTTCTCCTTCAGAGAAATGATGTTCTTGCGGATTTCCTTAGCACATCCTTCTGTAAACTGCGTGAAACTTATATAACCCGTCTCACCAACAAGTCCGCAATAAGGAATAGCATCAACCTTGATGTTGCGACGAGTGATTTTGAAGTCACGAGTCTTTGATTCGTTTGGTCGCTGCACACGAAGCACGAAAGTGGTGCCCGGCTCGCCACGAAGAAGATTGCTGACTTCACTCACAGCCATGCCTTTCAAGTCTTTACTGTCGATTTTCAAAAGCACGTCTCCAGACTTCAGTCCTACTTCTGCTGCTGGCATGCCAGCATAAGGCTCGCTAATGATTACCGTCGAATCCTTCCTCATGCGTATGATGGAGCCTATTCCACCATATTTGCCAGTAGTCATCATCTTCAAGTCGCCCATATCCTCTTCCGGATAAAACTCCGTGTATGGGTCAAGACTCTCAAGCATGGCATCAATGCCTATGCGAAGTGTCTTGCTGGCTTCGAGAGAATCGACATAGAAAAGGTCAAGCTGACGATAAAGACTATTGAAAATATCAAGATTCTTTGAGACTTCAAAGTTATGTTCTTGCTGAGCGCTTGCTGGAAGCAAACCAATAAGAGCAAGTATTATGACAAAGATTTTTTTCATTACCTTTTTTGATGATTCAAGCTTCACTTTCGCGGCTATATGGTCGCTACGCTTTTAGAAATGTGAAACTTGTATGTTTTATTCAACTTTCTCAAGTTTGCAACTTGCTCGTTTGGGGGAGTCAAAGTGGAGCATGCGAAACTTGTATCTTTTAATTAATCTACGACAAAATTAGGGAAAAAAGTTTGAACAATGATTATCTTAAAGCAAAAACTTACCAAATGAAAGAAACTTTAACTATCTTTGTCACATGAACACTAAAGAACAAGAAATATTAACACGAAGATATTACCAATATCTGAAACTTGAGAAAGGAAGTTCGCCAAACACCGTCGAGGCATATATGCGCGATTTGGACAAGTTTCTCCGTTTCTGCAGCGGGGAAGGGATAGACTTTCTTGACATCCGTCTTGAGGATATCCACAGCTTCTCTGCATTGATGTACGACCTCGGCATCAATCCGACATCCCTCTCGCGCATCCTCTCAGGCGTGCGCAGTTTCTATCATTTCCTTGTCATAAGCGAGGTGCTTGAAAACAACCCTACCGAACTGATGGAATTTCCTAAGAAGCCACAGCATCTGCCTGATGTGCTGTCGGTGGAGGAGGTGGATACCATAGAGTCTGCCATCGACCTCAGCGAACCTGAAGGGCAAAGAAACAAAGCCATCATCGAAACACTCTTCAGCTGCGGACTCCGCGTAAGCGAACTTATAAATCTGAAGATAAGCCACACGTTCTTCGACGATGAGTTTATACAGGTCGAAGGCAAGGGTTCCAAACAGCGCCTGGTGCCAATATCTGAAAATGCCATCAAAGAAATCAAACTGTACTATTTAGACAGGAACCTTCTTGACATCCCCGAGAAATACCAAGATTATGTGTTTGTCAGCAGAAGAAGGAAAAAGCCCCTAACAAGAGTTATGGTTTTTCTTATGATAAAGAACCTTGTTGAGAAGGCAGGCATAAAAAAAGAGGTGTCGCCACACACTTTCAGACATTCGTTTGCCACTTCCCTGCTTGAAGGAGGAGCAAACCTGAGAGCTATACAGGCAATGCTTGGTCACGAGTCGATTGCCACGACACAGATTTACACTCACATAGACACCACTCATCTGCGTGAGGAGATTCTTGAACATCACCCTCGAAATATGAAATCACAAGGTTTAAGTAGGTAATCAAAATTATTTTATATTTATCAAGAACCGTCAGCTCGGCGTAGCCAATTTAGAGAACCTCGAAGAACTCGGCGTAGCCAAATTAGAGATTTCTTCTCTTAGTTTGTAGCAAACAGTTCTTTTTGATTTAGAATTAAATCGTTACGATTGGAATTAAGAGAAGCCATCCAGATGGCATTTCTCTCATTATCTTCATTGGCTGCACCGAGGCTAAAGGTTCTTGATTATAAAAATAATTTTGACCAGATACTTATAAAACTAATTTTGATCACCTACATAACAGCAGGCATCATCTATTTCTTGTGAAGATTCTGCGCTCTTTCTGCATTCTTGTTCTTTACCGATTTAGCCTTGTCCGGCTTCTGTTTTGTTATCTTTCCTGGTTTCTGTTTAGGCAAAGGCAGCAAGGTAGGATTCCAATCCTCACTAAATTCCCAATTTGCCTTTGTCACAATTGGACGTGAGAAATAATAAACAGGTTCGGGCTGAATCTGCTGGTCATAATCTCCTGTGTCCCATTTTCCATTGCCATTCTTGTCATAGAAGAGGCGCATGTAGTAGGTCGTAGGATTGAGGAAATAGAAGTCAGCCTTCCCATCTTTCGCTTTTACTGTCTTGACAGGTTTATCGCTACCGTCAAGAAGCTGCACAACAGCTGTTGTGTCAGCATTCTGCAATGACACAAAGAGAGTGGCATAAGACTCAAGAGCCTTAACCTTGACAGTACGCTTTATCGCTTCGTTCCTTCTACCATAGATATTTACAAAAGCCGCAGTATCAATTTCAATGAGATATGCAGAGTCTGGCTCCCATTCAGCATACAAACGATAATGTTTTGTACTACCATCAACCTTTCTGAAAAGGAAGGCTGAAGGCACATACAGCGAATCGACCTTCACGCTGAAATGTATCTTCGAGATGTCAACAGAGTCAAGAGGCATTTCAAACTCGAAGTCAACATTCTTGTCCGGATCCATTGAAGAGTTTGTCTTTATATTCACCTCTATAAACTCCTCAGGCATAGGTGGGATAACGAGATCCTCATCTTCCCCACGCTTTTTCTTCTTCTTTGAGGACTTCTTATCTCCTTCTGCTTGTGATGCCAGCTCTTCATCTTCACCTTCTTCAAGTTCTGCTTTCTGAGCATCTCTCTTAGCAGCCCTGCGTTCTTCTTTTGCTTTCTGCTTGCATTCCTTCACCCACTCCTCATATCGCTCTTGCTGCTGCTTAGCAAGTCTTGCCTTTGTCAGTTTAGACACGAGAGAAAGAGTGTCCGACACCAACGAGAGATTACCTGTCGTGTCAGTAGCAAAATAGTCGAGCTGCACCACGAGAGTGTCAATATTATAAATAAGCGAATCTCTTATCCAGTATGTCAGCGTGTCATTCTTTGCCGACGACTCAATGACAAACGCATCTTCCGAATCGAAATTCAGTCCTTTAACAAACGGAAGCGTATCGCTTGGAGCTGTAAAATACAAAGAGAACTGTTCTAATATAGGTCTCTCAGATTTAATAAGATACCTGTCTTGCTTTTCTGAATCAAAAGCAAGAAGCACAATATCATCAGGATAGAAATGAGTGTAACGGACAGTCTTTATCGAGTCATAATAAATACTGTCATGCCACACCGTGTCTCGTCGGATATCTGGCTGACTTGATGTTTCAAGTATGCGGCTTGAGAAAGCGATCTTCTCTGCTTTCTGGTCATAGATATAATTCTGATTCTTATCCTGCAAGGCATACGCTCTGTATGCGCCAGGCGAAAGACCCTTTATCACGAAATGTCCGCGGCTGTCGGTGCGAGAGATGCGTTCAAAAGGCACAGTCCTGAACACAGAATCAGGCAGTTCTTTTACATCTGCAGCATCAGAGTCGCCAACCTTATACAAACCTACAAGGATGCCCTTTATTGGTTCAAGGTTCTCAGCCTCAAGCACATTGCCTGAGACCTGGAATGTGTCAACTCTTTCGCCTGTGGAAAAAGTGAACGCATAGTCACCATAAGGGTTGCCCTCGTTGTTATCCACTATTGCATCTGCAAAGTCGATGGTATAAGTCATGTTTGGCTTCAATGAGTCAAGAAGCGTGACTGTCACTTTCTTTCCATTAGCCTCAATTTCCGGCTGCTCTATCTGTGGAGGAGAAACAATGACTTTCTCTTGCGCATTCTCAATCTTTACAATCTCGTCAAACTCCAAAACAACCTTCTTGACTCCTTTGACCTTAGAGGAGCCAAATTTAGGAGTTGTGCTGACAATCCTTGGCGGAGTCTCGTCATACGGACCACCGTCAGGAGTGCCCATATTGGCACAAGCAACCAGCAGCAGCACAAATGCCGCTACTAATGCTATATGAATATAATAAAAAGAAGAACGAGATTTACTATTCATTGCTGCCACACAATATCACTTGTTCATTTCAAGCAATTCGTCAATATACTGTCTTGAGTTGCTAAGACGAGGTATCTTATGCTGACCTCCAAGCTTACCTTTGCCTTTCAGCCATTCATCAAACAAGCCCGGACGTGCAACAATTATCTCAAGAGGCTGCAAAGTTATATCCTTATGGCGCTTAGCCTCATAGTCAGAGTTTATGCCTTGGAGCGAACGGTCAAGAATTGTGGCAAACTCATTTACATCAGCAGGCATCTTGGCAAAATCAATAACCCACTGATGACGACACTTAGCATTGCTGTCCATAAAGATTGGCGCAGCGGTGTAGTCTTTCACCTGAGCTCCGGTAGCTACGCATGCCTGAAGCAGTCCTTTCTCTGCATTATCAACAATAAGCTCCTCACCAAAGGCATTGATAAAGTGCTTTGTTCGTCCAGTGATACAGAATTTATAAGGATTTTTCTGTGAGAACTTCACAGTATCACCTATCATATATCTCCAAAGACCACAGCTTGTGCTGATAATCATTGCATAGTTCACGCCAGGCTCAACCTCCCAGAGAGGCACCACCTTTGACTCATCAATAGGATAACCGTTTGCATCAAGATTATCCATCGGACAGAACTCGTAGAACACTCCATAGTCAATCATAAGGAGCATATTAGGGTCGCTCAAATCGTTCTGTATTCCAAAGAAGCCCTCGCTTGCATTATATGTCTCCACATAGTGCATATTTGGCAGTCCGATGATATTCTTATACTGGTCGCGGTAAGGAGTGAATGCCACACCTCCATGGAAGAACACCTCAAGGTTTGGCCACACTTCATCCAATCTGTCAACGCCTTTAAGTTCCATCACACGGTTAAGCACACTGAGCATCCATGATGGCACACCGCTGATATTTGTGATATTCATATCCATAGCAGCATGAGCTATCTTGTCGCGCTTCTCCTCAAAATCGCTGAGAAGGGCTATGTTCTTTTTCGGAACACGAATCATATTTGCTGCTGTTGGGATGTTCTCAATAAGAATTGCGCTGAGGTCGCCAACAAGACTATTTGGAGTGTTGAGGTTTGGTGCATGGCTGCCACCAAGAATAAGTCCCTTTCCTGAAAAGAAGTTACTCTTCGGATTGATATGGAGATAACTTACGACACAATCCGTACCTCCCTTGTAGTGTATAGTCTTCAAGCCTTCGCCGCTCACCGGGATGAACTTGCTCTTGTCATTTGTTGTGCCTGATGACTTTGCGTACCAACGCACAACACCTGGCCAGAGAATGTTTGCTTTGCCCTCACGCATTGACTGTATATAACCTTTGAGTTCCTCATAAGTGTTCACATGAACATTCTTACAGAAATCCTCATAGGATTCAATACTATCATAGTTATGATTCTTACCCCATTCAGTCTTTTTTCCCTGACGAACAAGGTGTCGGAATATTTTCAACTGGATATCCTGAGCACGAGTTGCATATTTCTCAATCTGCTTCTGTCGCCTTGAGAAATACATCTTATTTAGAAAACCTGTAGTATTCATATTGAAGGTGTATTATTTGCTTTGCAAAGTTACGGAATAAATAATTAAAAAGCAACATCAAATACGATAAGTAAGCAGGTGTTCAAGATTATGAACAGCAACTTATCCTGATGTGTCAGCTTTTGCTTCCTTCCGCCTCATTTTGCAGGCTTACATTCTTATTCTTAGCGTTCTTGAGTACCAAAACTATCTCCTTTCCCTTCCTTATCTTCTTCAGCACTTGACTGGCGGCATTCTGGTCACTCTCCTTCTTACTATATCCATCCCCCACACCACAAGGTATGCCTTCTATCAAAATCTGGGAATGGAACATCGGAACTTTGCTGTTATTGGCATCACGCATTTCCTTGTGTATAAATTCAAACTTATACTGATACTTTTGACACCATTCTATAAGGGCGCTCTTGAAGTTTTCTTCCAGTTCCGCAACTTTATCAATATTGATATAATGCTTGAAAACTTTGTCTTCCAAGAATCTATAGCAATAGTCATATCCGCGGTCCAGATAAATAGCTCCAAAGAAAGCTTCAAAAGCGTTTCCGTTCATAAAACTATTATGACCTGTGGTTACTGCACCAGTATGCTGAATTAGTTTGTCAAGACCGATGTTAACAGCCAAATTGTTCAACGACTTGCGACACACTATCTTGCTTCTCAAATTAGTGAGAAAACCTTCCTGCTTCCTGCCATAATGCTTATACAGAATATCTGCCACTATGGCTCCAAGCACGGCATCGCCAAGAAATTCCAGCCTCTCATTATTCAAGTATGACTCACGCGACGCTGCAGCTTTTTCTCCCTTCCCTCTATGCACCTCACGTTCGTGGTAAGCCACAGATTTATGCATAAGAGCCAGTTTATACAAACTTATATTATGGGGATAAAAGCCTAAAATCTCTTTAAGTTGTAAAAAAGGCTTCTTTTCAGTGACGAAAAGAAGCCTAATTGTATCTATTAGATTTGAAATCACCTTAATCCTGGTATTTCTTGAAGATTACACTCGCATTGTGTCCACCGAAACCGAATGTGTTGCTGAGAGCAGCACGAACAGTACGCTGCTGAGCCTGATTGAATGTGTAATTGAGATTATAGTCAATCTCAGGATCCTGATCATCGTCAGCATGGTTGATTGTTGGAGGAACAATGTCGTTCTTAACTGAAAGAATGCTGATAATAGCTTCAACAGCACCAGCAGCACCAAGAAGGTGTCCAGTCATAGACTTTGTTGAGCTGATGTTGAGTTTGTAAGCTGCATCACCAAACAAATCCTTGATAGCCTTAGACTCAGAAATGTCACCAACATGAGTAGATGTACCGTGAACATTAATGTAGTCGATATCTTCAGGATTGAGCCCTGCGTCCTTGAGCGCGCGCTGCATAACGAGCTTTGCTCCAAGACCTTCTGGGTGTGTTGCAGTGATGTGGTAAGCATCTGCAGACATACCTGCACCTACCATCTCAGCATATATCTTTGCTCCACGAGCCTTAGCATGCTCAAGCTCTTCAAGAATCAAGATTCCAGCACCTTCACCCATGACGAAACCGTCACGGCTTGCACTGAATGGGCGGCTTGCCTTCTCTGGCTCGTCGTTGCGAGTAGAGAGAGCCTTCATAGCGTTGAAACCTCCAACACCTGATGCCCAGATAGCAGCCTCTGCACCACCAGTTACGATAGCATTAGCCTTTCCGAGACGGATAAGGTTGAATGCATCAGCAAGTGCATTTGATGATGATGCGCATGCAGAAGTTGTTGTATAGTTAGGACCGTGGAATCCATACTGAATTGAGATATGGCCAGCAGCGATATCTGCAATCATCTTAGGGATGAAGAATGGATTGAACTTAGGACCGAGCTGAGGACCATTGAGAGCATAATCACCTGCCTCATCCTCAAAAGTCTTAATACCACCAATACCTACACCAAGCACAACACCAATCTCGTTCTTGTCAACAACCTCAAGATTCAACTGAGAATCCTCAATTGCCATCTTTGCTGCTGCAAGAGCATACTGAGTGTAAAGGTCCATCTTGCGTGCTTCCTTGCGGTCGATGTAATCAGCGCAGTTGAAACCTTTAACTTCACATGCGAACTGAGTCTTGAACTGTGAAGCGTCGAAATGTGTAATAGGACCAGCACCACTCTTTCCTGCCTTGAGATTCTCCCAAGACTCCTCAACAGTATTGCCAAGTGGAGTAAGCGCTCCAAGTCCTGTTACTACAACTCTCTTTAATTCCATAATTACTTAGCGTTAGCCTCAATGTAAGCGATAGCATCACCTACAGTAGCGATCTTCTCAGCCTGATCGTCAGGAATATTGATACCGAAAGCCTTCTCGAATTCCATGATGAGCTCTACTGTGTCGAGAGAGTCAGCACCAAGGTCGTTTGTGAAAGATGCTTCTGGCTTTACTTCTGCCTCGTCAACGTTGAGCTTCTCAACGATGATAGATTTTACTCTTGATTCAATTTCAGACATAATCTAATTTTTTTAATGTTAATGAATTATTTTCGTTTTCAATTTAGTTCAATTGATAGAACATGACTATCCACTATCGCAGAAAATCGGTGCAAAGGTATAAAATTATCTTTTAATCTTGCAACATTATTCACACAAATTGCAATAATAATGCACAAATATGTACTCGAGTGTGCAAAAATCAGTGTTTGCGACAAAAAAAACGCAATTCACTTTACAATTTGTGCACCAAATGCTACTGCATCAATCTTCTCTATTTGCACGTTTTCTTTCAAGGTGGTCAAGAATAATCTTGCGGATGCGCATGCTCTTTGGAGTAACTTCAACATACTCATCCTCTTTGATATACTCAAGAGCTTCCTCAAGCGAAAGAACTACAGGAGGGATGATACGAGCTTTCTCGTCAGTACCACTTGCGCGCACATTTGTGAGCTGCTTTGCCTTTGTCACATTTATCACAAGGTCTATCTCATGAATATGCTCGCCCACAACTTGTCCCGCATAGACATTATCCTGAGGGAAGATGAAGAACTTACCACGGTCCTGAAGCTTATCCATTGAATAGGCGAAAGCAGTACCTGCCTCAAGCGCTACGAGCGAACCATTAGAGCGTCGAGTAATCTCACCCTTATATGGCTGATAATTCTTGAAGCGATGAGCCATGATTGCCTCTCCCTGACTTGCAGTAAGCACATTAGTACGGAGACCGATGATGCCTCGTGAAGGAATCTCAAATTCTATGTTCACACGTTCGCCCTGAGCTTCCATGCTTAACATCTCGCCCTTGCGTCGAGTAACCATATCTATCATCTTGCTTGAGAACTCCTCAGGAACATTGATTGTAAGTTCTTCTATCGGCTCACACTTCTCACCGTTTATCTCTTTCATGATAACCTGTGGCTGACCTACCTGAAGCTCGTAGCCCTCGCGGCGCATTGTCTCGATAAGCACAGAGATGTGAAGCACGCCTCGGCCGCTAACGACCCACGAATCCGTGCTGTCGTCCTTCTGCTCTACACGAAGTGCGAGGTTCTTCTCGAGTTCCTTCTGGAGACGCTCATTGATATGGCGGCTTGTACAGAATTTACCCTCTTTGCCGAAGAATGGAGAGTTGTTGATAGTAAAGAGCATTGACATTGTTGGCTCATCAATGCTGATAGTAGGGAGAGCCTCTGGAGCTTCAAAATCACAGATAGAATCTCCGATTTCAAAGTTTGACAGACCAACCACCGCACAGATGTCGCCTGAAGACACCTCCTGAGTTGTGCAATGTCCCATACCTTCAAATGTGTGGAGTTCCTTGATTTTTGTCTTCTCCTGACTTCCGTCACGATGTATGATTGTGATATTCTGACCAGACTTCAATGTACCGCGGTGTACGCGTCCAACAGCAATACGGCCAGTATAAGTAGAATAGTCAAGGCTGGTGATGAGCATCTGTGGTGTGCCATCAAGACGTTCTGGCGCAGGAATCTTTTCGAGGATGACATCAAGAAGATAAGTGATATCGGATGTTGGATTTGAAAAGTCAGGTCCCATCCATCCGTTCTTTGCTGAGCCATACACAACAGGGAAGTCAAGCTGCTCCTCTGTGGCGTTAAGCGAGAACATAAGGTCGAACACCATTTCGTACACCTCCTCTGGGCGGCAGTTTGGCTTGTCCACCTTATTGACAACAACGACAGGCTTCAACCCGATTTCGAGTGCCTTCTGGAGCACAAAACGTGTCTGAGGCATTGGACCCTCAAAGGCATCAACAAGAAGGATGCAACCGTCTGCCATATTAAGCACACGCTCCACCTCACCTCCAAAGTCAGAGTGTCCTGGAGTGTCAATCACATTGATTTTTGTGCCTTTATAATTGATAGACACATTCTTTGAGAGAATTGTTATTCCACGCTCACGCTCGAGCTCATTGTTATCCAAAATCAAATCTCCTGTCTGCTGATTCTCACGGAAGAGATTGCCAGCAAGCAACATCTTATCGACCAATGTTGTCTTTCCGTGGTCGACATGCGCAATAATTGCAATGTTTCTAATATCCTGCATCGTATAAATAGTAATGATGGGAAAAGCATGCATGTAAAACTCACACTTGGAAACGTCTTACACTTATGCACCCTTCCCTCTTTCAAAAATTCGAATTCGGCTGCAAAGTTAACTCTTTTTTTCCATTGTAGCACTAACTAATGGTAAAATAATAACTCCCCAAAGTTTTATTCACGACGTTTATCCCGATAATGCATAAAAAAACCGCGGCAATCCATATTGGATATGCTGCGGTAACTTGACCTTGTCTGCCAGTAATTACTTACGGAGACCAAGAGCCTTAACGATTGCACGGTAACGCTCGATGTCCTTCTTCTTGAGATAAGAGAGGAAGCGACGACGCTGACCTACGAGCTTTACAAGGGCACGGTTAGTTGAGTAGTCCTTGTGGTTTGCCTTTACGTGCTCAGTAAGATGCTGAATACGGAAAGAGAGAAGTGCGATCTGGCTCTCGCAAGAACCTGTGTCAGTAGCAGAAGCACCATACTGTGCGAAGATTTCTGCCTTCTTTGCTGAATCGAGATACATAATGTAATGTGTGTTAAATTAATATTATACGTTGTCCGCCGCACTGATATTTTTTTCAGCTAAATTGTCAGCTCAGCGGAAATCGGGTACAAAGTTATGACTTTTATTTGTATTATGGCACAAGAAAAACTAAAAAAAGCTTTCAGACACATGTTTTCCCATCACAAAAGCGCTACAAATATTGAATTTGTACCCTCCACATTGAAAAAACCGTTATTTTTCTGCTGCATTCTGCCTTCTCAACCATTCCTCCTTTGTGCGGCTCCACCTCTTATGGCTCCAAAGCCACATCTCAGGGTGCTGCAGTACATCCTCCTCAAGAAGACGGAAATACCAGTTTGTCAGTTCATTCTCTGGCAGGCTTGCAGGATGGTCTTCCATGACCACCACCTCCAGTCTGTAATAGCCACGCTTCGGCCTGCTCATCCTTCCGTACGTAACAAACGCATCAAGCTTGCGCGCTATCTGCTCACATCCAGTAAAAACTGCTGTGTCATGATTCAGGAATGGTATGAAATGGTGTATGCTGTTCCACTTTGGCTGCTGGTCGCTTATGAAACCAATAGTGTAATTCTTACCTTCACGCTTCAAGCTTATCATCTTGCGGAGCGTCTCTTTCATTTCGACACTCACACCGCCATACTGACCACGAAGATCAAGAAACAGCTGATTCATTATCTTGTCATAGATATGGTGATAAATCTGCCCCGACGTAGCCCATGGCTGCATCCAATAGTTTATTGACGCTATCCACTCCCAATTTCCGAAATGGCTCAGATACATGAAATGCATCGTCTGACCAGCATCATACCTCTCCTTCAGCTTCTCAAGACCGACAAATGTCATTCGGCGCATCATCTCTTCCTTCGACATTGACAGCATCTTCACATCCTCGACAAAATTATCGCAAAACTGATGATAGAACTTCCTCTCAATGTCAGCAATCTCCTTGGCTGATTTCTCAGGGAATGCGCTCACCAGATTGTCATGCACCACCTTCTTGCGATAGAAATGACGCATAAATAGTGACACGAAATCGCTAAAGGCATAAAGCACTGGGAATGGAAGCAAACTTACTGCATAAAGCAAGCTTTTTACAAACTTGTATTTTGTCATTCAATACCGTGTGTTACACATTATTATATATATAGCAGCAATCTTTCTTACTTGCCTATAAGGCTGAGCAATCTCTTCACCACATCCTCAGGAGCCATATCCATACATCTCAAATCCCCATACTGGCATGGCTTGTTTCCATAAATAGAGCATGGGCGGCATGGCAGGTCAAGCTGCATCTCGCTCTCCTCCTTCTGTCCGAATCCCGAAAATCCCGCCTTCGGATGCGTTGCGCCCCAAATGGAGAGAACAGGGGTGCCAAATATTGACGCGATATGCATATTGGCAGAATCCATCGAAATCATGATATCGAGCTTTGACATGAGGAGCATCTCATTATACAAGCCTCCAAGTTTGTCAAATGTGCAAATCACATTCTCTGATGTCCACTTACGCATTTCATCCACCTCATTCTGACCTGAGCCGAAAAGAAACACCTTGAAGCCTTTAGCTGCAAGAGCCTCAACAACCTTCTGCATCTTGTCTGTCGGATAGACTTTCTGAGGATGAGCGGCAAAAGGAGCTACACCAACCCACACATCACCAATCTGTTTACGTCCAGAAACAGCATATACCGGCTTGAAATCTTCCGAACGCAAGTCAGGGCTCACTTTTTTAGACAAATCCAATTCAAATCCAAGAGCGCGGAACACGTCAGCATACCTCTGCATCATAGGTTTGAGAGGCTTATGTGTCTGACCGCATCCAATAAGCTCTTTTTTCTCTTCACGTCCTTTGTCGATAGACACGACTCTTGTGCCATTCATCAAGAAGCATGTACGGAGATATTTTGTTCGCAGCACATCATGGATATCTGCCACAGCATCAAAATTACTGTCACGCAGCGAATTGTATAATTTGGTAAGTCCGATTATGCCATCATTTTCGTCAAAGTCAATACCCTTAACCTGCACATTCGCTGGCAACCAGCTGAACAAAGGTGCAAGTTTAGTACGAGTGAGAACTGTAATACGAAGACTTGGATGCTGAGATGCGAGAGCGTATATGACAGGTACTGTCATAGCAACATCACCCATCGCACTGAATCTCATGATGAGCAAACGCTTAATTTCTGTCTTTTTCTTGATGCCAAGCATATTGATTATACTATTCAACTTTCTCAAGTTTGCAACTTGCTCAGTTCAGGTAATTAAAGTGGAGCTTGCGAAACTTGTATTATACCATTTTAAAATACAAAGATAGTGCTTTTAGATAGATTCAGCAAACTTTTCATTATTTTTGCACATTTTTAACGACGGTGATGCCATAACTTTGCAGGATTTGATACGACGAGGGGAACTTGCTTTATATTCACTTAGCGTGAATGCAGTCATGCAGTTGGCGTGACTAACATTATTCACACAGCATGACTGACATTATTCACAAGAACTGAATAACCGTATTCAGTTAGCGAGACATTTTTGTCAAACAAGAACACAGTTTTTGATTGTTATGTGGTAATGGATACGACCTGTGTGGTTGACAAAAAACATAAATCCACACCTTTAGAACATGTACTCATCTGTTTGTAAGATTTATTTGCGTAAACGGAATACCACAACACTTATTGTGGCGAGGATTGGTTTATTTTTGTTTACACTTTAACCGCCAGAATAAAATGAATTTTGCAACTAACTCATCACTCGTCACAATACGCCTGTAAACAACTGAAATTAAAGCCTTTAGCACCGTGACAAGTCATTCACGACTCGTCACACACTCGTCACACTCCTATAGCTCGGATTTACAGGAAGTTAAAGGCCGTTTGTGACGAGTGATGAGTGTTTTAAAGAGACCCTCCCCTGCCCTCCCTGTGAGGGAGGGGGACGCCATGCGGAATGATGGCCCGCTTTCTTAGAATAGGCTCTAAAAAGAGCCAAATGAATATGTTAGATATACCCAACAATTATTTCGCCAATTCCATATGCCCATTACTGCTGATAATAAAATGACAAGTAGGCACATCGATGTTACTACAATCCACGAATTTATGATTGAACAATTTTTTGTTAGACAGAATATCCTTATTGATTATATATTCAACTTTAGCAAGTATGCAATTTGCTCGTTTTGAGGAGTTAAAGTGGAGTTAAAGAGGAGTTATCGCTTCGCTCGGAGTTAAAGAGACGTTTGCCATGTCAGACATTTGTCACTTTAACTACCCTTTAACTTCTCTTTAACTACCCTTTAACTACACAACAAGTGGAGCGAAACTTGCATTAGTTTTATAATATATGCGCTCTATTTTGATGCAGATTTCTAACTCACACACTTTCTAGTAGAACCATAAAAAATAACCATAAGTTCATATTTATTTGTCAAAGAAAATTTGGTGCGTAGCAGACGAATAACTATCTTTGCACAAAATACAAGAAAGGAGGCAGTTATGGCAAATCCAGAGACATTTCAGGCACGTTATCTCAATCCTCTGACAGATTTCGGATTCAAGACGATATTCGGTCAGAAGGACATCATGATGGCATTCCTCAACGACCTGCTTGAGCCTAAGTCGCCCATCGCCGAGCTCACATTCATCGACAAGGAGATAGGTGCTGAGGTGCAGTCGCTCAGAGGCGTTGTGTATGACATGTTCTGCACCACGGAGGATGGCGAGGAGTTTATCGTCGAGATGCAGAACAAGAGCCAGCAGTTCTTCTCCGACCGCATCATATACTACCTCTCGCGCTCCGTGTCGATGCAGGTTGAGAAGAACATGGACGACGAGCGTTGGAACTACAAGCTTCGCCCTGTATATGGGATCTTCCTCCTCAACTTCCACATGAAGGGATTCGAGCCTCGCTCCGTCCGCAGAATAGAGATGAAAGTGAGCGAGACGAACGAGACCTTCACCGACAAAATCAGGGCTTTCACCCTCGAGCTGCCGTCGTTCAAGAATCAGCCCGAGAGCATTGCGAAAACAAAAATTGAGTATTGGCTTTATAACTTAGCAAATATGGAACACATGACATCACAGCTGCCTTTCCAGAATGAGCAGCCAATCTTCAACAGGGTCGGCAACATTTCTGAGATTGCCCACATGACGAAGGAGGAGAGGATAAAGTATAATGTCAGCCTCGACACCTTCAGAACCAGCTATGCCATCATGCTGAATGAGAGAGCGGAGGGGGTAGCAGAAGGTATGGAGAAAGGAAGAGAGGAAGGGAGAGAGGAAGAGCGCAAGAAGGCACATAAAGAGAAACTTGCTAGCGCCCGTTCATTAAAGTCTCTCGGCAGTCTTACTATCAAGCAGATAGCAAATGCATTGGGACTGACAGATAAAGAAGTGGAGGAAGCGTAAAAAAATTAGAGTCAAGAATTGATTTGTTTAGCCAGGCAACTTATTTGATGGGCACAAACTTGCACTGCTGCTTGTCCAAACTTGTGCTCGTTATGTTCTATGTGGTCACATGAAATGAATAGCAATAATGCTAAAATATAACATCTATTTCTCATAAATTATTTGAAGCTGTACGATTGGTATCTCTTGCACAAAACGCCAATTAAGAAAACAAAAGAAAACAGATCCATTTGCAGTCATACAAATTAAGTATTGCGTGCAACGATTACGGTTTTCTTTTGTTTTCTTTTTTTTACCTTGTTTTTCTAACTGGCGCAAAGCGCATAATACAACGGAAAAGTACAGGTCGAATAATTTAATCAGACACTTTACACATCAATTATGAACAAGTGTACCTATTTCCTCGCCCTCCATCACCTTCTTCAGGTTGCCTAGGATGTCCATGTTGAACACATAGATTGGGAGGTCATTCTGCATGCACATCGCAGTTGCTGTGATGTCCATCACCTTCAAACCTTGTGAGATGACATCAGCATAAGTGATGTCATGGTATTTAACAGCAGTTGGATCCTTCTCTGGATCAGCAGTATACACACCGTCCACACGAGTACCCTTCAGCATCACATCGGCTTCGATTTCAATGCCTCTCAATGATGAACCTGTGTCTGTAGTGAAATATGGAGACCCTGTGCCTGCACTCATAATCACCACCTCACCATTCTCCATCGCCTCGATAGCCTTCCACTTGCTGTAGAATTCGCCTATAGGCTCCATGCGGATAGCAGTAAGCACCCTGTTTTTCTGTCCAATAGCACCAAGGGCAGAAGAGAGGGCAAGAGAGTTGATGACTGTGGCGCACATGCCCATTTGATCTCCCTTGACACGGTCAAAACCTTTGCCAGCACCACTCAATCCTCGGAAGATGTTGCCACCTCCGATTACTATGCCAATCTGCACGCCCATCTCGGCTATCTCCTTAATCTGCTGCGCATACTCATTAAGGCGTTCAACATTTATACCTTGCTTCTGTTCGCCAGCAAGACTCTCACCAGAAAGTTTTAGAAGTATTCTCTTAAATTTTGCCATTTGCTTAAAATTTTACCATTACGTAAGTCAAAGGTAGGGTTTCTTTTTATCATAGACAATAAAATATAATCGAAAGTTTCATTTTTAGTTAATGTTTCATCAAATATGAACGCTCCATCTTAGTTTTTTCACTTTTCACTTTCCACTTTTATCCGAATTTATTACCTTTGCAAAAACAACTAAAATAAAAATACACAATTATGAAAACTTTAGAGAAGATTTTTGCAGCAAAGCTGCTGAACATAAAAGCTATCAAACTTCAGCCAGAGAACCCATTCACATGGGCTAGCGGATGGAAATCACCTTTCTACTGCGACAACAGAAAGACACTCAGCTACCCAGATCTTCGCAGCTTTGTCAAGCTTGAAATCTGCCGTGTCATCCTTGAGAACTTCCAAGATGTTGATGCAATAGCAGGTGTTGCTACAGGTGCTATTCCACAAGGCGCGCTTGTTGCTGACGCTCTCAACCTGCCGTTTGTTTATGTACGCAGCAAACCAAAGGACCACGGACTTGAGAACCTCATCGAAGGCGAGCTCAAGCCAGGTATGAAAGTTGTTGTTGTAGAAGATCTCATCTCAACTGGAGGCTCTTCACTCAAAGCTGTGGAGGCTATCCGCAACAACGGATGCGAGGTCATCGGTATGGTGGCAAGCTACACTTATGGCTTTGATGTTGCAAAGAAGGCATTCAGCGACGCAAAGGTGAAGCTTGTAACTCTCACAAACTACGAAGCTGTGCTTGAGGTGGCACTTAAGACTGGCTACATCACAGAAAGTCAGATTCCTGTCTTGAACGAATGGCGTGCTAACCCTTCACAGTGGCTTGGATAAGTAATAAGTAATACACATGTCACTTATTTATTATGAAATTTGAAAGTTCTATCAAACCAGTAAACGCAAGCCAGAATGCTGTATATTCAAAAGTATCTGACTTGACGAATCTTTCTGTTATCAAGGAGAGATTCAACGATGACGCTTTCCGTGAGAGGATACCAGAAGACAAGATAGAGGAAGTGCGCAAGGCTGTCGAAGCGATGGAGTTCACAAAAGACACTCTCAGTTTCCAGGCTGGTCCTGTTGGCAACATCGCTGTTCAGATTGTTGACAGAGAGCCAGAGAAGTGCGTAAAATTCTCTTCTACCAACTCTCCAATTCCATTTAGCCTGTGGATTCAAATGCTCCCAACAGGCGAATATACAAGCAAGATAAAAGTCACTATTGATGCCAACATAAACATCTTTATGAAAGCCATGCTTGAGAAACCACTCAAGGAAGGCGTAGAAAAGTTTGCTGATATGCTGGCAATCCTTCCGTACAACTAATTCACCAATATGGCAGATAAATTGTGGACAAAGAATGTCCAAATGACAGAGGAGATAGAGAAATTCACCGTAGGCAGAGATCGCGAAATGGATTTATATCTCGCTAAGTATGATGTGCTTGGCTCTATGGCTCACATCACTATGCTTCAATCCATCAACCTTCTCACAGCCGACGAACTGGAGGCGCTCCTCAAGGAGTTGAAACTCATCTATGCACAGGCAGAGAAAGGCGAGTTTGTCATAGAGGAGGGCGTAGAGGATGTCCACTCGCAGGTGGAGATGCTTCTCACACGAAAACTCGGCGACATCGGCAAGAAGATTCATTCTGGAAGATCACGCAACGACCAGGTGCTGGTTGACTTGAAGCTTTTTATCCGTGACCAGATAAAAGAACTCGCTGGCTTGGTGAAAAACCTCTTCGACGAGCTCATAGAGCAGTCCAACCGATATAAGGATGTCCTCATGCCAGGCTACACACACCTTCAGGTGGCAATGCCAAGCAGTTTCGGACTTTGGTTTGGAGCATACGCAGAAGGACTTGTCGATGACATGCAATACCTGCAGGCGGCTTGGAAAATCACAAACCGCAATCCTCTTGGCTCGGCAGCAGGATATGGCAGCAGCTTCCCTCTCAACCGTCAGATGACGACAGACCTCCTTGGATTCGACTCCATGGACTATAATGTTGTCTATGCACAAATGGGACGCGGAAAGACAGAGCGCAATGTGGCGTTCTCTATGGCATCTATTGCAGGAACATTGGCAAAGCTCGCTTTCGATGCGTGTATGTTCAACTCTCAGAATTTCAACTTTGTGAAGCTTCCTGCTGACTGCACCACAGGTTCATCCATCATGCCTCACAAAAAGAATCCTGACGTGTTTGAGCTCACTCGCGCAAAGTGCAACAAACTGCAGGCGCTCCCTGTCACCGTGACAATGATAATGAACAACCTGCCAGTAGGTTATTTCCGCGACCTTCAAATCATCAAGGAGGTGTTCCTCCCTGCTTTCGATGACTTGAAGGACTGTCTCCAAATGGCAGCATACATAATAAATAAGATGAAGGTCAACGAGAATATTCTCGACAACCCAATCTATGACCCAATGTTCTCTGTGGAGGAGGTAAACCTGCTTGCTGCTAACGGAATGCCATTCCGTGACGCCTACAAGAAGGTAGGACTCGACATCGAAGCAGGGAACTTCACACCAAACAAGGACATCCACCACACTCACGAAGGTTCTATAGGAAACCTTTGCAATGACAAGATTCAAGCCCTCATGGACGAAGCCGTGGCTGGATTCAAGTTTGAGAAGATGGAGACAGCAGTTGCTAACCTCTTGAAAGATTAAGAAATACAAGTTTCGCAAGCTCCACTTGTTGTGGAGTTAAAGTGTTGTTAAAGAGAAGTTAAAGTGACAAATGCCTGTATATGACAAACGCCCATTTAACTCCGAGTGAAGCGATAACTCCCCTTTAGCTTCTAAAACTGAGAAAGTTGCAAACTTGAGAAAGTTGAATTAAGAAATGATATACAAATATTGCGGACATAGCGGAGTACAACTCCCAATCCTATCATTAGGACTTTGGCACAACTTCGGAAGCGTTGACGACTTTTCTGTGGCAACACAGATGGTTGTCAAGGCTTTTGATGCCGGTATCGTGCATTTTGACTTGGCGAACAATTATGGCCCAGTACCAGGAAGCGCAGAAAGCAATTTCGGACGCATACTGAAGAATGAGCTTGCGAGCCACCGCGACGAGATGTTCATCTCATCTAAAGCAGGTCATGACATGTGGCCTGGAGTGTATGGTGACGGCTCAAGCCGCAAAAACCTCATTGCAAGCTGCAATCAGAGTTTGAAACGCTGCGGTCTGGAATATTTCGACATTTTTTATTCACATAGATACGACGGAGTGACTCCTGTGGAGGAGACTATGCAGGCGCTCATAGACATAGTAAGACAGGGAAAAGCCCTCTATGCAGGAATATCCAAATACCCTCCTCATCTGCAGCAGAAATGCTATGACATCCTCAAGGAAGCAAAAGTGCCTTGCCTGCTCAGCCAATACAGGTCCTCCATGCTTGACCCTGCAGCAAAAAACAAGAATTTCCAAATCGCAGCAGACAACGGCAGCGGCATTATCTGCTTCTCTCCACTTGCCCAAGGATTGCTCACTGGCAAGTATGACAATGGAATACCTGAGGGAAGCCGTGCAGCAAGAAGCACAGGATTCCTGCAGGCATCACAAGTCACACCTGAGCGTGTGGAAGCAGTAAAGAAGCTCGCACTTATCGCCAAACGCCGCGGTCAGAGCATCGCGCAGATGGCTCTCGCCTGGATATTAGACGACGAAAGAGTCACCTCATGCATTATCGGCACATCATCCGTATCACAGCTCGAAGACAATATTGGCACTCTCAACAACCTCTCTTTCTCTGAGGAGGAGCGAATGGAAATCAACTCTATCATCTCAAATCCTGCAATTTGGTTCGAATGAAAAGAGTATTCATCAGCATACTTACCATTTGCGCCGTCGCCAT
Source organism: Bacteroidaceae bacterium (assembly GCA_024401215.1). Taxonomy (GTDB): domain Bacteria; phylum Bacteroidota; class Bacteroidia; order Bacteroidales; family Bacteroidaceae; genus Minthosoma. Next base: position 77,734 of record JAKSLL010000002.1, read on the forward strand.
GACGCTTTTATCCACATACAGTTGTGATGACGAATTGAATTCCACATATTCAAATGCAAATCCCGTAAGATGCCATTTTCTTGTCGTACAATATCAGGAATTATTCAATGTTGTTGGCAACTATGGACAATATGCAACAATAAAGCCACTCGCCAACACCATTACCATGTCGTGTGCAGCAAGCAAAAACACCTATAATCTTGATGCTACACAAAAATATTTTGACTTCGGTCTTGGAGGCTTGATTGTAGGTACAAACTACGACGGAGATTATCGCGCATACGACCTTGCTTGTCCGAACTGCAACAGGAAAGACACTCGCCTGACAATCTCCAATGATGGTTTCGCCACTTGTCCCGACAACAAATGCCACATCAAATACAACCTTAATTATGACGGCATTATAACATCCGTGCCAGATGAATGCCGACACAGCAAGCCAAGAGCTCTGCTGCGATACAGGGTAGTTTATGACGGGATGAACTTGAGCATCTATAACTAATACAAGTTTCGCTCCACTTATTGTGGAGTTAAAGGGTAGGTAAAGTGGCGAATGCAAAACATAAATCTCATAAAGAAGATTAAGAAAGCACGAAATGGCTGAAGACTTAAAGCAAAAAACGACAAAAGGCATTGTATGGTCTTTCATCAACAACAGCACCACCCAACTGCTCAATGCCATTTTTGGAATTGTACTTCTCAACATCTTAGGTCGTGCCGATTATGGTATGGTCGGCATTCTCACCGCATTTAGTCTTGTGGCAAACTCTATACAAAACAGCGGTTTCGTCACAGCATTGATAAACAAGAAAGATGCGACACACCTCGACTACAACTCTGTTTTCTGGTTTAACATCAGTGTAAGTCTCTGCTTATACATCATACTGTTTTTCTGCGCTCCATTCATTGCAGACTACTACAACGAGCCTGTATTGAAAGACCTTGCCCGCTACTATTTCCTCGGATTCTTCATCGCAGCATTCAGCATCGTTCCAAGAGCGATATTGCAGAAACAGATAAAACAGAGAGAGCTTGCTGTCATGGGCTTAATCTCGCTTATCGTTTCTGGCACAACAGGCATTATCATGGCATGTAACGACATGACCTTTTGGGGAATTGCCACACAAACAATGACATTCAACCTTATGGTCAGCATTCTCAGCTGGATATTGTCACGGTGGAAACCTTCATTTAAGTTTTCTTCAAAGCCAATCAGGGAGATGTTTGTCTTTTCAAGCAAGATGCTCGTTACAGACATCTTCAATCAGATAAACAACAATATCTTCTCGCTCGTATTAGGAAAAATATACACAAAGGTAGAAGTAGGCACTTATAATCAAGCAAACAAATGGAACACCATGGGGCACTCTACAATAACAGGTGTTATTCAAGGAGTTGCACAACCTACATTTGTTCAAGTTGGTGATGATATGGAACGACTCAGAAGAGCTTTCAGCAAGATGCTCCGCTTTACGAGTTTAGTCTCCTTTCCTGTGATGTTTGGTCTTTCGCTTGTAGCCCACGAATTCATTATGATGCTGGCAAAAGACGAATGGGAGTCATCTGCTCATCTTATGCATTATCTCTGCGTTGGCGGAGCTTTTCTGCCAATAGCAACACTTTATTTCAACCTCATAATCTCAAGGGGGAAGTCTGATGTCTATATGTGGAACATCATCGCGCAAGGACTCTCCATCATTGGTTCGATACTTGTGGTACACGCTCTCGGAGGTGGCATTGACGAGATGATAATAAGCTATGTTTGCATTGTCATAGCATGGATAGGAATATGGCATATCTTCCTCTATCAGGAGATACGCTATTCCTTCCTTTCTGCTCTTAAAGACATCACCCCTTTCTGCCTTACGGCAGCAGTAGCAATGGTAGCCACCTATTTCATCACACTGCCATTTACAGATTTTGAACCAACAAGAATAAACTATGCCATTTTGCTATTCTCGCGAGTACTGCTCGCTGCAACTATCTATTTAGGCATACTTTGGCTTTTTGGTGCTAATTTTCTTAAAGAATGCATAGGATATCTCTTAAAAAAGAAAAAATAGTTTTGATTAAAAGAAAGAATTATCTAACTTTGCATAGTGACATAGGCGAATTCCACCATTTGAAATCCGCCTTGTAAAAACCTGTTATCTGCAAAGACAGATAATAATTGAAAAACAACGAGAAAGAAACTGAATAAACAATAAAATAAAATCTAAACATTTATGGCTCAAGCACCAGATTTCAAGTACGCTCCTATGTTCCAGGTGGGCAAGGACGAGACAGAATACAGACTGTTGACAAAAGAAGGAGTTAGCGTTAGCGAATTTGAAGGTCACGAAATTGTGAAGGTTTCAAAAGAAGCTCTCACATTGCTCGCTCAACAAGCTTTCCACGATGTAGAGTTCATGCTTCGCCGTGAGCACAACCTTCAGGTTGCAAAGATTCTTAAGGATCCTGAGGCATCAGAAAACGACAAGTATGTAGCACTTCAGTTCCTCCGTAATGCTGACACTGCAGCAAAGGGCATTCTTCCTTTCTGCCAGGACACAGGTACAGCGATTATCCATGGTGAGAAAGGCCAGCAGGTATGGACAGGCTTCGAGGATGAAGAGGCTCTCTCACTCGGTGTGTTCAACACATACACACAGGACAACCTCCGCTATTCTCAGAACGCTCCTCTCAACATGTACGATGAGGTGAACACTAAGTGCAACCTCCCTGCTCAGATTGACATCGAGGCAACAGAGGGTGCAGAATACAAGTTCGTTATGGTTGCCAAAGGTGGAGGTTCTGCCAACAAGACATATTTCTACCCAATGACAAAGGCAACAATCCAGAATGAAGGCACACTCCTGCCTTTCCTTGTTGAAGAGATGAAGCACCTCGGCACTGCTGCTTGTCCTCCATATCACATCGCATTCGTTATCGGAGGCACTTCTGCAGAGAAGAACCTTCTCACTGTAAAGCTTGCCTCTATCAAATATTACGACAATCTCCCTACTACTGGCGACGAGACTGGTCGTGCATTCCGCGATATCGACCTCGAGGAGAAACTTCTCAAGGAGGCTTATAAGATTGGTCTTGGTGCGCAGTTTGGAGGAAAGTATCTTGCTCACGACATCCGTGTCATCCGTCTGCCACGTCATGGTGCATCTTGTCCTATTGGTATGGGAGTCAGCTGTTCTGCCGACCGCAACATCAAGGCAAAGATTAACAAGGATGGTATCTGGTTGGAGAAGATGGATTCAAATCCTGCAGAACTTATTCCAGCAGAATATGCTAAGCCAGGCGAAGGCAACAACAGCATTGTCATCGACCTTGACAAGGGCATGGACGCTGTTCGTGCAGAACTCACAAAATACCCAGTATCCACTCGTGTCAACCTCAAGGGAACAATCATCGTTGGTCGTGACATCGCCCATGCAAAGATTAAGGCTCGCCTTGATGCTGGAGAAGGTATTCCACAGTACCTCAAAGACCACCCAATCCTCTATGCTGGACCAGCAAAGACTCCAGAAGGATACCCTTGCGGTTCTATGGGCCCTACAACTGCAGGTCGTATGGATCCATACGTTGATGAGTTCCAGGCTAACGGAGGATCACTTGTAATGATTGCCAAGGGTAACCGCTCTCAGCAAGTTACCGACGCATGCAAGAAGCACGGTGGCTTCTACCTCGGCACAATCGGCGGTGTAGCTGCAGTTCTCTCTCAGAGCTCTATCAAGAGCATCGAGTGCGTTGAATACCCTGAACTTGGCATGGAGGCTGTATGGAAGATAAAGGTTGAAGATTTCCCTGCATTCATTCTTGTTGATGACAAGGGCAACGATTTCTTCAAGCAGCTCAAGCCATGCACAGGATGCACAATTCTATAATTGCAATACATGCGCTGGTTCGAAGTAAATTTATATAAGATTCTAAACGAAGCAGGAGAAGAAGGACTGCGCATAAACAATATCGTTCGGAACATCTGCAATATGGAGCCTTCGCTTTTTGGCGAAAGGCATCCATATGCTGAAGCTTGGAAAGAGGTTTATCAGTTTCTACGCTCAGAATCAGAAAAACCAAACTCTCCTTATCAGTATGTCATTGACAAAAAAACAGGAAACGCCAAAAGAGGCTATTTCTCTATCGACAAGAAAAAAATCGTCGAAGACTTGCAGATGAAATTTGATTTTTAGTACAAACTCTAAATACAACATAATAATATGGAAGATGTAAAAAAATACATCAATGACGCAGAAGAGTCAATGGAGATGGCGTCTATGCATCTCGAAGAGGCTCTCAGCCGTATCCGCGCAGGTCGCGCCAATGTACACATCCTTGACGAAATCCGTGTCGATTCTTACGGAAGTCATGTTCCACTCAGCAATGTCGCATCACTCAACACTCCTGATGCTCGTTCAATCACAATCAAGCCTTGGGACAAGAACATGCTTCGTGTCATAGAAAAGGCTATCATCGACTCTTCTGTCGGCATCATGCCTGAAAACAATGGTGAGATTATCCGCCTTGGAATACCTGCCCTCACAGAAGACCGTCGTAAAGACCTCACAAAGCAATGCGCAAAAGAAGCAGAGAACGCAAAGGTTTCTGTTCGCAACGCTCGCCGCGACGCTATCGACAAATTAAAGAAGTCTATCAAGAATGGCACTCCTGAAGATGTAGAAAAGGACTCTGAAGAAAAGGTTCAGAAGATTCACGACAAGTACATCAAAACTATTGATGCCATGCTTGAGGCTAAGAACAAGGAAATCATGACCGTATAATGCACGGACTTGTAATACGAAACACTGGCTACAGCTATACAGTTAAAACTGATGCGGGGGAAGTCTTTGAATGCAAAGTCAAAGGCAACTTCCGCATTCGTGGTATTCGAACAACAAACCCTGTAGCAATTGGGGATAGAGTTGAATTTATCCCTCAAGAAGGAGACTCAAGTATTGAGCAGGCAACACAAGGGCTTATCACAGCACTTGACGACAGAACCAACTACATCATTCGCAAGTCAACAAACTTGTCTAAGCAGTCACACATCATTGCTGCAAATGTTGACATGTGTTTTCTTATCGTCACCGTCACTCACCCTGAAACATCATTGACGTTTATTGACCGCTTCCTCGCTTCAGCAGAAGCATACAGCGTACCTGTAACACTCATATTCAACAAAATTGATTTAGCAGTAAAAGCCGCCGATGATACTGAGATAGATTGGCATGAATACCTGAACAGCGTTGTAAACCTTTATGAAAATATCGGTTATCAATGCAGGAAGATTTCCGCAAAAACAGGTGAGGGTGTTGAAGAACTGCGTGAGGAGATAAGAGGGAAAATCGTCTGTCTGTCAGGCAACAGCGGTGTAGGCAAGTCAACACTCATAAACACATTATACCCAAATCTTAAACTCAAGACAAATGAGATAAGCGATGCTTATAACACAGGTAAGCATACCACCACTTTCTCCGAAATGTATGAAACAGATTCGGGCTATCTTATAGACACTCCTGGAATAAAAGGATTTGGCACCTTCGACATGAAGAAGGAAGAGATAAGCCACTACTTCAAAGAGATATTCCACTTCTCATCCGAGTGTCGCTTCAACAACTGCACACATACGCATGAGCCACATTGCGCTGTACGCGAAGCCGTTGAACGACATGACATCTCCGAATCCCGATATAACTCGTATCTATCAATGTTAGATGATGAAAAAGAAGAAAAGTATAGAACTGCTTTCTAAATTATCTTTTATTGCTTTACTTTCTTTCGCCATTCCAGCAAATGCCAATGCTCAAAGCTATGAGGAATACATAGAAATAGGCATTAACGCTGCCAGGGAAAACAAATATGCGGAAGCAGAAACAGCATTCAAGAATGCTCTGAAACTCAAACCAGATGACTACAGGAATGCACTCATATACGCTAATATCGGCCATATCTACAATTCAAAAGGAGAGAGTGTAAAAGCCATCTCATATTATGACACCGCTCTGGGAATGGCTCCGCTGAATGTTCCGATACTTAAAGCAAGAGGGGATCTTCTCATGTCAATGGGCGTCTATAATAAAGCACTTGTTGACTACGGAAATATCATTGATGTGGCGCCAAACAATATAGAAGCGCTGCAATGCAGGGCACTATGCCACCAAAGGACGCTTAACTACTCACAAGCGATTGCTGACTATAACAAAATACTCTCATTAGAGCCAGACAACTATATCGCCTTATGCGGAACCGCTCTGGTACTCCAAAAAACCAACAAGCAGCAAGAAGCTTTGACTCGCATATCGCTGCTTATTGACAAATTCCCTGAAAAGGCCGAACTGTATTCTATGAGAGCAGAGATTGAGACGGAATTAAATCATCCAGAACTCTCAATAATAGATTTAGACAAAGGAGTATCATTAGAACCAGAGAACACCAACATGCTCCTTACCCGTGCATACTGCCATCTTAAACTGGGCAATAAGAGCCTTGCAAAACAGGACTTTGAGCAAGTGATATCTCTTGGCATTCCGCGAGGGCAATTAAAAGAAGAATTAAAGAAATGCAAGTAACGGATTTATTACCCATAAATGCATTTCACTGATGTTCGGAATTAACATGTACATATAAACAATATTGACTACTGCATTTTTTCGGACACAACTAACTAAGTAACGTGTAAAAATAATTTCTTACACGTTACCAAAACACTACGGTAGAGATGAAAGAATTTGTAATATCTGAGGCAAAAGTTGAAACAGCAATACTCGTTGGACTTGTTACTCCAAACCAAAATGAAAAGAAGACAAACGAGTATCTTGACGAACTTGAGTTTCTCGCTGAAACAGCAGGAGCTAAAGTCATTCGCCGTTATACTCAAAAGGTTAACGGACCAAGCAGCGTGACTTATTTAGGAACAGGAAAGCTTGAAGAAATTGCTCAATTCATAAAAGAGAAACAAGATGAAGTTGACGCATATTGGGAAGAGCAGATTGCCCTTGGAAACCCATATCAGGCAAGCATCGTGACTGGCACAAAAGCTCGCCACGGAGATGAATATGAAACAGATGACGACCCAGAAGCCTGGAGGGGACATAAAGGAAGAAAACAGAAGAAACTCGAAAAACTTCTGAAAAATCAAGAAGTAAAACATGAAGACATTCCTCAGCCTGTTGGAATGGTCATCTTTGATGACGAACTCTCTGCTAAGCAGATCCGCAATATAGAACAAGTTCTGCAAATCAAGATTCTCGACAGAACGAGCCTCATACTTGACATTTTTGCAATGAGAGCGCAGACAGCAGCAGCAAAGACACAAGTTGAACTTGCGCAGTATCGCTATATGCTTCCACGACTGACACGACTCTGGACACACCTCGAACGACAGCGAGGAGGTAGCGTCGGCCTTCGCGGACCGGGTGAGACTCAGCTTGAGATGGACCAACGAATCATTCGCCATCGCATCTCCCTTCTTAAAGAACGTCTTGTGGAAATCGACCAGCAGAAGACGACACAAAGAAAAAGCCGCGGACGCTTGATACGAGTTGCGCTTGTTGGATACACTAACGTAGGAAAGTCCACTCTTATGAATCTTTTAGCAAAGAGTGATATCTTTGCAGAGAACAAACTTTTCGCCACACTCGACACTACTGTGAGGAAAGTAATTATCGACAACCTCCCTTTCCTCCTATCAGATACTGTAGGATTTATCAGAAAACTCCCTACAGACCTTGTCGAGTCATTCAAAAGCACTCTTGACGAGGTGCGTGAAGCAGACCTTCTTCTGCATGTTGTTGACATCAGCCACCCTGAGTTTGAAGATCAGATAAAAGTTGTAGAGAAGACACTCGCTGACCTCGGCTGTGCCGACAAGCCTCAAATTGTTGTATTCAACAAAATTGACGCTTATAAATGGGTGGAAAAAGATTCTGACGACCTTACTCCACGCACAAAAGAAAACATTCCGCTTGACGAACTTATGAACACCTGGATGGCAAAACTTGGTTCTGTGGCAGATAAAAACTCTGATACAGAGACAAAGGCATCTAGCATAAAATCGTTCAAGGTAAATGAAGACATAGAAATTAAACCTACTGCAGTAGAGAAAGGTGCTATGCTTGGCACATTCTTTATCTCTGCCCGCGAAAAGACGAATATCGATGATTTCAAAGAGATGCTGTACAAGAAGGTCAGAGAAATGCATGTACAGAAATACCCTTATAACGACTTCTTGTATTCTAATTACGACGAAAATGGAGAGATAAAATAATGAGACAGCTTGAAGACATTGAAATTGCTCAACTTGAAGAGCGAGGATGCTGGGCCGAAGAATGGACTGACATCTGGGTTGACGAAGCATTCTCTGCTTCGCAGATGACTAATGTACAGATGTATGGACATGTAGAGATTGGCAACATGAGTGGCTCGATTGAGGTTGAAGAGGGATTCCTCCGCAGATGCTCAATAAGAAACTCCACCCTCCGCAATATCATAATTGGAGACGATTGCCTAATTGAAAATGTGCGAGGCTACATCTCTAATTATCAGATAGGAGACAGATGTTACATCTCGAATGTCGGGATAATCTCTGCACAAGAAGGCACAACCTTCGGCAATGGTACGACCATCTCTGTCCTGAACGAAGGCGGAGAAGGAAATATCATACTCTTCGATGGTCTCAATGCTCAGATAGCATGGATGATGGTCAACTTCGACTGTGTACGCAAACTTGTCAAAGCCAACATCGGATACGAATACGGCATTATTGGCAGCAACACAAGAATTGTTGGCGTTAAAAATATCATCAACACAAAGATATGCGAATGCTGTGAGATAACAGACAGCAGCCGACTTGACAACTGCACCATCCTCAGCACAGATGATGCTTCCACACTCATTGGAAGCGATGTCATAATAGAGAATTCCATTGTTGCTGCTGGAGCAAGTGTCACCGACGGAGCAAAAGTTGACAACTGCTTCATTGGCGAATCAGTACACGTCGGAAAAGGATTCTCTGCCGAAGCAAGTGTATTCTTCGCAAATTCATATATGGACAATGGAGAGGCATGTGCCGCATTTTGTGGTCCATTCTCTACAAGCCATCACAAGAGCACTCTGCTCATCGGCGGTGCATTCTCATTCTATAACGCAGGAAGCAATACAAACCAAAGCAATCATGCCTACAAGATGGGACCAATCCACTGGGGCACACTTGACAGAGGAAGCAAGACTGCAAGTGGAAGCCATATATTATGGCCTGCACACATAGGCAGTTTTTCGATGGTGATGGGAAAAATACAAAGCCACCCTACTGTGCAGAAACTTCCGTTCTCCTATATCATAGCAGATGGCAAAGAAACATGGCTCGTTCCAGGCATAAACATCAAGACTGTCGGCACTTGGAGAGATGTTAATAAATGGCCGAAAAGAGATAATCGCCCGTTGTCCTCTCGAAGCGACATCATCAACTTCTCCTTCCCAAATCCGTTTATCATACAGAATGTCATAGAAGGGAAGAGCATCCTTGAAAAGTTGCAGAAGAAAAGTCCTTCCAACACAGAAGTATATGAATACCATGGATGTAAAATCAAGCGTTCCTCACTCATCAAAGGTCTGCAGTATTATGATTTAATCATTATGCTATTCCTATACGAATGCTTTGCTAACAACAAAACAGAAACGGAGGAGGCATCTGGCAGCAGATGGGTTGACATGATGGGGCTTTTAACACCTAAAAGCGAATTAGACAGCATCATAAGAGATATTGAGAATCACAGCATCTGCAATATCAACGAACTCAAAGAGATTCTTCAGCAAATACATGTCATCTATAAACAGAATGAGCAGGCTTATGCTAATTTCGTCATGCAGAACTGCGGCAACAGCATGTTCATAGACAAAGACCACTGGATGGCAAAGGCAGAAGAAGCGCATAACCTGTGGCTGAAGATGGTGAAGGATGATGCTGAAAAAGAATATCAACTCGGTGATGTAGATGAAAGTTATCTACGCGAATTTCTGGAAAAGATTTAATCCATAAATATGAAAAAACTTATAATCGGATTTTTATCGCTGATGACATCATTCAATGTCAATGCACAGCGAACTTATGAATCTGTTGACGGAGATGCCATGCAAGTACGCATCTACACTCTTGCCAACGGACTCAAAATATACCTTTCTGCCAATCAGGAGGAGCCACGAGTAACAGCACATATCGCTGTAAACACAGGCCATCGAAACGATCCTGCAGAAACAACAGGCCTTGCTCACTATCTCGAGCATCTTATGTTTAAGGGTTCAAAGAGTTTTGGAACAATAAACTATGAAAAGGAAAAGTCTTATCTCGACCAAATAACAAAACTTTATGAGGAGCATTATAAGCTCACCGACCCCTCTGCACGCAAAGCAAAGTACCATGAGATAGACTCTGTAAGCCAGATCGCAGCTCAGTATAACATACCAAATGAATACGACAAACTTGTCGCCTCAATCGGATGTGAAGGGTCTAATGCCTACACTTCTTTCGACATAACATGCTACACAGAGAATGTCCCATCAAATGAAATAGAGAACTGGGCTAAAATACAAAGCGACCGCTTTCAAAACTTAGTGATACGCGGTTTCCACACAGAACTTGAAGCGGTATATGAAGAAAAGAACATTTCTCTTGCAAATGACAACAACAAGCAGTTTGATGCATTGATGAGCAAGATGTTCCCTTCTCACTCATACGGCACACAGACGACAATTGGCACACAAGAGCATTTGAAAAATCCTTCCATAGTTAATATTCTTAACTATTACAACAAATACTACAAGCCAAACAACATCGCCATCTGCATGTCTGGCGACCTTGATTATGAAAAGACTGTGGATATCATCGACAAGTATTTTGGAGAATGGCAAGCGGGCAACGACGTGTCGCCACGCCAGTTCCCTCAGCAGCCTATTCTCACAGCTCCTGTTGATACTGCGGTTGTTGGATTAGAGCAAGAAAGCATCATGTTAGGATGGAGAATGAAAGGCGCAGCCGACATACAGAATGACACCCTGAAGCTTGTACAAAACATTCTTTACAACAACAAGGCTGGTCTTATTGACCTCAATATCAACCAAAAGATGAAGGCGCAAGGCGCAAGTGCCGAACTTCTTTCCTTAAAAGATTATAGCACCATCATATTATATGGGGCGCCTAAAGAAGGACAAAGTCTGGATGATGTGAAAAGCTTGCTTCTTGGCGAAATTGGCAAACTCAAAGAAGGTGATTTTGATGAGAACCTGCTCTCCGCTATTGTCAACAACATGAAGCTTGAATATAACAAAGACATTGAAAGCAATGCGACGCGAACAAACATGCTTGTTGACTCATACATCAATGGCGGAACATGGAAAGATGACGTTCAACAGATTGAGCGCATCAGCAAGATAACAAAAGCTGATGTCATGAAATTTGCAAAGCAATATCTTACTGATGGATATGTCTGTTCACGCAAACTGTTGGGAGAAGATACGAACATCAAGAAAATTGACAAACCGGAGATAACACCAATACCAACAAACAGGGATCTGCACAGCGCTTTCCTTGATGAAATTGTTTCAAGCACTGTAGAGCCTATTCAGCCTAAATTTGTTGACTTCAACACCGAACTGAATTTTGGAGAGATAAACAGCAATATGCCATTCATCTACAAGCAGAATACTGTAAATGACTTGTTCTCCCTGACTTTCCGATATGAGTTCGGCACACAAGCCGACAACCGCTACGACATAGCATCTTACTATCAGAGCCTTCTTGGCACAGACCAACTGACGAACGAGGATATACAAAAGAAATTCTATGCTCTTGCATGTGATTACAGCATCAATGTATATGATGATGCAATCTGCTATACAGTATCTGGTCTGAACGAGAATCTTGACAAGGCTCTTCAACTCGCTGAGGATGTTATCAACCATGCAAAGAGTGAGCGTAAAATCTACGACGACATGGTGGATCAGATTCTGAAATATCGCGACGACTGCAAGAAAGAGCAGCGTATATGCTCAAGCGCCCTAAAGGATTACACACTCTACGGCAGCTATAATCCGACAACAAACATTATGACAGAGCAGCAGCTTAGAGATGCCAACCCTCAAACGCTTCTTGACTTACTCAAAGGACTCTCCTCCATAGAACATACCATCATCTATTACGGACCGTCTTCTGAAGCAGATGTCGCTTCTATCGTAGGCAGCCATCATAAGACAGAAGCAACGCTCTCACAAGCACCGGTGAATAAACCTTACGAGTTTACGACAACTCCAACAAATGAGATTATCATCGCTCCTTATGACGCCAAAAACATATATATGTACAAGCTTCATAATGAGAATCGCCAGTGGAATACAGAAGAGGACGCCACGAGATGCCTGTTCAACGAATACTTCGGCGGCGGCATGAACACTATCGTATTCCAAGAACTTCGCGAGGCAAGAGGATTGGCATATTCTGCAGCCGCCATTTATGCCAGACCTGGAAAAAGGAACGAACCAGAGTATGTGTTAGAATACATCATATCACAGAACGACAAGATGAAAGATTGCATCAGCGTGTTCAATGATATAACTAACAATATGCCAGAAAGCGAATCTGCATTCCAACTTTCCAAACAAAACATTGAGAAAAGCCTTCAATGCCGCCGTATCACAAAGGGCAATGTCATAAACTATTATTTCACCATGAAAAAACTTGGCATAGACTATGACATCCAGGAATCCATTTACAACGCCCTCTCACCACTCACACTCCAAGACATCAAGAATTTTGAGAATGAGACAATGAAAAACAAAACTTGGCGTTATGCTATTCTTGGAGATGAGAAAGAGTTAGACATGAACTATCTCAAAACAATAGGCAATGTAAAACACCTTACATTAAAGGACATCTTTGGTTACTAAATACAATTATGGGGCACACCACAATGCTGGCATGCCCCATAATTGTATATGCAGGAAGGCATTTATATCTCACTCGTTCACACACATTTTCTATTGCAACCTACATTGCTGTCCGACAAATACATCTACCTATTTGAACATCTTATAGATTGCCCTTACAATCTTTCCAAGAGGTGTGTAACGAATACCCCAATCCTTAATTGCCTCAGCAAAAAGAGCCTCTCTGCGTTCATCTTTTTGTGGGGAATCCACCTTAGTCAACACAAGAGGAGACTGCATTGGCTCACAATCAAAAGCATAATGCTGCAAGATATCAAAAGCATGAAAATGAGTGCCATTCTTTAATCCTATATTACGAACAAGGGTATGAGAAGGAGTAAGACAAAGGCCGCCAGCTTTGTATATTGCCAACTCCCAGCATATATCCCATGGAATAGGATTCTTGTCAAGACTTTTCAAGCAAGGGAATACGCCTCCATATTGAATCGCAGCAACATCATCGTCTGTCATGCCTTCCAAGGCTTCTTCTCTGGTCTTATAATGTCTGAAATATTCAATCCAGCGGTCACGCCAAGTACCCCACCCCCAGCCAGACATGTGCGGAGTGAAATAAAAAGGAGCCTCATCATGACTTAACCCAACAAGGTTGGTAAATCCTGCCACATGCATCACCCTCTTCACATCCTTATACATGTCAAACGCGTCATTCATGTATTGGAGATAATAAGGAGAAGTACAGATATCATCTTCAAGCACAATGATACGGTCATGATGCATAAACACCTCCATTATGCCCTGAGTGATATTCTTTTCGAGATAGAAATTAGATTTCCGTTCAATGATAGTCATTGACTTCAACGCCCCAGTAAGCTCAATGCTCTTCTTTACATCATGCAGATAGGAACGCACCTCATTAACCCTCATCCACGAATCGTCATCTTTACCACCATCGCTGAACACATACAAGTCAGTCTCTCTTGCTAACGTATTTGCAAGGAGATGCTCCAAAGTCTTTTGTGTATTGTCTGCACGGTTATATACGAATAACGCAACTGGTGAAAGCATAATTACGAAAGTTCTGCCACAGGGATATCAAGACTCTCCGCATAGAAGAGCGCATGAATCTTACGTTTATCTTCTGGCGGCATAGTCATATAGTCATTATAAATATTTCTTGTGTATTGATCAGGCTTTGCTGGTCCGAGGAAAGTCTCACCTTCAAACTGTATAGGCTTAACCGGGAAGATGTCATCATAACGATGAAGCACTCCATATCCATTGCATTCTATCTGATTACTGAAATACACATTCTTGGAGCGAGTGTGGTAAACAAAAAGCCAAAGTGCCTTAAACCACGCCCTTTTCGCTCCGAACCAGAAAAGCTCCACAGCAGAACGCAAAGAATAATAGTGCTTCGCCTTAAGTATCCCATCGGCACGACAATAGCCTTTTGTTATTGTCTTACACAATTTACGTGATATATTAGGATATGGCTCAAGCGGGAATATATCCACAAACAAACCTTTAGGATAAGGCTGTCCGAAATCATCACCCGCCTCAACAAGAAAAGAGTTCAAATCACGAACCTTCAGCATAGGCAGACGAGAAGGGTCTTCATCTGGCGATTGCAGATAAAGCCAATCAGGAAGTTCACGCCTTGCCGCTTCAACAAATCGTGGTATGTCGGAACGCCTCATAGCAATGTCTATGTCATCATCCCAAGGGATGAAACCTCCGTGGCGCATCGCACCAATCATAGACCCACCATCCAGCCAATAATCTATATTATTATTGACACAAATCTTATGAATCTCCTTCATTATCGCCAGCTCTTTCAACTGAACAGCACGAAGGTGATCCTTCATATATGTTTTTATATCACTCATCTCTTTGACTCTTCCATTATCGTGCATTCCATATTCTCCCTCATGGAACGCATTGGTTTCCAACCTAAAGATTCAAGTTTGGCTGTGGAGAACACCGACTTAGTCACCATGTTATAGCCTGCTTTCTCTGCATCAGACGGCAACTGCATAATAACCTTTCTTCCGCCTATCTGCGCAATCATCTCTGCTAATTCTCGAATACTTATATTAGAATCGGCATCTGCGATATTGTAAGCCTCTCCACTCTTGCCTTTCAGCATGACATAAAGCATGGCCGACACGCAGTCAACCACATAGCACCACGAACGAAACTGGCTACCTGTGCTCTTCATCACAATATCTTCACCATTAAGCACATTTCTTATGAACTGTGCATACACACGATTATCTGCTTCCGTAAAATAAGGTCCGTATGTATGTGAAGGGCGAACAACAACCGTCTCAACGCCATATTCTGCAGCGTATGCCGCACATAATGTCTCAGAAGCCCGCTTGCTGCTTGGATAACTACTACGGGGAAGCATAGGGTTAACATAGCCACTGTAATCTTCCTCAAACACCCTGCCATCACCCTCTCCATACACCTCGCCGCTGCTCACATACAGGAAACGCTGAAGCCCATGCTCTATTCCATAATCTATGAGATTGCTTACTCCAATGAAGTTTGCCTTCATAACCTCTACTGGACTATTTGCAAAGAAGTTAGGACTGGCATTGCTTGCCGCATGTATGATGTACTGATAGTTCACATCGCCTTGAAGAGGCTGCATCACATCGTATGGCACAAAATGAAAAGCCTTGTCATCTGCGTAAGCGGAAAAGCGCTTCATTGCTCTTTCTCTATTGCGACCACAGGCATAAACATTATATCGCCTGTCTTTCCTTGCCATAAGCATATCCACCAGGCAAGAGCCTATCAGACCTGTAGCCCCAGTAACAAGGATGTTACAACCATCAAGCTTCATCCACGGAAGATTCTCCGCAGCCTTCTCTATGTCATCTCTGTATGCCATGCCCCTCCTTATTTCAACCACTCATCTTTCTGAGTATGCATGAGAGCTTTAAGAATTTCAAGGTCTTCGACTGTCGTTATCTTGATGTTCTTCTCCGACCCTGGAACAATATGCATTTCTCTGCCACCCACTTCTGCTATCAAGGTGCAGGAAGCCACACTATTCTCTATGCCCTTTCTCTTAGCCTCTTCATGGACCTCAATAATATTTCCAAGACGGAATGTCTGCGGAGTCTGAGTGCGGATAAGGCTATCACGCGGTATGCTCGCTGTAGAAGAGAATCCATCAAGACTCTCAAGAATCGCCTCACGGCATTTTATGCCAGTAATGGCATAGCCATAAGCTTTACATATTGCAATGTTGCTGCTTATAATATCCTGACTGAGTAGAGGGCGCACAGAATCATGCACAAGCACAAGGTCGTCATCACCACACCCTTCTTCCTTCAATCCATAAATTCCGTTATGAATAGACTCCATGCCTGTCTCGCCACCAGGAAATATCCATTTCAACTTGTCGATGACAAACTGGTTTGCATAGGCTTGAAGCACAGTCTCCCAGCCATTCAAACACACCACAGCTATTGCATCAATATCAGGATGCTTCTGGAAGCATTTCATTGTGTGTATGATGATGGGGCATCCATCCACATGCATGAACTGCTTTGGTATATCCTGTCCCATGCGGTTTCCTGCCCCGCCAGCTATAAGGAGTGCTATATTCATCTTATAATTTCATTTGATGTTCAAAAACTAAATAAGTAGTACAAAGTAACTCATTATTTTCCAATTTACAAAGGAAACAACTAAGTAATGGTAAAAAAATAACTTCCTAATGTTTTTGAGCAATCAATATCAACAGCTTTGACTTGTCTTTTTGACGATTTTGCCCCAATTCATCAGTCATGATACCCGCATCACTCCCTCTTTATTAGGACAAAATAGCCTAAAAATACAAGCCAAATCTTCCGAAGTTATTATTTTCACCATTACTAAATTTTAGTCTTTCGTCCAAAGAGATACTCCTTCAATACAGGACTAATCCTCAATATATTGCTTACAAGCAGACAAAATCCTATTATCACTAATGCCACCGACACAGACAGCACAACATCAACCACAAAATTCGGCTGATTCTTGTTCAGCCACTCCCCCACCTGCGGCATTTTAGGCAGCAAGATGAAATGCAGCAGATAAATATCGAGTGTACGCGTACCTATATATTGAAGACCAGCACCTATGATTGTCGCCTTTGTGAAATGTTTCTGATATACACGAAAACACATCAGCACAATGCACATAAGAGAATACATCGCAAGGGTGTTCGGTATGTTTGTGAACTCCCCCCTAAGCGTATGCCATTTGAATAAGTCTGCGCAGCAAATCACCGCCACTGCAATGACCACGGGGAAAAACCATCTGCTGTCAAAGAGCCTCTGCACTCTATCCCAATAACGATGCACAATGTTACCTATCAGAAAGAAATGCATGAATTTCAGCGTCTCATAAAAGGAACTGTACATCATGAAATCTGTCTTATACCACTTGCCAACAGTATGAGGCAGATACAATGACAGATAAGAACATAATGTCAAAGTCCATAACACAACAATAGGTGCATGAGATTTCGTCTTCTGCCCTATAACAGCAAATATATAATATATGAGAAACATCTGCAGCAGCACCCATGTAAACCAGTAACCGCCCTTTGTCGGTGACTGCATGCTCTGCATGAAAGCATCCCAAAAAGGAAGCTTATTTCTGAATATCAGAAACACACATAGAAAAACTAATGCAGGCAAGACCTGCACCTTCACCTTCTTCCATGTCAATGAGAAGAAACTCTCAACCGTCCATATCCAATTTGCCTTATAAGCAAGAAATCCAGAGACAAAGAAGAATAGCGGCATACGGAAAAGCACAAGAAATGGCAGCGAAGCAGACAGCTTCTCTGACTCACAGAAGCCGAACTGCGCTGTGTGGTATGCAACAACAAGAATCATTGTGAAACCACGCATGGCATCCAGCCATTCCATTCTATTCTGCTTGACAGCTTTATCCATATTCATGAAGTTTTTTCAGCATATCCACCAAACCGTCACTCTTTCCACTGACAAGCTTTCGTGTAAACATCCTGCCGCTCTCAACCAGCATGCTGAAATCCTCCTCATCCATAATTTTTATCACTGGCTCATAAATGATGAAATGCAGAGGAGTCAATGCAGCCAAACCAGGATATTCTCCCTCAACTATCATGCACTTCTTCGCCCACTCAGGGCTATTAAATGCTATTGTCTGTATTATTGTTTCTGCCTGACCGAAAGAATCCACGAAATATCCACGAATCTCAGGTTTATTGGCATACATATTACATACATAAGCAGCAAGTTCTTCTGATATGCACCACCAGGCAGAGCCTTTGCAAAGTGACCATCGCTGCCCTTCCACTGTCAACCACAAAGGCTTCCGCATACCAAAAAACTTCTTAACTTTTCTGCAAACAATGCTAAGTCGCTGGTTTGACTTGTTACTCAAACCGCCAATAGAAAAAAATGGGCGAGCGATGCTATAAATATCTTTCTGCTGCCTGTTGATAGCCTCTGTGTCCATTCTCATCCCACACAATATCTCTCTGTCTCCCTGCTCTTCCAGCCATTGAACAATCTTGTCATTACTCCACAATGGATAGTCCATACCAGAAAGGAAGAAAATTCTATCAAAATGCACAGGATGCTCAACTGCAGTTTTTATCAACGCCATCTGATAGTCAACCTCCAAGATTGTGCCCCATCTCACATCTACTCTTTCTTCAAGGAAATGCACATTGTCACCCCTAATAATAGAAACAAAAGGGGTGATATCTGATTTCTTATCTATATGAATGAAGAAATGAGCGTTTGTATGTAGCGCCTCAATTAGTCTTTTCAGCTGCGGCGCATCAGTATGAGCTGATATTAGATATGCTATGTTCACGTTTATAATGAATTATTGTCCAACTGCCGTCTTCTTGAATCTACCACTCAACCATGGCACTTTCTCCACATGAGGCACAAGCAATGTGCATATACCAAAAACAAACACCATCAGCACAATAAAATCATCCCATCTCCCATAGATGCTGTGTCCAAAACAGATGTGAGTGAAACGGTAAAACTGCAATATAGGGTAATGGGCAACAAAATACACCATTGAATGTTGACCTATATAGTTCACTACTGGCACTTTACATACTGGCAAATTTATCAAGAAACCTGACAACCCGACCAAGATTATCATTGTATTGACAAACGCAGCTAAAGGACTGCCCTCAAACCTATTTGTCGCCATAACATATTCGCCATGCCACACAATATTCAGCACGATAAAAGCGACAATAAGCACAGAGCACAACATCAGCGACCATTTACGACCGATTCTGTCGAGAATCCAATGCCAGGTACGTCCAAGGTTAAAGAAGAACACCCCCATAAACACATTGCCAAGACTCATTGGAAGCGGATTCTCTAACTTCCACATCCAATAGCTTATGAATGGGCATATCAACACCACAACAGTCTGAAACACAGATATTGGCTTGATGATATGTATCTTCTTTATTAAATGCACGAGCACATACGCCGAGAAGAAGGAGAAAAGGAACCAAACAGGTTCATTGCCAAAGAATGAGCTGCTTCTCCACAAATGCTCCCACGACATCGGCTCTATCGGATGGTGATAACGCGCTATTTCGAATGGCAGATATATAGCATAAATGACAAAACCAATCGTCCCCCACACTACATACGGCGTGAGCAGCCTCTTCGCCTTGTCTGCAATGTAAGTCTTCGTGTCACCCGACACAGTCTTGTTGAAGTATCCAGCCTTGAAGAAGAAAAAACACATAAAGAAGAACGACCACCCCATAACTTCTGTCCACCAGGCATCATCCTTATGGCCACAAAAGGTAATGGTATGCAGACTTATCATGCGAATAATACATATTCCGCACAAGAAGTCAAAAGCATGATTACGACGTTTCTTTTTAGGCTGACTCTCACAAGCCATATCCTCTTTCTTAATTTGCTCTGTCATATATTATTTTATTGCCAACTTTTTCTTACCAAGCTGTCATTTATCGTGCAAAGTTAAGAATTATAAAAAAAACTAACACTAACAACACAACTATTTATCATTTTTATTCATTACACTCAAACTTTCACTCGCTTAATCGTAACGGATGGCTTCACCGAAGTTACTCACGCTCGGAAAAACATAAATAAATTTTGTTTTTCACTCGCTTAATCGTAACTTTGTACCCAAAATCTAAAATATCAAATAAATGGAACAGAAGAATTTAAAAAGAACAACCGTAACTTCGGCGCTTCCTTATGCCAACGGACCTGTACATATAGGTCATCTTGCCGGCGTATATGTGCCTGCAGATATTTATGTGCGCTACCTCCG
Organism: Bacteroidaceae bacterium; assembly: GCA_024401215.1. Lineage (GTDB taxonomy): Bacteria > Bacteroidota > Bacteroidia > Bacteroidales > Bacteroidaceae > Minthosoma. The sequence goes on from JAKSLL010000002.1 coordinate 98,002, forward strand.
TCTGAAAGGTCGCGATGTGATGTTTATCGGCGGTTCAGATGAGCATGGTGTGCCTGTAACTATCCGCGCAAAGAAGGAAGGTTGCACTGTGCAGGATGTCGTTGACCGCTATCACGGCATCATAAAGAAGTCTTTCGAGGATTTCGGCATCAGTTTTGATGTATATTCACGCACTACAAGCAATACTCATCATAAGTTTGCATCTGACTTTTTCAAGAAGCTTTACGAAGACGGAAAATTCATAGAGCAGACAACAGAGCAGTTCTACGACGAGGAGACTAAGCAGTTCCTCACCGACCGTAATATCAAGGGCGAATGTCCACGCTGCCATGCAGAAGGGGCATACGGCGACCAATGCGAGAAATGCGGCGCCACACTCTCTCCTGATGAACTTATCAATCCTGTGAACGCTATCAATGGCAACCCGCTCGTGAAGAAGGCAACAAAGCATTGGTATCTCCCTCTCGACAATTACCAGGAATGGCTTGAGCAGTGGATTCTTAAGGATCACACGGAGTGGAGAAGCAATGTCTATGGACAATGCAAGTCATGGCTCGACGGAGGTTTGAAGCCACGCGCTGTGACTCGCGACCTTGACTGGGGAATACCTGTACCTGTAGAAGGAGCTGATGGCAAGGTGCTCTATGTATGGTTTGACGCACCTATCGGCTACATCTCGAATACGGTTGAACTTTGTGAGAACGAACCTGAGAAGTGGGGCGATTGGAAGAAATGGTGGCAGGATGACGATACTCGCCTCATCCATTTCATCGGTAAAGACAATATCGTGTTCCACTGCATCGTGTTCCCTTCAATGCTTAAAGCTCACGGCGACTATATTCTCCCTGACAATGTGCCATCAAACGAATTCCTCAACCTTGAAGGCAACAAGATTTCTACATCAAAGAATTATGCTGTATGGCTCAATGAATATCTCGAAGAACTTCCTAACCGCCAGGATGAACTCCGCTATGTGCTCACAGCTAATGCTCCAGAGACTAAGGACAACGATTTTACATGGGCAGACTTCCAGGCTCGATGCAACAATGAGCTTGTAGCTGTTTACGGCAATTTCGTAAATCGCGCCCTTCAGCTTACACAGAAATATTACGACGGCATTGTGCCTGAATGTGGCGAACTGACAGAAACCGACAAGGCAACACTCGCAGAATTTGCCACAATCAAAGACAAGGTGGAAGCACTCCTTGAGGCATTCAAGTTCCGTGAGGCACAGAAAGAAGCTATGAATCTCGCACGCATTGGCAATAAGTACATTGCAGACGAAGAGCCTTGGAAGGTCATCAAGACTGACCCTGAGCGTGTCAAGACTATAATCTACATCTCATTGCAGCTTACAGCCAACCTTGCTATTGCGTTCGAGCCTTTCCTCCCATTCTCATCTGCACGACTCCGTGAGATGATATGCATGGATGAGCTCAACTGGGAAGACCTCGGCAAGACAGATCTTCTCCCTGCTGGCAAGCAGCTTGCAAAACCATCGCTCCTTTTCTCAAAGATTGAGGATGATGTCATAAAGTTCCAGATGGACAAGCTCGAAGCTACCATCAAGGCGAACGCTGAAGCAAGTGCAGAGGCAGCGCCAGTAAAAGAAACTATCGCCTTCGATGATTTCACAAAACTCGACATCCGTGTTGCCACCGTGCTTGAATGCGAACGTGTTCCAAAGATGAAGAAACTCCTTAAGTTCAAGCTTGACGACGGCACACCAAAAGGACGCACTATCATTAGCGGCATCGCTCAGTGGTACGAGCCTGAGCAGCTTGTTGGCAAGCAGGTGCTCTTTATCGCCAACCTTGCTCCTCGTGAATTTAAGAACGGACTTGTGAGTGAAGGTATGATTCTCTCTGCTGAGAATTTTGATGGCTCTATAGCTGTCACTACAGTAGAGCATAAGGTGAAGGGGGGAAGCCAGGTATGCTAAGCTGACAGCAGCAATAAGAAAGCAACTAAAAACAGCCTTCGTGCAGAATTTGCGCGAAGGCTGTTTTTGTGTTTTAAGCAATACTCCTTTACTATCATCCAACTTTATCGGCGTGTGTAATACACGTCATTACTCCTTTCACCTAACCCACCGTAATAGTTTGCGCATCTGATGGCATAGCATGCGCCTTCTGCCGTGCCGCTTGGTATGGTGTAATGAGGCTCTGTAGTGAAAGCTACCACATCTCGATTCTTAACAACAGCATAAAGACACGCCTCTTTCACATCATCCCAATATATCTGATTGCGATTCCTAACCTTAATTGTTGGAGGTTCCACCTGTGCAGCCTTTCTGTCAGGGTGCCATCCAGGAAACACATTTTCAAGTTCATGCCTGTCAGCATCAGCCATCGACAGCTCCGGATTATAATCCACCTCTATAGTTGTATTACTGTTATCCTTGAAATGCGTACGCCTCTCCTCGGTAGGAATGAGTTGGAAACCTGGGTCTATGCTCTCGTATTCTGCAAAGAGCTTAGGAATAGTGCCATGCATCTCTGTCCATCCAAGAGGGTTTGGAGCCAACTCCATATTAGTACAAATAAAAACAGCACGAGGAGCATTCTTCCAAGGTCGTCCAAGCATGTACTTGTTCGCCTGCTCTTTTGCGCCCCATATACGGCAAGAATTGAACACATATCCATAATCCCTGCCAGCCTCTGTTGCTGGTGCGCATATCACATCACCTTTGCCAGTATCACCACGCGAACGCAGCTCAATGTCACATCTGTTGAAGAAGATTGTGCCGCCGCCGCAGATGAAATCTACAGTACCTGCTATTGAGCAATCCTCAAGATATGTTGTGCCGCCGTCATTCGTATAATATGTGTCCTGAGTGCTTATCAAAGACAGATTCTTGAATATATTACCTCTGCAATTCTTCTCGTTTAGAGCTACAGAACGATTTGCAAAGGCATTGAAGTCATTCTTGAAGTTTGACCATAGTTCAAGATCCTGAATATATGTGCTGTCAGCACCATTGAGGAAGAGAGTAGAAGTGATGCTGATGCCTTCGTGCTGAGGCTCAGTCTCTATCTGCGTGTTCTTCATCCCCTCACCTACAATGCTCGTGTTGGGAGCTGTGAGGATTGTCATAGGACTTGGTATGCGCAGCTTCTTCCCATTTTCTGTTATTGTAATGGTGTCTCCTTCGCCACGAAGACGGTACATGCTTGACTTCACGAATATCCTAAATCTCTTAGACTTATCCGCTCTCCTGTTTGCTGCTCTTACCGCATCAACAAAACTGCCATTTGTCGGCACAATGAAATCATATCTGAAACGTATTCGCCCCAGACTGTCTCTCTCGCTTTCACCATTTCCTGCAGCCATTGCAGACACAGAACAAAGAATGCTTAGAATTATGTATAGTATTTTATTCATAGAAAATGTCGTAAGAACACCCCTAGATTAATTCATAACAGGGGATTTCACACATAAGGGGATTGAAATTTGGAATGCTCCCAAGCAAAGAGAAAATCACATTTGCCAAGAGTTTCCAAAATTCAATCCCTTAATTATATAATGTATTAACTACAAATTACCAAAGATTGCCGTAAGTAGCGCCATCGGCAGCATCTGTGTCACGCTCCTTGCTAAGGACGTCTTTTGTAGAATCTGCCTGAGTGTCTGACATAGTCATCAAAAACGCTTCATTTCTTGCTTCCGCAATAGCCTGTTCAGGCTTAACATAAGACTTCTTTTTCATTTTCTTATTTTTATTTATGCCGCAAGCATTCCTTTCACAAAATGCTTGCAGCAAATATTATTATTACCTTTTACCAACAAATCATTACTTAACAAGCACCTTAACAGTCTTGCCATTAGCCATCTTAATGATGTTGATGCCCTTCTGGAGACCATTCTGCTTAGCGCCTGCAGCATTGTAGATTGCCTCTACGTTGCCGTTAGCAAGAGCGTTGATGCCTTCGATAGCAGTAGCTTCGCTTTCTGGGAAGAAGAATGCCTTTGCCTCTGAATTTACTCCATCAAGATATGCACGGTTTGCAGGCACAGTAATTGGGTCTGAAGAATCAACTCTGTAGAATGCGACACCATTGACACCATTCTGGAGAACATAACCACCAGTGATTTCTACTGGAGCGTAAACACCTGTAAGAAGGCCTGATGTGTAAGTAGCAGCTTCTGCCATGCTGACACCTATGAGAGTTTCTGTAACTGCTGTTTCAGAGAAGAGGAGTACAGGAGTGTTTGCAGCTATAGCGCCCTGCTCAGTAATTACAAGTTCATTCTCTCCACCAACACCATCAATAGTGTAAGCCTTAACACCTGTTGGGAGTTGTGCATCGAATGGAGCCATGAATGTAGCGTACTTAGCGTCAGAAACAGCAAGTTCAACGTCAGTTGTTGGGAGTTCAGAAGAATCGAATGTTACTGATATGAGGTTTACGACAAACCAGTTAGCGCCCTTAGTCTTGTTCTGGATACCCATCTTGAGTACGCCGTCTTCCTTCACACCGCAAGTGAGTGTTGCAGTTTCAACAGTACCTGCAGCGATAGATGTACGGTCATAAACTTCCATTGAGTATAGAGCGTCGTTAGCGAAGAGGTATGCACGGTTCTGACCTGTGAGAACCTCGAAACCATCACGTGCACCAGTAGTTGAAGCACCACCACGAAGAACTATCGTATAAGTACCAGGCTTGAGACCTGTGATAGTCTTAGTCATCACATCACCTTCGAATGGAGCACCTGCAAAACGCTCAGGAGCACCTGGCATATCAGGACATGCCCACTCAGGAACTGTGCCTGACTGACCTACCCATGAGTTGTCAATACCTTCAATCTGATAGCCACCAGTTGCAACTGCCTTAGCGGCGTTGTATGCAGCTTCGAATGGTGCTACCTCTGTAGCTGTCTTATCTGTGTAAGTAGCGAGAACTTGTGCATATAAACCAATAGCCTCTGTACCCTTGAGCTGTGCTGCCTTTTCGTTAATCTTAACGATTTCCTTGTAAACATTAGCTGAGTTTTCAACGGCAGCCTTAGTGCTGTTCATGTTGTTCAAAGCTGTCTGATAATATTCGTCGCTCTTACCATTGTTCTGAGCTGCTGTAGATGCGGCAGATACGGCATCAGCATAAGCCTGCTTAACAGCAGCATTAGCATCAACACCAGAAAGATCAGTTGCGTTAGCAACAGCTTCCTTAAGTGCTTCCTGAATTACGTTAACTGTAGATTCACCATTGTAAACGAGCTTCACATTATCCATTACAGCCCAGTTACAGTTTGTGTTCTCAATCAAGAGACCGAGCTCAGTAGGACCACCTGTAGTGTTGAATGTGAATTCGTATCTCTGTGGAGCTGCGCCTGTTGCATTGCAAGCATCAGACTTGAAGAGAACATCACTCTGAGCATAGACGTAGATACCTGTAACATCATCAAGAGAGGCGATGTAGCCATCCTGACCTACCTGCTGCTGAGTAGCGATGACATCAGCAGAGAGTGTGTATTCACCTGCAGGAAGATCTACTGTCTGATACAACTTTCCGTTAGGGAGAACATAAGGTGCTGTGGCGCCTGACCACTGACCTGCCCAGCACTCCATGAACTGGTTGATTGGACCATAAGCTGAGTTGTTCTGGAAGCCATGGTTGAGCTTGCCAGTGAATGTGTCTGTCCAACCGCTGATGTTGCCGTCAAAGTTAGGGTTAACAAGAACTAAGTTTGTAACATCTGTACCAGGGATTGTCATCAGGTACAACTTGTTTGCATCCTTAGCATCTTCAGCTGCTTGCTTAAGAGCGTTCGTTGCAGCAATAAGTGCTTCTGCAGTTGTATTACTGAGATCTATTGTATTATCTGTGATTGCATTGTTAAGTGCTGTCTTTGCATCGTCTTTCATGTCAAGAACTTTTGCAGCAACAGCAGCATCCATTGCCTCGTTGTAAGCATTTACATATTCTGCAAGTTCAACTTCTGCAATTGTGACATCACCAAAATACTTAAGACCGAAGTTGTCGAAAATTACCCAGTCACCATCTATCTTAGAGGTTTTCTTCATACCAATCTGGACTTCGCCAGATTCGCCAACAGAGAAAAGAAGAGTGTTGAGATAGTTGCCTGCTTCAAAATACTTAGCAGCATCTACGTTTGAATTTGGAATGTAACCAGCAGAAGTATTTGTGCCAACATTGCCGATTTTACCTGCAGCTTCAGCGATACTCATAAATGGTACAGACGCTTCGCCTGCGTAAAGAAGAGCCTTGAGTTCTTCTGTGCCATTAGCATGAGCATCTGCAGCTCCTGCAGCACTACCAGCACGATAGAATCCGTAAGCAGAAAGAGCGTATGTACCCTTTGGAAGACCTGTGAGATTCTGGTTAACATCAATCGCTTCCATGTTCCATGCTTCTGCATTGGTGTTGTTGACAAGTGTATTGCCTGAACCTGTATCACCCGTGAACTTAGGCTGAGCATTGCCACCCCAGTTCTTAATATTATTCCATGCATTTCCTGAAGTGATGTTTACATCTTGAGCCAAGAAGTCTGGAGATTTGATGAAGTGTGTTGCATCAACAGGATTTGAAATTGTTGCTGCAGACATTCTTGCAGTAAGTTCTGCTGGAGAAAGAATCTCCCAATAAATACCATTGTCTGTTTCTGCTCCATTTACAGCAGGAAGTGAAGAGCCATCATAGCGATAGTATCCATTGCTTCCCTTGATTGTGTATGTTCCATCGCCAACAGGAGCGATTTCCCATGTACCACTTTGGTCAGCGAAACCATCTGTTGGACGAAGAGCTGTAGTTGCGTTCTTACATCCAAGACTGATTGTGTAAGCTCCGTTGTTCAATGTAACATTTGCAGCAGCACCATGTTCAGTAAGAACAGAACGAGTACCCCAAGCTGCACCCCAAGCAACATATTTGCCTGATTCCACATTACGGATGTAGTATGTGCCTGATGTCAAATAACCGAGAAAATCCACCTTGACATTGTGGCAATAGGCACCGCAATGAACGTAGAGGTCCTTAGGAGTACCATCATACACATAAGTCCATGACACTTCGCCTTCACAACTGTTTGACTGTGTATCAAGTTCGCCAAGTACATTGCCTCCTATTGCGTCCTTAACACAAGCGGCAATGCCATTATAAGCTCCATATCCACACTTCTGCATTGTGATCTTAACACTTTCGGTTGCTGTGAACTTGAAAACATAGTGCGCCCAACCATGACCACCATTATAACAAGGTCCATGAGCACCATCGTCAGTAGCTTCAACGCCAGCAGGCAAGACAGGAGTTTCCTGCTCCAAGTCGATTTCAAAACTTTGTAACTGAGCCCAAGATAAAGATGTCCCCATCACAAACAGGAACAATGCCAATAGCGCTTTGATTCTTTTCTTAGCAAAAGCACTACCACTGATAGCAGGCTTAGCTGCCAATGCGAGTAAATGTTTAGTTTTCATAAGTTAATAAAATTAGTTTTTCTGTATTATTCCGTATTGTTTTATTCAGTTGCACACCTACTCTTCTGCATGCCATAACGCATACAAACAAACAGTTTGAAGCAACTGCGGCATCAACATCTGCTATATGAACACAAACGAACACATCATATAGCTTTCTAACCTGTGTACTGAATAATTAATTAGTTAATTTCTTTTTAGTGGAAAATTTCAATCACAATCTCAACAAAACACATCTTCAATTTTCAAGTATAGATAGTCCGTTCAGCATGTGTAATAAACTGTTATATAATATTGTGACAAAGATACAAAAAAAACATTACAATTAACTCTATTTTTCACCTTTTTATGAAAAATATTGCCATAATCCCTTATCACACAGCAAAAAAAGAGGCAAAAAAGAGGCACAAAGATTAAAACATCCCCTTTTTCAAGAAAGCACCTACGAGGATGAACACAACTTCACCCTTATTTGCCAACCAAGCTGACATGCGTTACGAGGCAACGGCACCTCTCATCCTGTGCTTTCCTCGCCATAAGCACACGCTGGCGTATGACTGTGCTTGACTCACCCTTTGGAGCTTTCGCAATATCATCGAAAGGGACATTCTCCACCTCTACTTGGATGTCTATTCGATTGACAAAAATGTGGTCCGGCGAATGTGTCCAAGTTGTACTACCTCACTGTAATTCTCAGAATAAAGTTTCCCACCATACAATATGATTATCAGTTTGATTCATATCTGCTTCTGATTTTTTGTTTATAAATTATTGTTTGGCGCATTCCTTAAGATGAATCTCTAACGTATCTTTTAGACTTTCATCAAAAAGATAATATTCATTTGCTCTTTCTACATTGTGAGCCAGATTAAAAATATGCATCGTACTATCTTTTAGAACATATTTATGTTTATTTGTGTCGTAAACAAAGATGAGAGAATCCGAATATGGTATAATTTTGACAGATGATGGCAAATCGCCTTTTATGATTCTGCGCTTCACCCAATCTTTGGGTGCTTTTGGATGCTTGTCTCTTTCTTCTGGAGGAAACAAATCTTGAAATTCCATTTCGTCTCTGATGTATATAGTATCTTTAGTAAAAATGAATGATATTACATCCCATGAACTATTATATACAAATAGGGTGGATACATTTTTGTTGTCATCCTTCCGTTTAAAGCCAAAGGCAAGAATACTGTCGTGCTCAACTTCTGTAAATACAATTTCGTATCCAACTGACTTAATGTCTGCAACGAGTGTGCGGTTAAATGTGTGATACTTACCATACAGTAGTAAAAGCAAGTATATGAGTCCTGATATAATTATTATTGCTAAAGGAGCGAACAGACATCCTTTAAAACACGACCTACTTTTCATCTTGTTAAATAATTCCATAAAGACGTTGCAGCACTTCCAAGCGAGCGACTTAAATTAGACAACTTTTGTGAAGACGTTGTGTTATTATTGCCTAAACGCCATCCATAATATTCTGCATTTCTTGTAGATTTGCTTTCGATTTCACCTTGATAAGCATCAAAAGCAATTCTGGTAGCTGTCCATGGCATCCCATTAGCCCCTGCAACATATCCCGCAGCAATATTGCCAATGTCTCTAGCAGAAGTTATAATAGTTTTACCATTACCGTTGACACCTATAGGCATTCCTCTATAAATATCAATACCATTTATTGGATGATTGGTTCCATTTGTTACCTTAAAGTCATAAGGTTGATTATTACGGGCATTTAACATATAATCGTCTATCATAGGAGGATTATTGGAAATCAAATTCGATAGGAATCGATCACCACTACTATCGTTCACATCTATAATACTTCCTACTTGCCAACTACCACCACCCTTTGTATCTGTATTATAAAAAGAAGTCATTGAAGTAGATACACCAATGGAACCTGTTGGAACAAAGACACCATCTTTGTTGAATGATCCGACATAAATATTTCTATCTTTGTCATCAAGATTGCCACCAACAACTTGATATTGTCCTTCTGCATGATTTATTACCCATGTACTTCTTCCATCTGGATCTATAGCATTAACAGGATTTCCTCCACAATAACTATACGGACTCAAGTGATAATAACTTTCTGCATGAGGATCAATGGTTGTGAACATAGCCTTAGCATTCTCGCTGATACTATCTTGTCGGAGTATGTTACCTTCTGCATCATACAATGTTGCCAGACCTTTATTCAGGTCAAAGTCTGCATAAAAGTTTGCGCCATTAGGTGATTGTATTCCTACACGGTATA